>NZ_CP028561.1:2237498-2557141 GCF_002165255.2 Acinetobacter sp. WCHA45 | reverse complement strand
TAAACGCAGTTGCTGAAAAAACTGTTCTGGAACTTGTTGAATTAATCTCTGCTTTCGAAGAGAAATTTAACGTATCTGCTGCTGCTGTTGCTGTTGCTGCTGCTCCAGGCGCTGCTGCTGCTGCTGAAGAACAAACTGAATTCAACGTTGAGTTGACTTCTTTCGGCGCGAACAAAGTTGCTGTAATTAAAGCAGTTCGTGAAGCAACTGGTCTTGGTCTTAAAGAAGCGAAAGATCTTGTTGAAGGCGCTCCTGCTGTTCTTAAAGAAGGCGTTTCTAAAGAAGAAGGCGAAGAACTTAAGAAGAAGCTTGAAGAAGCTGGTGCTACAGTTACACTTAAGTAATGCTGTAGGGAGTCGATTTTTTCAAAATCGGCTCCAAAAAATGGCTGATGGCTCTTGGGTCATCAGCCTTTTTGCGTTACAATAATCGGCTCGTTTTTTGATAGTTTTACGCTTATTGTGCGTATTATTTAAACGAAATTCATGAAATCAAACGCTTACCAATATTTTTTTGCTTATAAAAATATTGTTAAGCGTTTTAATACCACTAAAAATTGCAGCATTTGTAAACAGTGGTGGCCATATCGGCCTGCGTAATTCCTTCTAGACCCGTTCTGCAGGCGGGTTTAGTTTACTTTCCGAGGACTCCAGATGGCATACTCATATACCGAAAAGAAACGGATCCGTAAGAATTTTGGTAAATTGCCCCACGTAATGGAAGCACCGTACTTACTGTCGATTCAGGTCGATTCGTACCGTACATTCTTACAAGGCGGTAAAACTCCAAAAAATCGCGAAGATATCGGTCTCCAAGCCGCATTTCGTTCAGTTTTTCCTATTGAAAGTTATTCTGGCAATGCTGCTTTAGAATTTGTTGAGTATAGCCTTGGTAAGCCTGAGTTTGACGTGCGTGAATGTATTTTACGTGGTTCAACTTATGCAGCACCAATGCGCGTAAAAATTCGTTTGATCATTAAAGATCGTGAAACGAAATCAATTAAAGACGTTCGTGAACAAGAAGTTTACATGGGTGAAATGCCACTCATGACCGATAACGGTACTTTCGTTATCAATGGTACTGAGCGTGTCATCGTATCTCAATTACACCGTTCACCAGGTGTATTCTTTGATCATGATAAGGGTAAAACTCACTCAAGTGGTAAAGTGTTGTATTCAGCACGTATTATCCCTTACCGTGGTTCATGGTTAGATTTTGAATTTGATGCTAAAGATTTAGTATACGTACGTATTGACCGTCGTCGTAAGCTGCTTGCAACGGTGATTCTGCGTGCCTTGAATTACAGCAATGAACAAATCTTGAATTTGTTCTATGAAAAAGTACCTGTATATCTTGATATGGGTAGCTATCAGATTGATCTTGTTCCAGATCGCTTACGTGGTGAAATGGCACAATTCGATATCTTGGATAATGATGGTAAAGCGATCGTTGAACAAGGTAAACGTATTAATGCACGTCATGTACGTCAAATGGAAGCTGCGAACTTAGCCAAGCTTTCTGTACCTGATGAATATTTATATGAGCGTATTACAGCTGAAGATATCACACTGAAAAGTGGTGATGTGATTCCTGCGAATACCGTACTTAGCCATGACATCATGGTGAAGATCGCTGAAGGTGGTGTTAAACAGTTTAACATCCTGTTCACGAACGACATCGATCGTGGTCCTTTCATTGCAGATACATTGCGTGCGGATACAACAACAGGTCGTGAAGAAGCACTTGTTGAAATCTATAAAGTCATGCGTCCAGGCGAACCACCAACGAAAGAAGCTGCTGAGAACTTATTCAACAACTTATTCTTCTCTTCTGAGCGTTATGACCTTTCTCCAGTGGGTCGTATGAAGTTCAACCGTCGTTTGGGTCGTCCTTACGAAGTGGGTACTGACCAGAAGTCACGTGAAGTTGAAGGGATTCTGTCACACGACGATATTATTGATGTATTACGTACATTAGTAGAAATTCGTAACGGTAAAGGCGAAGTCGACGATATCGATCACTTGGGTAACCGTCGTGTACGTTCTGTTGGTGAAATGACAGAAAACCAATTCCGTGTTGGTTTAGTTCGTGTTGAGCGTGCTGTTAAAGAGCGTTTAAGCCAAGCAGAAACAGATAACTTGTCTCCACAAGATTTGATCAACGCAAAACCTGTTGCTGCTGCAATCAAAGAATTCTTTGGTTCAAGCCAATTGTCTCAATTCATGGACCAAAACAATCCATTGTCTGAGATTACACACAAACGTCGTGTATCTGCGCTTGGCCCTGGTGGTTTGACACGTGAACGCGCGGGCTTCGAAGTACGTGACGTACATCAAACTCACTACGGTCGTGTTTGTCCAATTGAAACGCCTGAAGGTCCAAACATTGGTTTGATCAACTCGCTTTCTGTCTATGCAAAAGCGAATGACTTCGGTTTCTTGGAAACACCATACCGTAAAGTTGTAGATGGTCGTGTAACTGATGAAGTTGAATATTTATCTGCAATTGAAGAAGTAGGGACTGTCATTGCACAGGCTGACTCCGCTGTTGATAAAGATGGTAACCTGACTGAAGAAATGGTTTCTGTCCGTCATCAAGGTGAATTCGTACGTATGTCGCCTGAGCGTGTCACACATATGGACGTTTCTGCACAGCAGGTTGTTTCAGTTGCGGCATCATTGATCCCATTCCTTGAACACGATGACGCGAACCGTGCCTTGATGGGTTCGAACATGCAACGTCAAGCTGTTCCTACATTGCGTGCTGACAAACCGCTTGTTGGTACAGGTATGGAAGCAAACGTAGCACGTGATTCAGGTGTGTGTGTGATCGCAAACCGTGGCGGTGCGATTGAATATGTTGATGCATCTCGTATCGTAATTCGTGTCAACGAAGATGAAATGATCGCGGGTGAAGCAGGTGTAGATATCTACAACCTGATCAAATATACACGTTCAAACCAGAATACATGTATTAACCAAAATGTCATCGTGAAATTAGGCGACAAAGTTGCTCGTGGTGACATCTTGGCTGACGGTCCATCGACTGACATGGGTGAACTTGCGCTTGGTCAAAACATGCGTGTCGCGTTCATGACATGGAATGGTTATAACTACGAAGACTCGATCTTACTTTCTGAGCGTGTACTTCAAGAAGACCGTTTAACGTCAATTCACATTCAAGAATTGTCATGTGTCGCACGTGATACTAAGTTAGGTGCAGAAGAAATTACTGCTGATATTCCTAACGTTGGTGAAGCTGCGCTGTCTAAATTGGATGAGTCAGGTATTGTTTATATCGGTGCTGAAGTGACTGCAGGTGACATCCTTGTTGGTAAGGTAACACCTAAAGGTGAAACTCAGTTAACACCTGAAGAAAAATTACTTCGCGCAATCTTTGGTGAAAAAGCGGCTGACGTAAAAGACTCGTCTTTACGTGTTCCGTCTGGTACCAAAGGTACAGTGATTGACGTTCAAGTCTTCACACGTGATGGTTTGGAAAAAGATGAACGTGCTCAAGCAATTGAGAAAGCTCAACTTGACGCATACCGTAAAGACTTGAAAGAAGAATATAAAATCTTCGAAGAAGCAGCACGTGAACGTATTGTTCGTTTGTTGAAAGGTCAGGAATCTAACGGTGGTGGTACAACCAAACGTGGTGATAAACTTTCTGAAGACGTATTGTCTGGTTTAGAGCTGGTTGATCTACTTGAAATTCAGCCAAATGACGAAGCAATTGCTGAACGCTTAACTCAAATTCAAGTGTTCTTGAAAGAGAAGAGTTACGAGATTGACGAGAAGTTTGCGGAGAAGAAGCGTAAACTTTCTACAGGTGATGAATTAACAACTGGCGTATTGAAAGTTGTTAAGGTTTACCTTGCAGTTAAACGTCGTATCCAGCCTGGTGATAAGATGGCGGGTCGTCACGGTAACAAGGGTGTTGTATCAAACATCTTACCAGTTGAAGACATGCCACATGATGCGAATGGTGTACCAGTCGACATCGTATTGAACCCATTAGGTGTACCGTCACGTATGAACGTGGGTCAGATTCTTGAAACACACTTGGGTATGGCGGCGAAAGGTCTTGGCGATAAGATCGAAAAAATGTTGAAAGAACAACGTACAGTGATTGAACTGCGTGAATTCTTAGACAAGATTTATAACAAGGTTGGTGGTGAGCAGGAAGAGCTTGATAGCTTGACTGACGCAGAAATCTTGGCGCTTTCAGGTAACTTGCGTGCTGGTGTTCCATTAGCGACCCCTGTATTTGATGGTGCTGAAGAAAGTCAGATCAAAGACTTACTTGAATTGGCAGACATTTCGCGTACAGGTCAAACAGTATTGTTTGATGGTCGTACAGGTGAACAGTTTGACCGTCCTGTAACTGTAGGTTACATGTACATGCTCAAATTGAACCACTTGGTTGATGACAAGATGCATGCGCGTTCAACAGGTTCTTACTCACTTGTTACCCAACAGCCGCTTGGTGGTAAAGCACAATTCGGTGGTCAGCGTTTCGGTGAGATGGAAGTCTGGGCACTTGAAGCATACGGTGCTGCATATACGCTCCAAGAAATGCTTACAGTGAAGTCGGATGACGTCGAAGGTCGTACACGCATCTATAAGAATATTGTAGATGGAAACCATTATATGGATCCGGGTATGCCTGAATCGTTCAACGTATTGACCAAAGAGATCCGTTCTTTAGGTATCAACATTGAACTGAAAAATGGTGACTAAATCCCCCTCGATCCCCCTTTATTAAAGGGGGAAGTTCTCCTCTTTGTTAAAGAGGGGTTAGGGGAGATTCCAAATTTCAGTAAAAACAATATTTGTGACCCAGTCGGGAGAGCGTAGCTCCCCGACACACGGAGAAAAAAATTGAAAGACTTGCTCGATATCATGCGTAAGAAAACGGATTCAGAAGGTCATGCACCGATTGAATTTGACCGTATCCGTATTGGTCTTGCGTCACCAGAGATGATTAAGTCATGGTCTCACGGTGAAGTTAAAAAGCCTGAAACCATTAACTACCGTACTTTTAAACCTGAACGTGACGGTTTGTTCTGTGCCAAAATCTTTGGTCCAGTAAAAGATTACGAATGCTTGTGTGGTAAATACAAGCGTATGAAATATAAAGGCGTCATTTGTGAAAAATGTGGCGTTGAAGTAACGACTGCTAAAGTTCGTCGTGAACGTATGGGTCACATTGAACTTGCTTCTCCAGTTGCACACATTTGGTTCTTGAAATCATTACCGAGCCGTATTGGTTTACTTCTTGATATGACATTACGTGATATCGAGCGCGTATTATATTTCGAATCTTATGTCGTTACTGATCCTGGTATGACTCCGTTTGAAAAGTATCAACTTTTAACGGATGAAGAATACTACAATGCACTTGAAGAGCACGGTGATGAATTCACAGCGAAAATGGGTGCAGAAGCTGTTCAAGACTTGTTGAAAGACATCGATCTTGAAGCTGAAATTGCTCGTTTACGTGAAGAGATTCCACAAACGACTTCAGAGACGAAACTTAAAAAAGCGTCTAAACGTTTGAAGTTGATGGAAGCATTCAAAGAATCAAACAATAAGCCTGAATGGATGGTGATGAATGTACTTCCAGTACTTCCACCAGACTTACGTCCGCTTGTACCACTTGAAGGTGGTCGTTTCGCGACTTCAGACTTAAACGATCTATATCGTCGTGTGATCAACCGTAACAACCGTTTGAAACGTCTTCTTGATCTTGCTGCACCAGACATTATCGTACGTAACGAAAAACGTATGTTACAAGAGTCTGTTGATGCATTGCTTGATAACGGTCGTCGTGGTCGTGCGATTACAGGTTCGAACAAACGTCCATTGAAATCTTTGGCTGATATGATCAAAGGTAAACAAGGTCGTTTCCGTCAAAACTTACTTGGTAAACGTGTTGACTATTCTGGTCGTTCGGTAATTACCGTAGGTCCTACTTTACGCCTTCACCAATGTGGTCTTCCGAAGAAAATGGCGCTTGAATTATTCAAACCATTTATCTTCGCGAAACTACAAGCATCTGGTCAAGCAACAACCATTAAAGCTGCGAAGAAAATGGTTGAGCGTGAGACTCCAGAAGTTTGGGACGTTCTTGCTTCTGTAATTCGTCAACATCCAGTAATGTTGAACCGTGCGCCAACACTTCACCGTTTAGGTCTTCAAGCATTTGAACCGATTCTGATTGAAGGTAAGGCGATCCGTCTTCACCCACTCGTATGTGCTGCGTTTAACGCCGACTTCGATGGTGACCAAATGGCGGTACACGTTCCATTGACATTGGAAGCGCAGCTTGAAGCTCGTGCATTGATGATGTCAACAAACAACATCTTGTCGCCAGCCAACGGTGAGCCAATCATCGTTCCTTCTCAGGACGTTGTATTGGGTCTTTACTACATCACACGTGATGCAGTAAATGCCAAGGGTGAAGGCATGGTGTTTGCGGATACTCACGAAGTAAACCGCGCATTGGCAACGGGTAAAGTAGCGATTCACGCACGTGTAAAAGTACGTGTACACCAAACTGTGATCAATGAAAATGGTGAACGTGAACAGCAAACGATTATCGTTGATACAACACCAGGTCGTTGCTTACTTTGGGAAGTTGTTCCACAAGGTTTAAGCTTTGATATGATCAACCTTGAGATGACTAAAAAGAACATCTCTAAGTTAATCAACTCTTGCTACCGTAAACTTGGTTTGAAAGATACTGTTATCTTCGCTGACCAATTGATGTATTTGGGCTTCCGTCAAGCGACGCGTTCAGGTGTATCTGTTGGTATGGAAGACATGTTGATCCCACCAACGAAACAAGTCATTATTGACAAAGCTGAAACAGAAGTTCGTGAAATCGAACAACAGTTTGAGCAAGGTTTCGTAACTGCGGGTGAGCGCTATAACAAAGTGGTCGATATTTGGGCGCGTACCAATGACCAGGTTGCGAAAGCAATGATGGATAACCTGTCTTATACCCTTGTGAAAAACAAGCAAGGTGAAGATGAGAAGCAGAAATCATTCAACAGTATCTACATGATGTCTGACTCGGGTGCCCGTGGTTCGGCAGCTCAGATTCGTCAGTTAGCGGGTATGCGTGGTTTGATGGCGAAGCCAGATGGCTCGATCATTGAGACACCGATTAAAGCAAACTTCCGTGAAGGCTTGACAGTACTTCAGTACTTCATTTCAACACACGGTGCGCGTAAAGGTTTGGCCGATACAGCTTTAAAAACAGCAAACTCTGGTTACTTGACTCGTCGTCTAGTAGACGTAGCACAAGACTTAGTAATTACTGAACCTGACTGTGGTACAGCGGGTGGTTTAGTGATGACTCCATTCATTCAAGGTGGTGATGTCATCGAGCCATTACGTGACCGCGTATTAGGTCGTGTAACGGCTGAAGATGTACGTCGTGCATCTGATGACGAAGTTGTATTACCTCGCGGTACACTTATTGACGAGAAAATCGCAGCTCAGCTTGAAGAAGCGGGTGTCGATGAAGTTAAAGTACGCTCAGTAATTGCATGTGAATCTACATTCGGTGTGTGTGCTCGTTGTTATGGTCGTGACCTTGCACGTGGTCACTTGGTGAATCCAGGTGAATCAGTCGGTGTAATGGCTGCTCAGTCAATTGGTGAACCTGGTACACAGTTAACGATGCGTACGTTCCACGTTGGTGGTGCTGCGAGCCGAACTTCTGCTGCGAACAGCGTTCAAGTACGTAACAAAGGTACTGTACGTTTCCACAATGTGAAAACTGTACAACATGCCAAAGGTCACTTAGTGTCAGTTTCTCGTTCAGGTGAAATTGGTATTGCGGATGACTTAGGTCGTGAGCGTGAGCGTTATAAACTTCCTTACGGTGCCAGCATCTTGTTGAAAGATGGTGAGACTGTAGAAGCTGGCGGTATCGTAGCGACTTGGGATCCACATACACATCCACTTGTTACAGAAGTTGCGGGTAAAGCACGTTTCAGCCAAATCGCTGATGGTGTAACTGCAACCTCTAAGACTGATGATGCAACAGGTATGACGACTGTTGAAATCTTGCCAGTAACAGCACGTCCTGCGTCTGGTAAAGATTTACGTCCTGCGATCGTGTTGGATACAACAGATGGCGGCGAACAGTTCTACTTCTTGCCACAAAATACAATCGTGACTGTCCGTGATGGCGAAACGATTGGTGTGGGTGATGTAATCGGTCGTGTACCACAAGAATCTTCGCGTACTCGTGATATTACCGGTGGTCTTCCACGCGTTGCAGACTTGTTTGAAGCACGTAAACCAAAAGAGCATGCGATTTTGGCAGAAGTGTCTGGTATCGTAAGCTTTGGTAAAGAGACCAAAGGTAAGAACCGTTTAGTGATCACACCTGATGATGGTTCAGAGATCTACGAAGAGTTGATTCCTAAATGGCGTCAAATCAACGTGTTCGAGGGTGAGCATGTGAACCGTGGTGAAACCATTTCTGATGGTCCACAAAACCCACATGACATCTTACGTTTGAAAGGCGAAGTTGCTTTAACAAACTACATCGTGAACGAAGTTCAAGACGTTTACCGTCTCCAAGGTGTAAAAATCAACGATAAGCACATTGAAGTCGTCGTACGTCAAATGTTGCGTAAAGTTGAAATCACTGATGGTGGCGATACAAGCTTTATTAAAGGCGAACAAGTGGATTACATCCGTGTTGTTCAAGAGAACCAAGCTGTCTTGGCTCAGAACAAGTTCCCTGCGAAGTTTGAACGTCAATTGATGGGTATTACCAAAGCGTCGCTTTCTACTGACTCGTTCATCTCTGCTGCATCGTTCCAGGAAACAACACGTGTGTTAACTGAAGCGGCTGTAACAGGTAAAGAAGATGATTTACGTGGCTTGAAAGAAAACGTTGTTGTTGGTCGTTTGATTCCTGCTGGTACAGGTCTTGCGTATCACCTAGAACGTCGTCGTCAAGAAGCGGAAGCTGCTGAGTTTGAACTTCACAATGATTTCAGTGAAGTTGATCAAGCGTTTAGCCAAGCGTTAAATTCAGATCAATTCTAATTATGAGTTGATTCAAAAAAAGCACCTTCGGGTGCTTTTTTTATTGGTTTAAAATTGAGTTTAAATTTACAAATATTAAAGCATTAGCTAACTCAAATTACATAACATGATCAAAGTCCACATAAAAGAAGATTATTATTTTTAACATACAGAACAGGAGAGTATCCGTCATGAAAAAAACGATTGGTGTTGTTTCTGCTTTAGTCATATCAACGGTTATGTTTACAGGTTGTCAAAATATGAGCGCATCAGACCAGCGTATAGGTGCAGCAGCCTTAGGTGGTGCAGTAGGTGGTGGTGTTGGTAACCATGTTGGTGGTGGTCTAGGTGCGGGTGTAGGTGCAGCAGCTGGTGCTGGTGTAGGGGCAAATACCCAAGGTGGTAGTAGCCGTACGACTACAAGTAGTGCTATTGGAGCAGGTATTGGTTCAGTTGTAGGTAAAGCGTTATTAGGTGGTGATTCTGGTGCCGCAATTGGTGGTGCGATCGGTGGTGGTGCAGGTGCTGCCATCCAAGAAAAGAAATAATTTCTAATTTCGTAATAAAAAATGCCTGTGATTCCTCTCAGGCATTTTTTATCTAGCTATATAGATTAAGTAGTAGCTTTAGCCTTTTTTCTACGAATGTATAAGGTTTTCTCGACTTCTGCGATCCGAGTACCAGCTTCATCCACAATATTTAAAGTATATGATCGAAGTAAAGGTTCATGATTTTCAGCCAATTGCTTAATTTCCGCAATTTCAGTGGCACTGAGCTGTATATCGGCATAGACGGTGCTGCGACCTGGTGACAGGAAATTAATCGAGGCACTTTTATCCCACACAATATATTTATGGCCTAAATGATGCATGAGCATCAGCATATAAAATGGGTCAACCATTGAGTATAAACTTCCACCAAAATGTGTCCCAACAATGTTACGGTTTTTTCGGGTGAGCGGCATTTTGACACGGATGTGGTAATTGTCCATATCAATGGTTTCAATTGTGATTCCTGCCCCGCGATAAGGGGAATAATGATTCAGCATAAATTTAGAAATCGCTGGAATGGTTCGAATTTTTTTGAAAAAGTCTTTCATGGTCAATTTTTTTTCTTGCAACGCTATTCATACTCCATAAGTATCATTTTTAGTGCATCGCTGGCAATGGCTGTTTTATAACCAAGCCGATAGAAAACAAAATGGGAAAAAATTATGCAAGCACAAGTAAAAACAGTAACCACTTCTGACCAACAAAGCCTCTGTGTCAAAATATGGGGTGATGAAAAGAAAACACCATTGGTGTTAGTACATGGTTATCCCGATAATCAAGAAGTATGGGAGCCGATTATTGAGCAATTGGTTGATGACTATTATGTCGTTACTTACGATGTTCGTGGTGCAGGTTTGTCATCAATTCCAAAGCGTATTAAAGACTATCGATTACCGCGTTTATCTTTGGATTTACAAGAAGTCGTTGATCAAGTGTTACCCAACCGCAATTTCCACATGGCAGCGCATGACTGGGGTTCTTTACAGTCTTGGGAATCAGTAACTGAACCTAAGTTAAAAGGTCGTTTACTATCTTATACAACAATCTCAGGCCCTTGCTTGGATCATGCTTCTTTATATTTGCGTGAAAAGTTTAAATCTGCACCAAGTAATGTACTGAAAATGCTGACTAAATCTTGGTATATTGGTGCTTTCCATTTGCCATTAGTTGCTCCAACCGTATGGACTTTCTTTAGTCCAGAAAAGTGGGGTAAGATTTTAAGTGGCTTAGAGAAAAAACAAAATTTGCCATTAAATGCAAATATTGTGTCAGATGGTAAATACGGTATTAATTTGTATCGTGCTAACTTTATTCCTTCACTGGCTCAACCACGCCAACGCTATGCTCAATGTCCTGTACAGGCGATTGTATTAAAACGCGATGCATTTGTTAGCCCTGAGTACATTACGGAATCAATGCCAAAATGGGTTGAAAACTTGGAATATGTTGAACTTGATGCCAACCACTGGGCAGTTCTAAGTAAGCCAACCAAAATTGCTGAACTAATCCGTCATTTTGTAAAACGCCAGACTGTTTAAGGCTTTAGCGGATTAATCAAAATAAAAATCACTTAAAACAGATTGCAATTTGGCGACATTTTCATCTTCTATACAATGAATCTGCTAGAATGTCGCCTTTCTTTTTGCTCCTAAATTTTGTCCATGAATGCTGTCGTAATTGCGATTGCCGTGATGTTTATTTTGTCACTGGCACGCGTTTCTGTTGTTCTCACTTTGGTCATATCAGCCATTATTGGTGGTTTGGTTGCTGGACTGAGCCTTTCTCAAACTGTAGAAGCTTTTAATGCAGGACTGGGAGATGGTGCTGAAGTCGCTTTGGCTTATGCTGTTCTAGGTGCTTTTGCCTTAGCATTATCTAAATCTGGTTTACCAGATTTACTTGCACATAAACTGATTGGTTTATTAGGAATGGAAGCCAGTAAAAATCAAGAAAAAAAAGTGAAATATCTTTTATTAACGATTTTACTCATCGCTGCAATTTTCTCTCAAAATCTAATCCCAGTTCATATTGCTTTTATTCCTGTATTGGTTCCGCCATTGTTAAAAGTGATGAATCACCTCAAGCTTGATCGACGTGCGGCAGCATGTGTACTGACGTTGGGTTTAGTTGGAACATATATCTTCTTACCTGTGGGCTTTGGTGCCATTTTCCTTGAACAAATTTTGATGGGGAATATCAATAAAATTGGGGCTGCATATGGTTTGCATGTAGAACGTAGCATGATGCCTATTGGCATGGCGATACCTGTTTTGGGTATGGTTTTAGGTACTTTAGTCGCTGTGTTTATTAGTTATCGTAAGCCCCGTGAATATGTTGATCGATCAATTTCACCCGTTACAAGCATTGATTTGGATAAACCACTACGAGCAACAACACAAGCTGAATATGACCTCAAGGCGGATGCTGAAGAGTTGAAGCATGAAGCTGAAAATGTACCTTATATTTCCAAAAAAACCATGCTTATGGCGTTACTTGCAATCGGTTTAACCTTAGTTGCGCAGTTGTATTCAGGTTCGATGATTTTAGGTGGCCTTGTTGGTTTTGCTGTGTTATCCGCTTCTGGCATCTTTAAATGGCAAGAAGCTGATGATGTGTTTGTGCAAGGGATGCGAATGATGGCCTTAGTTGGTTTTATCATGATTTCCGCGGCAGGTTTTGCTTCAGTCATGACGCATACAGGCGACATTGCTCATCTAGTGAATGGCGTTGTACATATCATTGGTGATAATCATGCTTTAGCTGCGTTCTTGATGCTATTTATTGGCTTGTTTGTCACGATCGGTATTGGTTCATCTTTCTCAAGTGTGCCTGTGCTGGCGGTGATTTATGTGCCACTCTGCGTACAATTTGGATTCTCACCTTTGGCGACAATTGCATTGATTGGTACTGCTGCTGCATTAGGTGATGCAGGTTCGCCTGCCTCAGATTCAACATTAGGACCTACAGCAGGACTAGGTGTAGATGGTCAACATGATCATATTTGGGATACTGTAGTGCCAACATTTATACATTTTAATATCCCGCTACTTATTTTTGGCTGGATCGCAGCAATGGTTTTATAATGAATAGAGAATGGTTCCATAAGGAACCATTTTTTATATTAAGAAATAATAAAATATCATTTATATTAAATATAATAATTATGCTTATTAAATAATAACTATATTTATTTTAAACCACCTTGATATGAATAGTTTCTATTTATTTATCATAGAAGAAATAAAGTGAAATTTTTTGTCTTTTTATTCCTGTTTATTATATTAAGTTCTCATTCTATTTTGTAATAAAACTAAATTTATTTAGTTTATACTTTAAAAGATTTATTTTAAATATATATTTAAGCTGGTTAATTCTGATAAAAACACTTGGTTTTCAATTGGTTAATCATAGTAAATTAGTTTGATTTATAAATAATTACATATCTTTACAAATTTATATTGTTGTTAATCAGATATTTGTAAAAATAATTAAATTGGTCGGAATTAATATGTATTGCATAAAATAAAAAGACATGATTATTATTAAATATAGGTTGAAATTTTGATTAAAGAGGTTTTTTTAAATGCTAAAAAAATTATTAGTTATTACATTATTGGGGTTATCATCAACTGCGTTTGCAGGTGGTTTTCAGGTTAAGGTCGGTGGTAGTGTTATTGCGCCAACTGCAGATACAACATTAGCTCCAGGTGTTGTAGTTAAAGGTGATCATGAATTCGCATTTACACCTTCAGTAGAATATTTCTTTGGTGATACGCCTTTTTCAGCTGAGGTTTTGCTTGCTAACCCAATTAATCACGATGTTCTATTAAATGGTGAGAAAGTTGCAAGTGTTCGTCAATTACCACCGACAATCACAGCAAAATATAACTTTAAGAATTCAACTCGATTTACTCCATATATTGGTGTTGGTGGTACAGCCTTCATTGCATGGCACGAAAAGGGCTTAGTTGATGACGTGAAAAATACTTATGGTTTTGCTGGTCAGTTAGGTTTTAATTTCCAACCTGCTGACGCTAAAAACTGGGGTGTATATATGGATGTTCGATATGCAGATCTTAGCCCTGAAGTGAAGTTGGTTAATGGTACGAAGTTTGATTTAGACCTAAATCCAATGGTCTATACTTTGGGCTATAGCTATAAGTTCTAAGACGATTTAGATTTAAAGAAACCTCACAAATCGTGAGGTTTTTTATTTTACAATCGTAATATAAAACAGATACAAGCCTAAAAAGAGCGTGCGGTAAGCTAAGAACTAGTTTTTAATAAGTTGTGATCGGTGATGAAAAAATTATTAAGCTCAGCATTATTTCTTATGTCATTACTCATTTTATCTCAAACCCATGCCGCCAGTTTCTCATGCAAAGCTGCAAAATTGAAATCGGAACAACAGATTTGTAATGATCGTGGTTTAAATGATGCGGATGTAAAACTGGCAACAACTTACCAGATTATTTTGCACGCACTACCTATGGGAGGACGTGATGCAGAAAAAGATAAGCAATTCCAATGGTTGAAACAGCGTAATTCATGTGCAGCAAATACCTCTTGTCTTCGTCGTGCATATGCACAAAGACAACAGCAATTGGATCAACTTCTACAAACACGTATATTGAGCCAAGGACCATTCTAATTGTTCTTTTGTGCATTTTTTAACTGAAAAAATAAAACACAAGGATTGAAATATTCAAGATATGCACCATTCATAAATCATTCCAAATATATAAGCCTCAAGATAAGGAGTGATTTATGAGTGAACAAGCCTCAAAAAATTATAGTTTCCAAGCTGAAGTTGCTCAGTTATTACATTTGGTGACGCATTCCCTGTATTCCAATCCTGAAATTTTCCTGCGTGAACTGATTTCCAATGCATCGGATGCCTGCGATAAGCTGCGTTTTGAAGGAATTAATCACCCTGAATATTATGAAAATGATGCCAACTTGCATGTTCGTGTGAGCTTGGATAAAGAGAATAAAACTTTAACTATTTCCGATAATGGTATTGGTTTGAGCCAACAAGAGGCGATAGAGAATCTTGGTACGATTGCAAAATCGGGCACTAAAGATTTTATGTCCAAGTTAAGTGGTGATCAGAAAGCAGATGCACAGTTAATTGGTCAATTTGGTGTTGGTTTTTATTCTGGCTTTATTGTTGCCGATAAAATCACGGTGGAGTCGCGCCGTGCAGGTCTGGATGCTGCCGAAGGTGTGCGTTGGATCAGTGGTGGAACGGGCGAGTTCGAAGTTCAAACAATTGAGAAAGCAAGCCGTGGTACCGATATCATCTTGCATTTACGTGATGATGCACTCGACTATTTAGAGTCGTGGAAAGTTAAACAAATCATCAATAAGTATTCAGATCACATCAGCTTGCCAATCGAAATGCAAAAAGAAATCTGGCAAGAAGAGGAAGTCGCTGAAGGTGAAGAGCCTAAAGGCGGTCAGATGGTGAAGACGGATGAATGGGAAGCCATTAACTCTGCTAGCGCATTATGGACACGTAGTAAGAGCGAAATCACTGATGAGCAATACATCGACTTTTATAAAAATCTGAGCCACGATTTCGCAGAGCCTTTGGCATGGGCGCATAACCGCGTGGAAGGTAGCACTGAATATACTCAGTTGCTGTATATCCCAAGTCAGGCTAAACAAGATCTGTTTACACGTGAAGCAAAAGCGGGCATCAAATTGTATGTGAAGCGTGTATTCATTTTGGATGAAGCAGACAACCTCATTCCAAACTATTTACGTTTTGTACAAGGCGTGGTCGATAGTGCTGATTTACCATTAAATGTCAGCCGTGAATTACTTCAAGAAAGCCGTGATGTGAAAACCATTCGTGAAGGCAATGCGCGTCGTGTCTTGACTTTATTGGATGGTTTAGCAAAGTCGGAAGATGAAAAAGACCAAGAGAAATTTAAAGCTTTCTACACTGAGTTTGGTTCGGTATTAAAAGAAGGTTTAGGTGAAGACACGGGTAATCGTGAGCGTATCTTGAAGTTATTGCGTTATGCAACTTCAAATCATGATGAGATCAGTACTTCTTTTGCTGATTATAAGTCACGTATGAAAGAAGGGCAGAAAGCGATTTATTACGTGACTGCGGATAATTTAACGGCTGCGAAAAACTCACCACAACTTGAAGTATTCAAGAAGAAAGGCATTGAAGTTTTACTCATGGCAGATCGTGTTGATGAGTGGGCAATGAATTTTGTCTTTGAGTTTGATGGTACGCCATTACAGAACGTGTCTAAAGGTGCAGTTGATCTTGGTGATCTACAGGATGCGGATGAGAAAAAGGCGCTTGAGGAAGCCGCTGAACAATTTAAACCTGTGGTGGAGCGTTTAAGCAGCTCATTGAAAGACAAAACCAAAGAAGTGCGAGTAACGACACGTTTGGTGGATTCACCAGCATGTTTGGTCACCAGTGAGGGTGAGCTTTCTCCACAGTTGATCCGTATGCTGAAACAGGCAGGTCAGGCTGTTCCTGAAAGCAAGCCAACGCTGGAAATTAACCCTGAACATCCATTGGTGAAAAAACTGGAAAGCTCAGCGCAGTTTGATGACCTTGCCAACGTGATTTTTGATCAGGCGGTAATTGCTGAGGGTGGCCTGCCAGAAGACCCTGCGGCTTATGTAAAACGTATCAATAGCCTGTTATTGAAATAAGTGAGCCATTAAATAATAAAAACCTCTGATTCGTCAGAGGTTTTTGTTTTTATGGATAACATTAAAGCTATCCACAGTTGTGCTGATATTTTCATCAGAACAACGTTTCAAGACGAATGAACGTGCTGACATAATGACTACGGTCTTCGCGGTGGTCATTGAAATAGTTCAGATCGCCCTGCACATAAAACCATTCACGCCACAGAGGTTGTCGCCAAGATACAAAAGGTCCCCAACTATTTAGACGTAAATCGTTGTTATCGTAATAGCCACCCGTGTAAATACCGTACTTAAAACTATTGTGTGCGAAAAATTGGTGTTGGCGGAATGTACGGTTGTCCCATCTTAAATCATCATCTTGTGTATCAGCATAGGTCAAACTGAGCTGATTTGATAAAAAAGGTTGGTTTGGGCGTGCGTGAATCAGTTCTAAATTTGTTCGAAGATAGTTTTCACTTTTACTGCCATAGCGATAGATTTGTTCAGCATTGAAATTAAAGTCATGATCTAAATCCCAATATTTTTTTGCTCTCAAACGTAAATAAACATCATCACCAGAGCGAATACCGATATCTGCATCGGTATCAAATGGTAGTCGTTTGGAGAAATTTGACCAACGTAATGCGATTGATCCATTACTGTCTCTAGTTTGTTTTGAATCAAATTTTTTATCAGGATCTTGATTCGGTTGAGTGTTGGTATTGGCAACATTGTTGTCAAACTCATCATCAAGCGAGTCATCACCAAAAACCACACTGAACTTTTTTTCTAAAGTTGGTAGTTTGATTTTTCCACGAATACGAGGTTTAACCTCATATTGATCATATTTATTCCAATAATTATCAACCAAGACCCGAATGGTAGCTGAAGCAGGCTTTTCTGGATCTACATCTCCAAACCAATCATCAATTTTGACAGAAGTTCGGTCTGCCCAATTCCGAATATCTTTTTGTTTGCGATCAATCCATGTTCTATCTTCGGTTTCTGAAGTTGGTGGAACGATAGGTTGATCAGATTGTTCAGGAAGTATAGTGGGTGTAGCATCGACCCATTTAGGTATATAACTTAATAGATTTGCCGACTCTGATGCATGAGCTTGTTCACCCTGAACGGATGTTTCTTCAGTGGCGTAAGTGGCTTGAGTTATTACGCCGAATGGAAGAGCCAAAAGTGTTGGAACAAGGGCGATAGGGACCGTTTTTAAAAAAGTATTCATAATTTAAGCTTATATATTGTTCTTCTTTTCACTCTTTATTATTTCGTTATTAAAATCAATATTTAGACACAAAAAACAGCAATTTATCAGAGAGCTATACAAATAAACTTTAAAAAAATAAGCCACATTCTGAGATGAATGTGGCTATATAAATCTTGTGATAGATTTTTGTTATGCTGAAACGTCCGCCTTAGCTAAAGCATCATACAAGGCGTGGACTGAGATCGGTTGAGCTAAACTACTAATCACTTGTCGAATCAATTGCCATGTATAGCCATTTGTACGATCAAGTAATAAGAATGGATAGGCTTGGTCTTCAGAGGAAAGTTTGATGCGTTCTAAGCCATGTATCACACGAATTTTTTGACGTTCTTTTAACAGAATAATTGGTGTAAGGAAATTAGCCGCTGTTTCATCAAAAGGAATGAACTTCTGTGTATTGATAAATGATGCTGGAATATATGGATAAGCATCTTCATCACGTTGCCAAACTGTATGACCATTCATGATGCATTCATTAAATAGTGTTTCATGTTGGTGGTAATGTTGTTTAAAAATAACCCAGTCTGTTTGATGAATCGAGCTTGTTTGAGTATGACGTTTGTCTGTATAAGCTTGTAAGATTGTTGCAGCATATTCGACACTATGAGTACCAATAAGGACGACATAATGTGAAAACTGTCCTTGAGCATAAAGCTGTTCAGCAACAAAGATTTGAGCTGTTTCCCAAACAGGTTGAACGTCATTCTCAGCTTTTAAATATAACCAATCAATTTTAATATTTTGATTAATCTCATCGTGTAGCTCTACACGATATAAAGATGGAAATGTTTTAGGATCGATACGCTCTAAGCGACATACGAGTCCATCTAAATTAAAATCTTTTAGTGCAACAGGTTTCGCTTTATTTAGATTTGCAACAGGACGCACATTTTGTCTAAAACTTGGTTTAGGCTTTGCGACCGTTGGAATACTTGGTGTTGGAGTATTGGGTACAGATTGAATTCTTTCCTGAATAATTGCTTCGAGTTGTGCTTCAAAATTCGCAGTTTCTTCTCTCATAGCAGATAATCTGTCCTTGTGAATTGTCTGATTTGAATCTAATGATAAATTTGTTGAAGTTTGATGAATTGGCTCTAAAACAGGAATAAGACTTTTGAGTTCATCATCTGTTTTTATATAATCACTTGTACTCGTTTGAATCCATTCAAGTGCTTGTCGAGTAGATGTAAACCAAGGGCTCTTTATAAAAGACAATGCAGGACGAATAACCCAAATTTGCCAATGCTGTGACTGACGTAAAGCTGCCCATCCCATGTCGCCTGATGCAAATAAAGCATGTTCAACATGCCCCATAAATTTAAATGTTCCGCGATAAGTGAGTGCATACCCAAAGCTTTCTAATTCTTCAGCCGAAAATTCTTCTTGTTGAATAAATTCTTTAAATGGAGTGAGTTGTTCTTGAAACAATGGATCGTCACAAGAAGCACAAATATCCTTAATACGTTGCTTTGATTTTGCGATCTCAAAAAGTGAGTTTTTATCGTTGTTTAGCCCAACAATCAGATGTTTGAGCTCATCAACCAATAATGCTTTCTCTAATACGTCCATTGATAGTTTCCTTAGAGATAGGCTTGAGCCTGTTTTAAATAATGAATAAGTACAATATTCACAGCATCATCTAACAGTTTGTATTCAGATGTATTCGTCAAATTATGCTGTCTAGCCAAGGCTACAAGTTGCTCAATACATATTTGTTCGGGTTGAATCTGACCATTTATCAGGGCTTGTAACTCTTGAATTTTCATAACAAAAGAATGTCACTTTATGACGATTATAGAAGAAAAATATGCAAAATCTATAGACTGCAAGTTAGTAAAAAATCTCATTTAGTTATTCCAAATAGAGATTTTGATCATGTTTTGGCTTTCAAAGTATCAACATTTTAAAACAATAAATCGGATAAATAGATCGCACTGGGGAAGTATATCTATAAATCTATCGCTTTAGTGTGATTTTAATCACATTTTTTTTAGTTAAAAGTTGATCAATAAAATACTTAGTTTGTTACAGAATTTACCACTAGAGATAAACGGTATGCTTTTTAAGATAATAGGTGACGTAACCATCACATCTAGTTTGAATAGTTCGCTGCACACAAGCTTCAGACAGTTGCTGAAGCTTGTATTTTAGCTAGCTTGTTAGGGCTTAATTTCGCATTGATCATCGCTACATTGAGCCGCATCTGTTTGCTGAACTTCTTCTGTAGAAGCGGATTGAGCTTGTTGTAATGCCTGTAAGAAAATTTCACGCGGTTGTGCGCCTGAAAGTGCTAGTTTTTGATCAAAAACAAAAAAGGGTACACCCGTTACATTTAATTGCTCATGTGCAATTTTTTCATCATGGCGAACAAAATCTGCCAGTTCATCTGAATTCAATACATACTCGACTTCAGCATGATCCAAACCAATCCGTGAAGCGATTTCTTCAACCACTTCACGTTCACCAATTGCAAGACCTTCAGTCATATAAGCATGAAAAAAAGCTTCTTTTGCTTCGTTACCCAAACCTTTGCTTTGAGCCAAATGGATAATACGGTGTGCATTAAAGCTGTTGCCTGAATTGGCTTTTTGCCATTGAAAATCAATGCCTTCAGTCGCTGCCATAGCCGCAACATTACGTTCCATTTCTTCCATGTCAGCAAAGCTACGCCCATATTTCTTTGCTAAGCGTTCCGTATTCGAAGTCTCATGTTTGGCAGGTGCATCTGGATCGAGTTCAAAGCTATGCCAATGAATATCAAGCTCAATTCCTGCTTGTTCAGCAACATGTTCAAGACGCTTTTTCCCAATATAACAAAAAGGGCAAACGACATCTGACCAAATATCTACGCGCATGGCATATCTCTACAATTTCAGTTGATTTGATAATAGGGGCGAAAGTACGAAATTTAAAGCGATGAAAATGTAATGCTCCGTTACGAAAAATGAAATAAAAATCAATTAACAGTCTATGTTTGACTGATTAAGCTTAAAGTCAAAACATAAAAAATATAAATATACTTGGAGGCTATATGCGCCGTTTTTTATTATTTTTAACTGCCGTCGTGATTTGTTTGGGTACATTCTTTTTCTATCAATATCGCTTAAAGCAAAATGCAGCCAATACCGAACAAATGTTTGAAATTGTTATGGCTGAAAAAATGCGTGGGCTCTATGATCAAGCGCAGGATTGGAGCAAGCCTATACAACTCAACGTACATGATGATCGTTTATCTGGTGATTATAAGTTGATGTCCGAGTTTCTACTTAGTTATTGGATGCAAAATGTTGAGGCAAGAAACGCTTATTTAAGACAACTCAAAGCAGCAAATTGGGATACTTTTCTAGATGTCGAACGTTTAGATCTAGACCGTCAAAAAAGTTATCGTGAGACTGAAAAGATGCTTCAGGATGTGCGAAAAATCTCGACTGAATATGGAATAAAGAGACAGAAAATACAGGCAGATTCACTTGAACAAGCAAAAAATCTCGCCATTCATCATGAAATGAGAAAATCTTTACAAGAAAAACTGCAAAATAACCTGAAAACAGACAAGGCGCATGACATTTTTCCGATTGAACAACACGTGATTGAGAAAGCACAAGCGATGTTTGATATGTTAAAAACTGATCCTTGGCAAAGAGAAGATAACAAGATTCTTTTTAAGGAAACAGCACAAGTCAAAAAGTTTAATGCGCTTTATCAAGATGTGCTCAGATTAAATCAGAAGATGGATAAAATTAAGCAAAACAATGTTGCAGTATTAGATGAAGAATTATAATTTCGTGATGCAATGATGCCTTGTATACATCATTGCATGACTGAGTTCGAGCTTAAGCTTAATCAAAGATCTTTTCTGCTGCTTGGAAAGGTAGACTCACCACATCAATCGCCACGGCAAAAGGGAGCAATACCAGTTTTTCCAAAGGATTCATACCTGATTTTGATTTATAACTTTCTTCTTTATTGGTATAGATAGAGATTTGGTAAGGCTTACTTAATGCTTTGAGTGAGCTTAGATTATTTGCAGTAGGATAAACAACACCAGCGAGTTTGATATCGAAACAGAAGCGTTGAGCTTGCATACGTTCATCACTTGAAGAAGAACATTCTCTCGCACCATTCTCAATGAAAAACTCTAAATCTTTTTTGCTCAAGTCTTCTTTTAGTTTTATATATGAAAGGGGGAGTGTGCCTGAAAAATTGCCATCATTTTTTTCAGAATAAAAGCTTAGCTCACGTGTAATTTGAATATTTTTGGGGTCGAGCTTTGTGATTAAACTCACAAATTGAGATCCACCTTGGGTAAGGATATAGCTATTCTTTTGCCCTGCGATTACGAGACTATCTTTAGGTAAATTTGCAGATTGTTGAGCAGGTCTTCCAAATGCAATGACACTATCTTCAACCAAAGTAACCTTGGTTGTGCGAATATAAGCTTTACTGTCTTTGGTAATAAGGGTTTTGGTTGCACAACCTGCTAAACATAATCCTGTAATCGATATTGCTGTAGTCATTTTAATTAGAGTTGAAATCATCCATTTCTCCTAATCACTTTTTAAAGTATATAAAATAATCAATATTTATAAATTCACTCGAGCACAGTAATCAAAAAAACGAGCTTATGCGAGATTTTTTCCTCTTTTATCTATTCATTTTACAAAGATCAGACACATTGTTTGATTCGCTCATTTTATCTTACGTTCAAAAAAATAATCCTATTTACCGTTTATCAGAGTGATACAGAATTCAATATCACTTTATTGTAGGCTTAATTTATAGCTATTTTTATTCAATGTTTATGGTGAATGATTTTTGGAGCAAGTGATGAACTTTCTAAAACGATCAGCGCTGATGATGGCATTTACTTTGGTTGGATTTTCAGCAGTACATGCCGAAGAGGTTGAAACTTTACCAACCATTCGTATTATGGCTGAATCTGAATTACGTGAAGAAGTTGTAGGACCCACTCCATTTCAAGAAGATAAAAAAGTACGTCAAGCACTTCAGCATCGTATTTATAAAACTCATACTGATATGCAGAATGCAGAAATTCCTGAGAATATCAGTGCAGTTGAATTTGAACCAAAGGTGCAGTCAGGCTTATCTCAAGTTTCACCTGGGTTACAAGAGTATATTCTAGCGGTGGCCTCAGGTTTTCAATCATCTGATCCAACTAATGGTGTATTTAAAATATTAGAGCCACTTAATATAAATCGAAACAATATTGATGGCATTCGTGATGGTTCGATTAAAGTCAATTTGAATGATATTTTGCTATTACAGCAGCAAATTCAAAATGGTTTAAAAGATTTTAGACAACCATAGCTTATATCATTGAATAAGATAAAAATCCCCGCATATAGCGGGGATTTTCTCTTTATCTCAGTGTCGATTAAACACGTTCGATAATTGTCGCGATACCTTGACCAAGACCGATACACATGGTCGCAAGACCGATTTGAGTATCTTGTTGTTCCATCACGTTCAACAATGTTGTTGTGATACGAGCACCAGAACAGCCTAATGGGTGACCTAATGCAATCGCACCACCATTCAAGTTGATGATGTCTTGTTTGTCATAAACGCCTAAGCCTTTCATGACTGATAAGCCTTGAGCAGCAAATGCTTCGTTTAATTCGATCGTTTGGATATCCGCCATCGTTAAACCAGCACGTTTAAGCGCTTTTTGAGTTGCTGGAACTGGACCGTAACCCATGATCGCAGCATCACAACCTGCAATCGCCATAGAGCGAATCACAGCACGAGGTTTTAAACCTAAAGATGCAGCACGTTCAGCTGACATCAACAACATTGCAGATGCACCGTCAGAAAGAGCAGAAGAAGTTGCTGCTGTTACTGAACCACCTTTAGGATCGAAAACAGGTTTCAATGCTTTGAATGCTTCAAGGTTTGCATCAGGACGAATGACTTCATCGATGTCGCAAAGGACTTTGAAGCCATTAGCATCGTGACCTTCAACACCCACGATTTCGTTTTTGAAACGACCTTCTTGTGTTGCAGCCCAAGCACGACGGTGAGATTCAACACCGAAAGCATCTTGTTCTTCACGAGAGATACCGTTCATACGACCTAACATTTCAGCAGTTAAGCCCATCATGTTCGATGCTTTTGCATAGTGTTTAGATGCTTCAGGGTTAAGGTCGATGCCGTGCATCATACCTACGTGACCCATATGCTCTACACCACCGATGATGAAGATGTCACCTTGGTTGGTCGCAATCTGTGCAGCAGCTGTGTGGATTGCTTGCATTGAAGAACCACAGAGACGGTTTACTGTTTGACCGCCAGCAGTTTTTGGAATGTCAGCCAATAAACCAATATTACGAGCAATGTTCATACCTTGCTCTAAAGTTTGGTTTACACAGCCCCAAATGATGTCTTCAACTTCATTGGTATCAAACTGGTTACGAGCAACAAGTGCACGTACTAATTCAGCAGATAAACTGTCGGCACGAACATTGCGGAACATACCGTTACGTGATTTGCCCATGGCAGAACGAACGCCATCAACAATCACAACGTCACGTGGATTTAAAGTAGCCATTCACGTCGCTCCTTAACCGTAGAATTTTTTGTTGTTAGCAGCCATGTCACGCAACATTTGTGGCGCTTCATAAGCCTTACCTAAGTGTGCGTATTTGTCGCAAAGTGCAACGTATTCAGCAACACCAGTTTGGTCGATGTAACGGCATGGACCACCACGGAATGGAGGGAAACCTACACCCATAATCATCGCCATGTCTGCTTCAGAAGCAGTCGCTACGATGTTGTCTTCTAGGCAACGAACAGTTTCGTTACAGAAAGCAAGCATCATACGGTCAATGATTTCTTGAGCATCAAACTCGCGTTTTTCTGCAGTTGCCACAGTAGCAACAAGCTCATACGCAGTTGGATCAACCACTTTGGCTTTTTTGCCTTTACGGTCAAGTTCGTATTTGTAGAAACCAACGTCGTTCTTTTGACCCAAACGTTTGTTTTCGTACATGATTTCGATTGAACCTTTGAAGTCTGGCTTCATACGGTCAGGGAAACCTTCAGCCATCACTTCTGCACCGTGAACGCCCGTGTCGATACCAACAACGTCGATTAGGTAAGCAGGACCCATAGGCCAGCCGAATTTTTCCATCACTTTGTCGACTTGTTGGAAGTCAGCACCGTCTTTCAATAGAAGGTCAAATGCACCGAAGTAAGGGAACAAGACGCGGTTTACAAGGAAACCTGGGCAGTCGTTCACAACGATTGGTGTTTTACCCATTTTCTGAGCAAGAACAACCGTGGTCGCAATCGCTTCAGCCGAAGTCTTCTCACCACGGATCACTTCTACCAATGGCATCATGTGTACTGGGTTAAAGAAGTGCATACCCACGAAGTTTTCAGGACGTTGTAGGTTTTCAGCCAAACGTGTGATTGAAATTGTTGAAGTATTTGAAGCAATGATCGTGTTGTCACGAACATTCTTCTCAGTTTCAGCAAGTACAATGCCTTTTACTTTTGGATTTTCAGTTACTGCTTCAATCACGATGTCCACTTCTTTAAACTCGTCATAGCTTAAAGTAGGGCGGATGCGCGCAAGAGTTTCACCCATTTGAGCAGGTTTCATCTTCTTACGTTCAACTTGTTTGGTGAGTAAGCCATTGGCTTCTTTCATACCCAAAGCAAGTTGCGGATTACCAATGTCTTTCATGATGATTGGTGTGCCTTTGCTTGCCGCTTGGTAAGCAATACCACCACCCATGATACCCGCGCCCAATACAGCCGCTTGGTTTACAGGGTGTGCACCTTTTTCATATTTCTTCGAAGTTTTCTTCACCACTTGGTCATTGATGAATAGACCAATTAACGCATTTGCTTGTGGTGTAATGGCTGCTTTTGCAAAACCAGCCGCTTCAGCTTGAAGTGCTTCATTACGTGGAAGGCTTGCACCTGCTTGTAATGAGTCAAGTAATAATTTTGGCGCAGGGTATTGAGCAGGGTTTGCTTTTGCAAGTACCGCACCTTTTGCTGTATTGAACGCCATCATTTGTTCAAGTGGGTTCAATTTAATCGCGTCTAATTTTTCTTGACGTTTTGCTTTCCAGTTCAAACGACCAGCAATGGCTTGTTTAACTAAGTCAACAGCAGCTTCTTGAAGTTTGTCAGCAGCAACAACCGCATCTACAGCACCATCTTTCAGTGCAGCAGCTGGCTTCTTAGGATTCGCCATTGCCATCCATTCAACGGCATTGTCGATACCGATTAAACGGCTTAAACGTACGCTACCACCAAAACCAGGATAGATACCGAGTTTGATTTCTGGTAAGCCAACTTGAGCTTGCTCAGACATGACACGGTAGTCACACACTAAGCACATTTCAAAACCGCCACCAAGCGCCATGCCATTGATCGCAGCAACTTTAGGCATTTCTAAATCTTCAAAGCTATTGAAGATTTCGTGTACAGGCATAAGCCAATCAATGATTGCTTGTTCACCAGCAGCGAAATTGTCGCCGAATTCAGTAATGTCAGCACCAACGATAAATGTTGATTTTCCAGAAGTAACAACTAAGCCTTTAATATCGTTATTGGCTTTAACTGCAGCAATTGCTGCTTGGAAGTCTTCAATGGTTGCACGGTTAAATTTATTAACCGACTCACCTTGTAAGTCAAAGCGGAATTCTGCAATTCCGTCCGCAAGCATTTGGACGGTAATGGCATTGCCAGCGTGGATCATGCCTGATCTCCCTTGTTGTGGAGGATTCTGAGTTGATGTCATAAAAGCGTGTGTGTGGATATAGGCACACAAAATGCTTCGCTAATCTTACGATAACTATATCCAAAAAGAACATAACAAGTTGTATCAAGCCGTGACGCTAGGGTCATCTATTGTTTTGATGGATAACTTTTTGTGATTTTAATTATTTTAAATCAATGGTTTATTGTTGTTTATAATGATGATTGTAAATAAAAAATGCTGAAATGAATAAAATAATCTTCATAAGTACTTACAACAATAAATTTATCTAGAACGCTTATTTACTGTGGAATATGTGCTTTCTTAAAGGAATAGATATTAAATTTTATTTGTTCAAAGGCAAATTCTTTATTTTGGTCTATTTCTTGCTGCATTTTGAGAAGAAAATCACATTTAGCGCTAGAACCTTGAAATAGGGAAGCTGTGGTTCTTTTAAACATTCACAGCATTTATTTTTCATATTTAAACACCGTCATCAGCTGACAAAAAATGTTAGTTAATGCTTGAAGTGGAAAGTGAAAATAAAGGCTAGAATTTAACTAAAGATGGTTTGCACACTTAGAACAAGATAGAACTGAAAAATCAATCCAATTCGATTCTCGATAATCTTGTTTGGGGATGAGAGGTGTCAGGATGAATCCAACAGACCAAACCTTGATGCAACAAATGCATATTTCCTCAGAGGAAATAGAATATCGAAAATCTTTATTGTCGTTGACGAATAAAGAACTTCTCCAGTTGGTTCAATTAGGTATAAAGCTTGAGCCTTTATTTGATCAAGTTGTGATGGAGTTTTATCAACAACAAACTTCAGTAGCCGAAATTGCAACTTTGATTGGAGATGTAGATACCTTATCTCGTTTACAACGTGCGCAACGACAATACGTCACTGAGTTATTTTCTGGGACTTATGATGCCAATTACGTTAACAACCGTCTAAGGATTGGTTTAGTGCATAAGCGGATCGGTGTAGAACCCAAATTATATTTATCGGCGATTTATCATCTCAAAACTAGATTAATGACTTTGGTGTATGAGCAAATTGGACATACAGATGAATATCATCAAGTTGTGCAAACTCTAGAAAAACTATTCATGTTTGATATTTCTTTAGTTGTTGAAACCTATGTTTGGAGTTTAGTCAGTGAAATCAAATCGTCTAAAGAGAAAATTGAACAATATGCCAATGTCCTCGAAGATCGCGCACAACAAATGGAAGCATTGTCACAAACTGATCCTCTGACAGGTTTACTGAATGTTCGACATTTAAATAGTATTTTGAATGCAACTATATGTACGGCTGAACATACTTTAGAACCTGTGACGGTGGTATTTATTGATATTAATGATTTCAAAATGATCAACGATACATTTGGGCACCCACGTGGCGATCAAATTTTAAAAATAGTAGCAGATGGTATTCGCTATGTTGCTCGACTTGATGATCATTGTTTTCGATGCGGAGGTGATGAATTTTGTATCATTTTCCCAAGATGTACAGAGTCTCAAGCGATAGAGAGTTTTGTACCTCGTTTGGAGCAATATATTCGCCAAATAGAACCTTCAATTAGCTTGAGTATCGGTGTCAAACAAACCGATCATGTTGGAGGGTATATTGATGCAACAACATTAATCCATGAAGCCGATGCAAGAATGTATCAGGTGAAAAAAGAGCGTAAAACAAAAATATAGTTTTTAAAAAAAGTTATTAAGTTTTTGAAAAATAGGATTAAAAAAAATTAACTCACTATCTACGTCTGAGTTTGAGTAAAAGCGGCTAGAAATTGTGAGGGATGGTGTTAAAATTTGGCGATTAATTTTTAAGTGCCGATATCAATGATTAAATGGATCATATTAGCGATCTTTATCATTTCAGCGTTGTATATTCAGCGTCGTGGTAAAGTTAAGCACTCGTTTTATCGTCAATTTTTTGACCATTCTACTGTGCTCGCACCGATTAATTTCTTAATGTACATGTTTTCTAAAGTACCGAATCAACCTTATATTGATACGCAGTATTTTAAAGATTTAAAAGTTTTAGATGAAAATTGGGAAATGATTCGAGACGAAGCCAAAGCTTTATATGACAAAGGTGGGATTAAAGCTTCAAGTAGTTATGATGACCTCGGTTTCAATTCCTTCTTTAAAACAGGTTGGAAACGTTTCTATTTGAAATGGTACGACTCGGCACATCCATCTGCTGCTGAACTTTGCCCAAAAACAACCGCATTATTAAAAACGCTTCCAACAATTAAAGCTGCGATGTTTACTGAGTTAGCACCAGATAGCCGTTTAGTTCGCCATCGTGATCCTTATGCGGGTTCATTGCGTTACCATTTAGGTTTGATTACACCAAATGATGATCGCTGTTTTATTGATGTTGATGGTCAGCGATATTCGTGGCGTGATGGTGAAAGTGTGGTGTTTGATGAAACCTATATCCATTATGCGGAAAACACGACTAACCAGAATCGTATTATCTTTTTCGCTGATGTAGAACGCCCATTAAAAACCCGTTTTATGGAAAAGTTTAACCACTGGTTTGGAAAAAGTGTCATGACCGCAGCCAGTTCACCTAATGAGGCAGGCGATCAAACAGGTGGCTTAAATAAAGTCTTTGGTTATGTTTATCAAATTCGTATCAAGGCCAAAGCGTTAAAGGCTAAAAATCGTCAGCTTTACTATTTCCTGAAATGGTTCATCATGTTAGGGCTATTTTTCTTAATTTTTATTCGACCTTATGTATTTAAAGTCTGAATGAGATCAACGCCCGAAAGGGCGTTTTTTTATAACGATGATTTAGTTATTTATTTGTTTATTTATTAATGTTGGCAAAAACAAGTTCAGTTGAGTACTCAAGATTATATTGAATCTTATCCAACCCAAAATCTGTCACATGTAAATGAACTAGCCTGTGATTTCTTTCATGAGTCTGCATTTAAGAGCGCTGATCAAGTATTGAGTCGAGTTTTTAAATGATAGGTGTTATTTGAGTTATTGAATTGATGCATTTTGGCTCAATTGACTTGAAATTGATTTATGCAGACTACATCATCGAAAGCATTACTGATGATGAAAGTCTGCTGTGAATCCAAACGCGCGTGAACATATTGAAAAAATCCTGACTCATATGACTCAATTGCCTGGTGTTTATAAAATGCTCGGCAAAGATGGAGAGTTACTGTATGTTGGGAAAGCCAAAAACTTAAAGAATCGTGTATCCAGCTATTTTGTTAAAACGATTGACCATCCTAAGACACAGGCTTTAGTTGCGCGAATTTATGACATCGAAAGTTTGGTTGTTCGTTCTGAAACTGAAGCATTATTACTTGAACAAAATCTGATTAAATTACATCGTCCGCCATACAACATTATGCTGCGCGATGATAAGTCGTATGTGTATATATTTGTCTCGGCAGACAAGCCCTATCCCCGCATTGCCAGTGGGCGTGGCAAGGGCAAGCATCAGGTCGGCAAGTTTTTTGGGCCTTATCCCAGTGCCTATAGTGCTAGAGATACGCTGCTTGTATTACAAAAATTATTTAATGTCCGCCAATGTGAAAACAGTTATTTTTCACAACGTAAACGCCCTTGTTTGCAGTATCAAATTAAACGTTGTACAGCGCCTTGTGTCGGTCTGATTAGCCCTCAGGACTATAAGGAAGATGTGGACAATTCAATTCGTTTTTTACAAGGTGATACCAAAGAACTCAATCAAGAGCTGATTGGAAAAATGGAACAAGCTGCCGAAGCTCTTGAGTTTGAAAAAGCCGTATTTTATCGTGATCGCCTCGCTTTATTGCGCGAGGTTCAAGCACAACAAGCAGTATTTAAGATCAAAGGCGAAGCCGATATTTTGGCGATTGCTTACCAAGCCGGTGTGACTTGTGTACAAATCATGCATGTTCGTAATGGACGTATGCTTGGTGGAAAAAGTTATTTTCCAGATATGTTGGGAGATGATTTGGCGCAAATGCTGAATGATTTTATGGCGAATTTCTATTTCCAAGTGGCGGATGAAGTGCCATCAGAATTGATTGTAAATGTAGATATTCCCGATCAAAAACAATTAGAAGAAGCATTACAGCAAAGCTTCAATAAGAAAGTTCAAATCAAGCATAAAGTGCGAGAAACTCGGGCTGAATGGCTAGAACTGGCGCAAATGAATGTGCAACATGCGATTAAAGGCAAACTGAGTAATCACTTGGAATTAAACGAGCGTTTTCATCAACTTGAACAAGTGGTTGGGCGTCCGATTGATCGGATTGAATGTTTTGATATCAGTCATACCATGGGTGAAGCACCGATTGCTTCTTGTGTAGTCTTTGATCAGGGCGGTGCAAGAAAGCGAGATTATCGTCAGTTTGCGATTCAGGATATTACGGGCGGTGATGATTATGCGGCGATGCGCCAAGCGTTGATACGCCGTTATAAAAAAAATATGTTACCTGATCTACTCTTGATTGATGGTGGTAAAGGGCAGTTGCATATGGCGATGGAGGTCATGCAAGAATTAGCGCTTGATGCTTTTATGATTGGTGTTTCTAAAGGTGAGGGGCGTAAACCGGGATTAGAAACGCTGCATTTTACTGATGGCACTAAGATTCAATTACCCGAAGACCATAAAGCTTTACACCTCATCCAACAAGTGCGAGATGAAGCGCATCGTTTCGCCATTACCAAACATCGGGCTAAGCGTGATAAACGCCGTAGTAGTTCAGTTTTAGAGGCTATTCCAGGGCTAGGGCCAAAACGCCGTCGTGATCTACTCACTCATTTTGGTGGTATACAAGGTGTTTTAAAAGCGTCAGAAAAAGAGTTGATGCTTGTACCCGGTTTGGGTGAAGTCATGGCGAGAACGATTTATAAAATTTTGCATGAATAACTTGACCGATTGGCTCAATCTCTCAATGATTGATGCGTCAATGATCATTCACAAACAGAGAAAAACATTTAAAGATAAGATGGTTTGACGATTAAGGAAAGATAATGTCACTGCTTCCGCTGTATCAACAGGTTGAACATCAAGAGTGGATTGATATTCCCTCAGGATGGTTACAAGGTCGCACCGTATTTGGCGGTTTAGTTGCAGGATTATTAATCCAAAAGGCGCAGAGCGTGGTTCATGATACAACAAAGCAATTATTGAGTTGTAATGTGACCTTTGTTGGTCCTGTGCAAGAAGGGCAGGCTAAACTCACGGCGGAGGTGTTGCGAGAAGGTAAATCGGTTACAACCTTAGAAGTGCGGTTATGGCAAGCAGATACTGTACAAAGTATTTTAATAGCAAGTTTTGGTTCGCAGCGTGAATCTCGGATTCATGTGCAAAATCTACCGCAAATTCCTGATTATCCATTGCCTGCGCAGTTGGAAAAAACGGCTTATATTGAAGGCTTAATGCCACAATGTTTGCAACAGTTTGAACTATGTTGGGCTGAAGGTAATTATCCAATATCTGGTAGCAAAGTACCTGACTTTGGCGGATGGTGTCGTTTTATGCCTCAGTTGCATCCAAATCGCGAAATGAAATTGGCCGATCTATTTGGATTGATGGATGTGTGGCCACCGGGTGTGTTACCAATGTTTAAAACCCCTGCACCTGCAAGCTCATTAACTTGGCAGATTACCTATTTGCAGCCGATTGCTCATCAAGTACAGGATTGGTTCAAATACAAAGTAGTGACTGAATATGCTGAACATGGTTATTCAACCGAGTATGCCTATCTTTGGGATGATGAAAATCGACTGATTGCGATACTTCGACAAACAGTTGCCGTTTTTGCCTAGTCGACACTGCCGTGCATTTCGTATAAAGTTGCTTACACATGGATACAATCTCGGCACATCCTTTGTGCGACATGCATATTTGATGCGAACAACATGGCGGTGTTTATGAGCACAGGGCGAATCCTGAACATTCCTAATATTTTAACTTTGGCGCGTATTGCCCTTATTCCCGTGTTTCTGGCAATTGCCTATTGGCCGCCTGCCATTGGGATTGCTGAGCATCATGGGGGAATGATGCGACATCTGATATTGACTGCAATCTTTGTTCTTGCAGCAGTGACAGATTGGTTCGATGGTTATTTAGCTCGGACTTTGAATCAGACTTCTGCTTTCGGGCGTTTCCTTGATCCAGTCGCCGATAAGCTTATGGTTGCAGCCGCATTGATTGTATTGGTGCAATGGCAACCGACGATCTCAATGGCTTTTGCTGCAATTGTGATTATTTCGCGTGAAATTACCGTTTCGGCATTGCGTGAATGGATGGCTGAATTAGGTGCGCGTACGAGCGTTGCAGTTTCTACAGTAGGAAAGTACAAAACAGCATTTCAAATGATTGCGATTAGTGTGTTCCTGTTGAACTGGAAACCACTGGAAATGTGGGCCTACGCTTTGCTTTATGCGGCAGTGATTTTGACGTTGTGGTCGATGTTTATTTATATGAAAGCTGCTTGGCCTTATTTGAAGCAGCCCTAACGATTTTTTGTATAGCCATATAAATGAAAGCCTTTCTTTTGAAAGGCTTTTTTATGCCTTTCGATAAGAACTGGTCAAGAAAAAAGCCCATAACAAAGATGGGCTTAGTTCTCTGAGGAAAGTCATACTCTTTTTAGGAGGGTATGCTGAAGAACATAATCATAATATGAGAATATATTGCTATTTACAACGGATAAAAATGTAAATATTTTTTAAAATTCTCAATTTAGTTTGACTGATTTTCGGAAAGTGTTGCAAATTTATGTTCAATTTGCGCTGCATTATTTTGCAAGATCTCGATCAGTTTTTGAATATTCAAGAAATCAAAACGATTTTTTGATGCTACTAGCGTGAGTGCAATCGGTGCTTCTTTAGTAGAAAAGCGAATCGGGACGGAAAGACCACATACCATTGGATCAATCTCACCCTGCGATAAATAAAAGCCTTGTTTTTTAATTTTCCGCATTTGCTGCATGAATTCGTCGAGGCTATGGGCAAAGCCGACCTGAGCAAGTTCCTGAGTAAACTGATGATAATAAGCTTGAATATGTTGCTTGGTTAAATGGGCAATCACAATTTTGGGTGAAGCACCTACATAAACAGGGCGTGGACAACCTCTTCCGTACGAGATGAGTTCTGCTTCTTTAAATGTTTCATGATGTAGATCAATACAATAATCATGGTTCAGGTAGGTCAGCAGGCAGCACAGTTCGGTACGTTCCACAATATCACGCATAAAAGGAATACTGATCTGAACCAATGGATCGGTACTATGAGAAATATAATCAAGAACGGCAATTTTAGAGCCTAAAGTGTAGTCTCCTGATGTACCACTAATGCGTTTTAAAATATCTGTTGAAACAAGTTCTTTAAGATAACGATAGGCTGTGGGTTTTGAGAGACCAAGCTCATCACAAATGATATCGACATTGATAATCGGACGTGAAACTGAAAATAAATCCAGCACGGTGAGAATTTTACCAAAACTCGAAATTGCCATGATGCGTTGTCTACTCCTTAAAAATAACGTGAAAATCGAACTTTTATTGCTTTATAACAGAAAAGCCTGAGATCGTGTATGGACTTTTAGCTCGGAATATTTTTGCTCGACCAATTAAGGCTTGAATTGAGAAAAAATATGGTTTTTATTGAAAATATTTTAAATTAAAATGAAAAATTATCAAATAGTGATAATTTATGTTGACTAATTTGCTTTGTTTTGAAAAAATTATAGATGTAGTGTCTTCATTGGATAATGAAATTCGTTAAATTATCTCCATTTGCTCTCGACACTATGCCTTGCTCCCCATAATCAGCTTTTTCTTGTCAACTGATTTGATACTCCAAATTGGTCTAACTTCGTGCCACATTGTTATGTGTCATTAGATCAGGCTGACTTAGAATTGAGACATATTCATGTTACTTAAACAGCTGTTAGCTTTCAGACCAAGCCGACTTGATCTTATTTTTGCTTGTAAAACCTTTGTAACAGGCATGCTGGCACTGTTTATTTCTTTTGAATTAGATTTGATTAATCCGATGTGGTCGATTGGAACGGTCATGATTATTGCCAATCCTTATTCAGGAATGGTGTCTTCGAAATGTGTATATCGTTTGATTGGAACTGTTGCAGGGGCAGTCATAGCACTGTTATTGACCCCACATTTTATTAATACGCCGTGGCTATTTACGGTTATTTTATCTCTCTGGGTGGGCTTTGCTTTATATGTGTCATTACTAGACCGCACGCCGCGTAGCTACGTATTTATGTTGGCAGGATATTCAACTGCCATGATTGTTTATAATGCAATTACCTATATCGATACCTACAATATTTTTGATATCGCTGTTGCACGTGTACTTGAAATCTCAGTTGGGGTGGTTTCTTCTGCCGTTGTTTCGGCAACTTTTTTTCCAGTTCATGTTGGCGCAATGATCAAGCAACGTGTCAATAAAACCTTAAACGATCTAGAAGCAACTTTTGAAAAATTGATTGCAGTTCAAGAAACACCTGAAAATTACACGCAAGTTTTATCTGTGATTACTCGTGATGCCTCTGATATTCATGCTTTAGCTGTACATTTGGCTTATGAGAAAGGTGAGTTGAAAGGCATGACCAAGCCTTTACAGGAAATGCTACATCAAGTGTCATTGGTGGTTGCGAATTTGGTTGCATTGTCTCAACGTGTGAAACAACTCGAACATTTGCACTTGGTTAATCTTGTTTCGCATTTGGATATGCTTCGTCAGCATACTGTGACATTTTTAAAACAAGAGAAAAGTTTAGTACCTGCTGATTTACAGACTTTGCCGATTGGATTTGAAGAGGATTTCGCTGAGCTGATTTCTAAAGCAACGTCTGAACAGAAAGTTGTATTGGCTGCATTAAAGATGGACATTCGTCATTTTATGGCCAATATCTTGGCAGTAAAGCTACTCTGGCAACAGATTCAGCAAGGTAATAAAGAAATTCCAATAGAAATTACAGCCATTACGACGAAATATCCAAGTTTACATCGTGATCATGGTATTGCGATACGAGGTGGAATTAGTGCTGTACTGATTACTTTTATTGTCACTGCAGCTTGGATTCTGTCTGGTTGGAAGGCGGGTTTTATGATGGCGCAAATGGGGGCTATCACGGCGTGTATCTTAACAGCATTGGATAACCCAGTACCTGTGCTACGGATTTTTATTTGGGGCAGTATTGTATCCGCAGGCTTAGTATTCTTATATGCATTTGGTATTTTTCCGCATGTGACCCATTTTTGGCAATTGGCTTTGGTGCTATTTCCTGTGTTTTTAGTGGCTGTCACCATGATGGCCAATCAAATGTTAATGCCTGTAGGAATGGTACTTGGGATTAACACCATGATGGGATTGAATCTGCACAATAAATACAGCATGGATGCTGTTTCTTACTTAGATAGTTCATTTGCAATGGTTCTGGGCGTATTGGTTTCACTCATTGTGATTGATTTAGTTCGAGCTGTTTCACCTGATACCAGTGCAACGCGAATTTTAACTTTACATTATCAGGCGATGCGTCAGGCATTAAATCTATCTTATGGTAGTGAGTTCAAAATTCGGTGGTGTATCAAAAAGTATGCTAAAAAAAAGCAGGTTGAATTTTGATAAAATAGAGAAATGCAAATAACTCTAGAAATCAAATGTCCAACCTGCCTCAGTGACAGTATAAAGAAAAATGGCATCAAAGTAGATGGGAAACAAAACTACCAATGCAAAGACTGCAAACGTCAGTTTATTGGTGACCATGCTCTGAGCTATCTAGGATGTAATTCTGGCATTACTCGTAAAATATTACAGTTAATGGTCAGAGGCAGCGGTATACGAGATATCGCTGAAGTTGAGCGCATTAGTATCGGTAAAGTCTTACGGACTTTAACTGAATCGGCCTATCAAATTCAGCCTAAACAAAGTCATTATGAATCTCTCGAAGTAGATGAATTCTGGACTTTTGTTGGAAATAAAAATAATAAACAATGGCTTATTTACGCCTACCATCGAGAAACAGGTGAGATTGTTGCTTATGTTTGGGGTAAGAGAGATTTAGCTACAGTCCAAAGGTTGAAGACAAAGCTTAAACAATTAGGTATTCACTACACCCGAATTGCAAGTGATCATTGGGACAGTTTCATCACTGCTTTTAAAAACTGCAAGCAAAGTATTGGTAAGTTGTTTACTGTAGGAATTGAAGGTAATAATTGCAAAATAAGGCATCGAATAAGGCGTGGTTTTAGAAGAAGTTGCAATTTCTCCAAAAAGCTTGAAAACCATTTTAAAGCCTTCGACTTAACCTTCTTTTACATCAATAATGGCTTCATTTAATGTCAGCATACTTTTTAAAACACCACCTCATTTTTTAATCACTCATCCATAAAAAATCTTAAACGAAACAAAAACTTCACTCTATTTAGACCACATCATTCAAAAATACATCACGCAAGCACACGAAATAATTGAATAAAAATAGATGACCCTTGCGTCACGGCTTGATACAACTTGTTATGTTCTTTTTCGATATAGTTATCGTAAGATTGGCGGAGCATAGATGTACGTAGGAATGACGTACTCGCTTCACAACATCAACTTAGAAGTCCTCCAAAATAAAGGAGATCAGGCATGATCCACGCTGGCAATGCCATTACCGTCCAAATGCTTTCGGACGGAATTGCAGAATTCCGCTTTGACTTACAAGGTGAGTCGGTCAACAAATTTAACCGTGCAACGATTGAAGATTTCAAAGCTGCAATTGACGCTGTTAAAGCAAACGGTGACATCAAAGGCTTAATCGTTACTTCGGCTAAATCTACATTTATCGTTGGCGCAGATATTACTGAATTTGGTGCAAACTTCGCTCAAGGCGAACAAGCGATTGTGGATTGGGCATTGCCTGTTCACGACATTTTCAACGCGTTTGAAGATTTAGAGATTCCTAAAGTTGCAGCGATCAATGGTATGGCATTGGGCGGCGGCTTTGAAATGTGCCTCGTGTGTGACTATCGTGTGATGTCAGAAGCGGCTCAAGTCGGTCTTCCTGAAATCAAACTGGGCATCTTCCCTGGTTTCGGTGGTACGGTTCGTTTAAGCCGTCTAATTGGTATCGACAATGCAGTTGAATGGATGGCCATGGCTAATCCTAAAAAACCTGCTGCGGCACTGAAAGACGGTGCGGTTGATGCGGTTGTTGCTGCAGACAAACTACAAGACGCTGCGATTGACTTGGTTAAACAAGCCCTTGCTGGCCGTGTAGACTGGAAAGCAAAACGTCAGGAAAAACTTGACCCTGTTAAATTGAACCCAATCGAACAAATGATGGCGTTCAACTCGGCGAAAGGTGCGGTCCTTGCAAAAGCAAATCCTGCTCAATACCCTGCGCCTAAACTTCTTCTTGACTCATTACAAGCAGGTGCAAGCCTTCCACGTAATGAAGCACTTCAAGCTGAAGCGGCTGGTTTTGCAAAAGCAGCCATTACACCACAAGCAAATGCGTTAATTGGTCTATTCATCAATGACCAAGTGGTGAAGAAAACTTCGAAGAAATATGAAAAAGGTGCACACCCTGTAAACCAAGCGGCTGTATTGGGCGCGGGTATCATGGGTGGTGGTATTGCTTACCAAGCGGCAAGCAAAGGCACACCAATCATCATGAAAGACATTGGTAATCCGCAACTTGCTTTGGGTATGAAAGAAGCCAATGGCTTACTCACCAAACAAGTTGAACGTAAGAAGATGAAACCTGCTCAAATGGGTGAAACTCTTGCGCGCATCCGCCCTACTTTAAGCTATGACGAGTTTAAAGAAGTGGACATCGTGATTGAAGCAGTAACTGAAAATCCAAAAGTAAAAGGCATTGTACTTGCTGAAACTGAGAAGAATGTTCGTGACAACACGATCATTGCTTCAAATACTTCAACAATTTCAATCACACGTTTGGCTGAAAACCTACAACGTCCTGAAAACTTCGTGGGTATGCACTTCTTTAACCCAGTACACATGATGCCATTGGTAGAAGTGATCCGTGGTGAGAAGACTTCGGCTGAAGCGATTGCGACCACGGTTGTTCTTGCTCAGAAAATGGGTAAAACACCAATCGTTGTGAACGACTGCCCAGGTTTCCTTGTAAACCGCGTCTTGTTCCCTTACTTCGGTGCATTTGACCTTCTATTGAAAGACGGTGCTGACTTCCAACAAGTCGACAAAGTGATGGAAAAATTCGGCTGGCCTATGGGTCCTGCTTACCTAATCGACGTTGTTGGTATCGACACGGGCGTTCACGGTGCAGAAGTGATGGCTGAAGGTTTCCCTGACCGTATGAAGCCAGACTTCAAAGGTTCAATCGAAATCATGTACGAAAACAAACGTTTGGGTCAAAAGAACGACGTTGGTTTCTACAAATACGAACTTGACCGTAAAGGCAAAAAAGCCAAAGTGGTTGATCCAACTGCGTATGAGCTTGTTGCTACTGTGGCAACTGCAGAAAAACGCGAGTTTGATGCTCAAGAAATCATTGACCGTATGATGCTTGCTTTCTGTAACGAAACTGTTCGTTGCCTAGAAGACAACATCGTAGCGACTGCTTCTGAAGCAGACATGGCGATGATTATGGGTGTAGGTTTCCCTCCATTCCGTGGTGGTCCATGCCGTTACATCGACCAAACTGGTGTTGCTGAATACGTTGCACTTTGCGACAAATACGCACACTTAGGTAAGGCTTATGAAGCGCCACAAATGTTGCGTGACATGGCTGCTAACAACAAAAAATTCTACGGTTAAGGAGCGACGTGAATGGCTACTTTAAATCCACGTGACGTTGTGATTGTTGATGGCGTTCGTTCTGCCATGGGCAAATCACGTAACGGTATGTTCCGCAATGTTCGTGCCGACAGTTTATCTGCTGAATTAGTACGTGCACTTGTTGCTCGTAACCAGTTTGATACCAATGAAGTTGAAGACATCATTTGGGGCTGTGTAAACCAAACTTTAGAGCAAGGTATGAACATTGCTCGTAATATTGGTTTATTGGCTGACATTCCAAAAACTGCTGGCGGTCAAACAGTAAACCGTCTCTGTGGTTCTTCAATGCAAGCAATCCACACAGCTGCTGCACAGATTGCGACCAACCAAGGTGACATCTTCATCATCGGTGGTGTAGAGCATATGGGTCACGTAGGTATGATGCACGGCATCGACCTTAACCCTGAAGCATCTAAACACTATGCAAAAGCATCGAACATGATGGGCTTAACGGCTGAAATGTTAGGTCGTATGAACGGCATTACGCGTGAAGAACAAGATGCGTTCGGTGTTGAATCTCACCGCCGCGCTTGGGCTGCAACGCAAGAAGGTCGTTTCAAAAACGAAGTCATAGGTGTTGAAGGTCATGATGCCAATGGCTTCAAAATCCTATGCGACATCGATGAAGTGATTCGTCCAGATGCAAACCTTGAAGCATTCAAAGGTTTACGTCCTGTATTTGACCCGAAAGGCGGTACAGTCACTGCGGCAACGTCTTCTGCGCTGTCTGACGGTGCTTCTGCAATGTTGTTGATGTCTGCTGAACGCGCTCAATCACTTGGTTTAAAACCACGTGCTGTGATTCGCTCTATGGCGGTTGCAGGCTGTGACGCTGCAATCATGGGTTATGGTCCTGTACCTGCAACTCAAAAAGCGCTTAAACGTGCTGGCTTAAGCATGGCGGATATCCAAACCATCGAGTTAAACGAAGCATTTGCTGCTCAAGGCTTATCAGCCATGAAAGGTCTAGGCGTTTATGACAAGCAAGACATCATTAACTTGAATGGTGGCGCGATTGCATTGGGTCACCCATTGGGTTGTTCTGGTGCACGTATTACAACCACGTTGTTGAACGTAATGGAACAACAAGATACACAAATCGGTCTTGCGACCATGTGTATTGGTTTAGGTCAAGGTATCGCGACGATTATCGAACGTGTTTAATTAACACTAAGATAAAATAAAAATCCCCCTTGTTGGAGTATATAGTAAAAACAGTGTCTATTCGCGTGTGAGTGAGTGACAGGGCTTTACATATAACGTCAGCGGCTTTAATTTCAAACGTACATACTGTGTATAATGGTATGTACGTTTTTTATTTGCGCCGAGTCCTTCGGCGGTAACCATTCATCCATGAATTTTTGTTCAGTGTTTAATTGCACCTTGTGAGTGCGACTTGTTCCAACAAGTCGGGAGAGATAGGAGTTACGTCATTGGTTTAGCAGGACGGGGATAGTTATTTGCGGCAAGTACAGAGTTGTCGCCGCATCCATGCGGCTTTGACAGTTCAGTTGTTCACTCATTGATTCACCTTCTTGATTAATTGCACTTAATTTACCACCACATTGCAACCGCTCCTTACCACGTGTTGCAAATTAATCGCACCACAACTTTCACGGAAAGTACCACTTCGTCGGATCTCGGCTTTGTGCCAAAAGCTGAAATTCACTGAGATTCGACAAAATCGGCGCTTTTCACTGAAAGCGGACATTTCTGACAATCACGGAACTGAGACTCTCGAAAATTTCGAGATATCAACGCATTGCCATAAAGTAAAAAATGAGTGCATTATTCATTTCGGGTTTCAAGAACGCACCGTTTTTCAGACTATATCGATGTGGCCAAAAATAGTTGACCACTACAGTTTTTGAATACTGTATTTTGCCTTTTTAAGACCAATGAAGTGATATTATTTAGTAAGGCACGTACTTGAAGCACTTATAAAAGGTGTTTTAAATGATAAAAATAAAGGGTTTCTAATGTGTTTAGGAACCCTCTAACTTAATAGTTGTTTCGGGTTCGGCTTATTTGGTTTTGTGCTCCAGTGCTGTAAGTGATGTACCTACGATAAATATAGACACGACAAACAAGCCTAAATCTTTTAGCAAAAACTGGCCAGGAACCACAGAGATCGCAGGAAACCCAAGAGATGCCTCAAAAACACCGGGTGTAGTCAGCATGAACGACAATGTCGTAAAAAAGAGTCCGGTTGAAAGTACACCGCCCAAGATTGCGAGCTTAGGGGAGAAAACTCGTGCAGCGATTAACAGGCCAACTGAAATTTCAAGCACACCCAGAAAATTTGAGAATCCTTGAATGCTGAGGAAGCTATACATCCACGAAAGCAGAGGGCTATTACTAACAAAACCATGTATACCGTTTGCTTCGTAGCTAGTGAATTTCATGCCACCAAACCACAAATATATTATCGTCATGGCAACGTAGATGCCACCTATACCAAACTTAGTGATTTTTGCACCGAGATTATTACTAAGGGTATTGGTAGTCTGGACACCATTTTCAATTTCGGGAATAGTCATCTTATATCTCCAATTATTTTTAGCCATGTGGACTCACTCTATGTAGCCCACTAAAATGATATGACTCTTGAGAAAAACTATATGTTTACTCGAGTCGAACCTAACTTAGGTAATTGCTGTAGTTGAGCACCAATGGATTAGACATCAATGCCTAGTGGTTGAACGGCCGGGAAGTCGACCTCGGTCTGTGTCACTTCGTTAACGTAGTTAGTGAAAGTGTTCAGGGCAACAGCCAACAGAATATCCACTACATGTGCATCACTGTAGCCAGCGTTCAGCACCGCTTGGACCTGGTCATTGCTGACTTGCCCGCGCTGGCGGACTACGGCGGCAGCAAAACGCACGGCTGCGTCGGCCTTAGGGTCATTTGATGCACCGCTGCGGTTGGCAGTGAGTTCAGCATCATCAAGCTTGGCCACCTTACGGCCTAGGAAGGAATGGGCAGCAAGGCAATAATCGCAGCCGTTGATCTCAGCGACGGCTAGGGCAATACGCTCAAGAGTCGCTGTACCCAAGCCGCCCTGTGCTGATGCTGCGCTCAATTGCAGGTAGCCAGTCAGCGCAGCAGGGCTGTTGGCAACGACGCGGAACATGTTAGGAACGCGGCCCAGTTGTTTTTCCACAGCCTTGAGTGAGGTATGGGTAGCAGTAGGCGCGGCGTCGATTGTGGTAGGGGTGTTCAAACGTGACATAAATTTCTCCTAGTGATTTGAAAGACAGCACGCTGTATTGGCGTGGAATAAATTGTATTTAAGAAGGTTCTGCTTGATAATCCGTTGCTATCAGACAGCTCATCTTCACGTCTTGCGCAGTCGCCATTTCAGTGCCACTACACATCTTCGTTGACGTTACGCCGTCCTGATTTCTAAGGAGGTCTTCGAGACTCCAAAAACACCCTCCAGCAACGATCACATAATTTATGTTTCATAAAGCCTCGTTGGTTTTTATCTATTTACTGATGTACCTGACTTTACAGCGTGTAAAACAGGTATAACATGTTCAGTAGTTCGTATAATGTGACTTATTAGACAGTTTACGTAGGGGGTATGTATGGATGCAGACTTTGGATATCAGATTTAAAGAGTTGTGAAATTAAGGGTTCACGAAAAAAATGAATGTCTGCAAATATAGGGCAAATTAGATTGTCTATGTCCATATAAATTTCAATGCTTTACATTTTTAAATGTTCAATTGCGTTACTCAGATTCAACTTTTGGTGGCAGATTTATCTTAAACATCAGCCCAGCAATTCGCACGGTAGTACTTTGTTGACTATCCCCTGACAAAGTAACAATTTCTTGCCACAATCAGACTTGAGCACTTTACTTCGCGCCTATGTGCACTGCTTAACGCACCAAGGCTTCTGATGTTCTGATTGACACCAATTACTTCGTTTCCTGCTTGATACTTTGAGATCAACAGGATTGAATAAAGTAAAAGGGGCTATTTAAATATTGAGGGAACAAGTGGCAATAGATTTGAGCATAGAAATCGCACTGCTGTTAGAGCGCTGGCAGGGCATTGTAAACATGATGGCTCAAGTCGCGGAAGTGCCTTGCGTGCTGATTAATCGATTAGATAAAAACGAAATTTGTGTTCAGGCAGTTGGCAGTGTGTCGAAACCAGCTTTTTATTGCGATGAACCTATTCCATTGGCACTAAACAGTTATTGTTCCCAAGTCATTGCCAGTCACCAGCCATTGCTAGTTGAAAATGCAATCGGTACCCGATACGAGAACAATAACCCGACATTTGCCGCAGGCTTTAGTTATTACTACGGGCTGCCTTTGCTTTGGCCTAGCGGAGAAACTTTCGGTACTTTGTGTATGTTGGACCGGGCAAGCGCAGACCGGGCATCACAACACTGTTCCTTACTCACACTCTTTAAGCAGGCTATTGAATATGATTTGCAATTGCTGCAGCAACAACAAGAGCAGCTCAAGCGTGAGCAACAAGCAGACTTAAAATTTATCCAACTTTTCAATGAGATATCCAATAGGATAAAACCGGTAGCGACTAATAAGTTACTTCAATCCGAGTTATTTGTACTGTTGACTAGCCAGTACCAATATTGGCATCAGGAGCTTGAGCTACAGCTTAATCAAACTGTCTTAGCTCATGAAAACTCCATTCATATCGCGGCACTGGTTCGAATTTGGTCAAATTTGTTGGCAATTGCCCATGAAACAGAATGGTTGAGAGCTACAGCTGTCGCTGAACCTTATAGCTGTGAGGCTGAAGCGTCACTGGTTGATGCAACGCCATTATTAGAACAAGCAGTCTATAAAACAGCGTTGACGCTTGGTACTGAACTCGTTTTGAGGAGTCATTTGCCTAACCCACTGTTACTCAGTGGGAGACCTGAGTTATGGTCGCTGATAGGGCTGGCTATCACCAGCTTTTTAGTCATTGGCGCCAGCGGCACCAGTAAAACGGTATTTGTCAGTAGCCGAATAAAAGGTAAACATAGAGTTTTGGAATGGTCCCTTCATGTAAAAGGCCAGACGATGCCACTGCATTTTACCCGTGATAATCAAGCGCTTTATGGTTTTGCTTCCGTATGTGCCGAGCTCGCTGGTGCTGTGTTGGAATCTGGTGAGCAGCAATTAACTGAGAGTATTCATCAACAGAGTAGTTATCTGAACTCGAATCGTGATCACGTCGACGACATTGAAAGCAGGAATGCTTCAAGAACTCGGTTTATCTGCTTATGGATACCGGTGGTGGGAGACGATTTATAAACTCTCAGCGATGAAAGTCGAAGTTGTGTCTTAGATTATCATTTTTACGCCATTTTAGAATTTTCCTTTCTATAAGCACTAGGAGTTACGCCAATTTTTTTCTTAAATAATTTTTGAAAGTGTTCATGTGCCGGATACCCAATGGCTTCACTCACTTCAGGAACAGATTTACCGGTTTCTTTAAGCAGCTGCTTCGCTTTTTCAAGCCGACAATAGGTTAAATAATCAAGAGGTGTCATGCCAGACAGTTTCTTAAACTTAACGCTGTAGTTCGTACGCGACATTCCAGCAATCTCAGCGAGATCGTCAAGACCCCATTTTTTATCGAGACTATGATGGATAGCTTCCAAGGATTTGCTGAGTTGCGGATTTTCGATCAATTTGAAAAATCCTACATTTTTGTTGGATTTGTACATGTGAATTCTTAACGCTTGCACGAAGATAATTTCGGTCAGCTTCCTGACTAGCGTGTTGCTTCCAGGAAGCCCTGATTTTGCTTCCTGCTCTATAATACTTAAAAGCATGGTAAGCCAAGGCGAGTGGGAGTTCTCAGTACTCTTGATATGCACGACGTTTGGCAGCGAATTTAAGAATGGATGATCGGGTCCGCCATCAAAACAAAAATGTCCGCAAACGACGTTTGCTTTGAGCTTGCTCTGATCACCATATTCCAGAACTTGAGTTTCAGTGAGGTTGGCCTTGGATCTAAATTCGACCGCGGGCTCGGCCTTGATTTTTGGTGCACTGGTCATGGTGTGCTCCATCCCTTTGAATAAAATCAAAATATCGCCTTGCTCCGCCAAAGCCTTAAGTTTAAGTTTTGGCACCTCGTACCAAAACTCGCCATGGGTCACGATGTGAAATCTCGCTAGATTCTCTTCCTGCGGGAGACTGATGCCCCAGTCTCCTGCAAATGATGTTCTATACCAGTAGCTACTAGTAAGCTCTACCTTATCTAAAATCTCACTGAGAACATCCATACTTAGCTCCTACGCAAACTGTCTAATAAGTCACATTATACGAACTACTGGGCATGTTATATCTATTATACATGCTGTAAAGTCAGTTTAATCAGTAAATAGATAAAAACCAAGGAGGCTTTATGAAACTAAATTATGTGATCGTTGCCGGAGGGTGTTTTTGGGGTCTTGAAGACCTCCTTAGGAATCTGGACGGCGTGACGTCAACAAAGGTGGGCTACTCTGGCGGAGATTTTGATGATCCTACCTACGCCGATATTAAAACAGGGAAAACGGGTCACGCCGAAGCTGTTCGCGTGGAATACGACCCAGACGAAATATCTCTCGAAGAGATTCTACATTACTTTTTCAAGATCCATGATCCAACTACGAAGAATCGCCAAGGGAATGATGTTGGATCTTCGTATCGCTCTGCTGCGTTCTATCGTGACGATGCCCAGAAAGCGATTATCGAAAACGTGATTGAGGAGGTCAATGAGATCGGTCGCTTCGAGAATGAAGTAGTTACGACCGTCGCCTTGGAAAAAGAATTCTACGACGCTGAGGCATATCATCAAAACTATTTGCAAAGGAATCCCAACGGATACTCTTGCCATTTTGAAAGAGACTAAACCATAAACCAAATGAAAGAGGAAATTATGAAAACACTTAAGAATGTTGTCATCTATACGAAAGACCATTGTCCATTTTGCGCACGCGTAAAGAATTACCTAACTTCTGAAAAGGTTGATTTCAAACAAATTCGCGTAGACGACGATCCGAAGACTTACTTGGAGTTGAAGGAAAGAACAAATCTTCAAACTGTTCCGCAAGTTTTTGTGGATGGAGAATTCATTGGCAGTGCTACAGACTTCTTCTCGTGGATTGATGGCTAAAGAGCAAGCCCTAAAATAAAGGATCAAATATATGTTCAATTGGAAAAGCATTTACAGCTACCTCGATAACGGCACTCCAGCACCTCCCAGAAAAGTTGAAAGGAGCGAGGAAGAGTGGAAAGAAATTCTGACGCCCGCGCAATTTCGGGTTATGCGAATGAAAGGCACCGAACGCCCGCACACGGGAGGACTCTGTTCATTTTATGAAGCAGGTAGATACGCCTGTGTTGGCTGCGACACCGAACTCTTTGACTCGAACCTAAAGTTCGATTCGGGAACGGGATGGCCGAGTTTTTCTGAGCCTGTCGCCGACAACGTAATTCAATATGAACTGGATACGACGTACGGGCGCAGAATCGAAGTGTTATGCAATGTGTGCGAAGCCCATCTGGGGCACGTTTTTCCAGATGGCCCTGAGCCATCAGGGGTCCGATTCTGCATTAACTCTGAGTCATTGAAGTTTGTAGAATAATTTTTAAATTGAGGAGTTTTATGAAAGTGAACCTTTTGGAAAAAGAAGCCGTTGTGTGTTGATCAAGCTGTTCGGTCATAAAGACTGCCATAAAACCAAGATTTACCATTCGTACTTGACAGAAAAAGGGATCCAGTTTGTTTTTTGGATGTTCATGAAGACGACCGTCGGCTGCTGCTGATCTGCGAATGGGAGTGGCTACAATTCTTAAAAAGTTAGGTGAAAAATATGTCGGATCTAAAAATGAATAAAGAAGACGATGTTGAAAGCTATGAATTTGCGACCCCTGAAGCTATCGAAGAAGCATTGAAAACCGGAAAACTTAGTCAAACGGTTTTTGGCACGGGCTGCTTTTGGGGACCGGATTCAAATTTTGGAGGGACGCCGGGAGTAGTGCAAACACGTGTTGGCTACGCTGGAGCATCAACTCTGGATCCGAGTTACCGCAACATCAAGGGACACGCCGAAGTCGTCAGAGTGATCTACGATAAAGACCAAATTAGCTATAGAGAACTTCTTGGAGGTTTTGAGTCATGGTTTGTTCATGTCAGAAAGCAGGGTCAGTATCGCCAGATACTTTTTGTCTTTGATCAGGAGCAAAAACAAGTCACTGAAGAACTGATCCAAGCGATTGGAAAGGATAAGTCTCCCGAGGTGATTGAAGCCGGACAACAAAATGGTTATTTTTGGCCAGCCGAAGATTACCATCAAAAGCATCGTCTTCGCAGAAACAAACAGCTTGTAAGTCTTGCTGAAGTAGATTTCGGTCCTCGCTGGGATGAACATCTGTATTTTACTAAATTGAATAGTACCGACAGAAAAGGCTTCAGTCTTTCAAACTGGTTAAAAAAGTTGTCTCCGCAAATGCAGAAAGCTTACCGAATCGGCTAATCTGAAATTGTGCTGGCTAAAGCACTCTATTTTCGCTACGCAATCAATGTGCCGGCCAACTTTAAATAGAGTCCCACAGTGTACAAAGAAGCTGTGCAAGTGGCATTTTACCGATGTATTTAAACGGACTAATTATTGCCCATATGAGACCAGCTTATCTACCAGTTGTTAGGTGATCCCCCTCAAATTAACAGAACACACTGGTTTGATTGCGGCCTTGGGCTTTAGCTTTGTATAACATCTGATCGGCGGCTTCGAGCAACTGCTTTTTGTCGTTAAATAAATCAGCGCTGGCCAAACCGATGCTGACCGTTAATTGTCGTAATGGCCATTCATGGTTAGCCACTACCAGCCTTAATTTTTCCAGTGTTTTATTGGCCGACACGATGTCTGTGCCTGGCAAGATCAGCACAAACTCTTCACCACCATAACGGGCGAAAAAGTCATAGTTCCTGCTGTTGCGCTGAAACAGACCTGCTACCAGGCTCAGTGCCTGATCACCTTCGGCATGTCCATAGCTGTCGTTAAAACTTTGGTGGTGTTTTAAAAAGTATGCTGACATTAAATGAAGCCATTATTGATGTAAAAGAAGGTTAAGTCGAAGGCTTTAAAATGGTTTTCAAGCTTTTTGGAGAAATTGCAACTTCTTCTAAAACCACGCCTTATTCGATGCCTTATTTTGCAATTATTACCTTCAATTCCTACAGTAAACAACTTACCAATACTTTGCTTGCAGTTTTTAAAAGCAGTGATGAAACTGTCCCAATGATCACTTGCAATTCGGGTGTAGTGAATACCTAATTGTTTAAGCTTTGTCTTCAACCTTTGGACTGTAGCTAAATCTCTCTTACCCCAAACATAAGCAACAATCTCACCTGTTTCTCGATGGTAGGCGTAAATAAGCCATTGTTTATTATTTTTATTTCCAACAAAAGTCCAGAATTCATCTACTTCGAGAGATTCATAATGACTTTGTTTAGGCTGAATTTGATAGGCCGATTCAGTTAAAGTCCGTAAGACTTTACCGATACTAATGCGCTCAACTTCAGCGATATCTCGTATACCGCTGCCTCTGACCATTAACTGTAATATTTTACGAGTAATGCCAGAATTACATCCTAGATAGCTCAGAGCATGGTCACCAATAAACTGACGTTTGCAGTCTTTGCATTGGTAGTTTTGTTTCCCATCTACTTTGATGCCATTTTTCTTTATACTGTCACTGAGGCAGGTTGGACATTTGATTTCTAGAGTTATTTGCATTTCTCTATTTTATCAAAATTCAACCTGCTTTTTTTTAGCATACTTTTTGATACACCACCCAAAATTCATCTACGCAGTATGTTGGACCGAGTTGGAGTATTGAATACCAAAATGGTTCAAAATCCTGAAGTTAAGATTTCGATTCAGAATGCTTTGATTGAAAGTAGTTCAATTATTGACTTAGTCCGATTGCAAGAAATCAGCCAAAAACTCCCCCAATTGGTCAGTTTGAAAAATGAAGTCAATGTACTGCAACAGCAACTGACTGAATATTTTCAAATGCAAGAGAAACAACTTTCTCTGAACCATTTTCCAATTCGAATTGTACAGCAGATTGATCTATTACAGCGGATTGCAGTGCAAATTGAAGATGAGCAGCTCGCTCAAAGAATGTTGATTTCTCTGAATAATATTTGTGAAAGCATCGGGCATGTCTCAACACAAAAGATGGATTCAGAAACATATGATTTAGGTGTATTGCATGGGTGAGATTAACGTTTATGGAATCTATATTCCAATTCTTTTGGTGCAAGCCATTATCGCCTACGTGCTCTTTAAGCTGATGAGTCCACTGATCGATCGTTTAGTTATGAGAGGTTGGATTGTACTACCGAATATTTTCAACTTGTGTTTGTACTTGGGATTGTTGCTGTGTATGCATTGGTTATGTCTTTATTTACAAGGTACAAGCCTTTAAGTAGCTCTCTCCGAAATTTAATGATTTAAAAATATGTGGTAAAGGTGATGAACATGAATGCATTTGATGTACGAAAAGTCATACGTCCAATTGTATTAGTACTTTCGGTTTTGATTGCGATATATGCAGTCGTGCATTTATGGAATTACTACAATGCCGCACCGTGGACACGTGATGGTCGTGTGCGTGGTGATGTGGTTCAAGTGGCTTCGGATGTTAATGGATTAGTAACTGAGGTGCTGGTACAGGACAATCAGACGGTAAAGAAAGGACAAGTTCTTTTCAAGATTGATGTAGAACGTCAAGCCCTTGACGTTGAACAGGCTAAATCTGATTTAGCTAAAGCCAATGCTGGTTTGGCTCAGGCGCATGCAAACTTAGTCGGTTCAAAGGCAAATTTGGTCAAGACTGAAGCTAATATGAAATTGGCTGAGAAGAATGCAGCACGTTATGCGAGTTTGATGGATGGTGCAATCTCTAAGCAAGAGCAAGATCAGGTTTTTGCTACACGTGATCAGGCGATTGCTGAGAAAGAACAGCTAGCAGCGAGTATTGAACAGGCTGAGGCCGCCATTCAACAACAACAAGCTTTGATCGACGTGGCGAATAGCAATTTACATTTAGCTCAGCTCAATATGAGTCGTTCAGCAGTCGTTGCACCTGCGGATGGTACTTTGTCGAACTTTGATTTGCGTGTCGGTAATTATGTGAAAGTGGGGCAGGCGGTTGCGGCCTTGCTTGATCGTCATCAACTGTATGTGGTGGGTTATTTTGAAGAAACCAAATTGAATCGTATTCATGTCGGTGATTCGGCAACCGTACAGTTGATGGGGGATCATCAATTCATTCGTGGGCATGTTCAAGGTATTGCAACAGGGATCGAAGATCGTGAGCGTTCTGGTAGTTCTAATCTATTGGCAAATGTAAACCCTACTTTTAGTTGGGTACGTTTAGCGCAACGTGTGCCTGTAAAAATTATTTTAGATGAACAGCCTCAAAATCCATTAGCTTTTGTTTCAGGGCGAACTGCAACGGTGAGAATTATTGAGAAATAATCAGACGTAGTCTGAGTTGATTTATTTTTTAAGAATTGCATTCTAAATTTTATGCAAATGGTTTGGGTTGTAGACGTGCTAAAGCAGTTATTTTCATGGTCTGGATCTGATTTTATCACGGTACATCAGTGTGCCATACCGTGATAAAGCACTTAAATATAAATAATTAAGGTGTTATTCCATTAGGATCACGATACCAACTCTGAATGAGTAGTGCGGCTGCGAAACTATCAGCCGATAAGCGTTTTGCTCGGCCTTTATTTTGATAAGACTCAAGTTCTTCTCTCGCTTCGCGTGTAGTCAAACGCTCATCCACCATCCACGTTTCAATATTGGTTTGATGACGCAAACGTCGTGCAAATTTTCGTGCGCGAGCAGAGAGTTCAGATTCACTATCATCCATATTTAATGGCAAACCGACTAAAAAAAGATTGGGTTGCCATTCTTTGACGAGTTTTAACAACTGATTCCAGTCAGGAATACCATCTTTCATGGCAAATAATGGCAGGGGAGTGGCACTTTCAATAGTAGATTGACCAATTGCCATCCCCATTTTCTGGGTGCCAAAATCAAAGGCCATAATGGATTGCGAAGTTTTAAAATCAGGCATGACCAATCTCTGAAGCAAACCATGTACGGTCTACCCCAATTTTTTTGTATGCCGCATCCCAACGATCGCCATAAGGTAGATTAAAGATTAAATCCATGTCTGAGTCACAAATCAGCCAGTCACCACGTGCCATTTCTTCTTCAAGCTGATTTTTGCCCCAGCTGGCATAGCCTAGAGCAATTTGGTAACGACCGACACCTTCGTTATGTGCAATTGCATCCAAAATATCTTTACTGGTGGTAATGCAAACATTTTCACCTACTGCGATTGATGAATGCCAAGTAGGTTGACCTGTGTGTAGGACAAAACCTGCTTCTGGGCGTAATGGTCCACCTTGCAACACCGCATGAGGTTGTACATTATCTGCATCAATCTCTAAATCGTTCAATAATTCTTTGATCTGTAACTCAGAAGGGCGATTGATAATAATGCCTTGTGCACCATCTTCATCATGGCGTGCCACATAGATAACAGTATTGGCAAAGAAGTCATCTGTTATGTCTGGTGGAGCGATGAGACAACGGTGAGTTAGATATTGTTTCGTCACCTAGGCGGTTCTCCATCAAAACAAGTCCCACTTTAAAAAGGGGGGTAGGGGGATTAAATAATAGGTTGTTTTTATCAACATACAAGAGTTAATCGGATTTCGCCAATCTTTTTCTCACATTTTGTTATGCGTTTTAAGCGGATTGAAATTTTAGTTGACGCAGTTGTTTGGCATGTTGCAAGGTGGTTTCGCTAATCTCGACGCCGCCAGACATGCGGGCAAGCTCCAGAATACGCTGTTCTTCATCCAGTTCAATGATGGTGCTACTGGCTGGATCTGTTTGTTGTTTTTTGACCAATAGGTGTTGGTCAGATTGTGCAGCAACTTGAGCTTGGTGAGTGATACAGAGTAGTTGTACATGCTGAGCCAGATCGGCGAGTAAACGCCCCACCACTTCAGCAGTGCCACCACTAATCCCGACATCAATTTCGTCAAAGACCAACACCTCAGATTCGGTTTTTTCAGCATTCATCACTTGCATGACCAGTGCAATACGAGAGAGTTCACCGCCAGATGCAACGCGAGCCAGCGGTTGTGGTGGAATGCCTTTATTGGCAGTGAAAAGAAGCTGAATAAAGCTGAGACCTTCGGCATTTGCTTCCATTGGCTCGAACTTAAATTCAAAATATGCTTCTGGTAGAGCAAGCGGCTTCACTTGTTCAGTCAATTGCTTCGCTAGTGGAACTGCGGCTGCACGACGAATTTGATCTAGGTGTTCAGCTTTTTGCATAAAAGTTTGATAAGAAATTTCTACCTGTTCCGCTAAGGTTTCAGGATCTTCTAATAAATGTAATTGCTCTAATTCCTGTTGCCAAGTTTCATATTCTTGTTTGAGTAATTCAGGCTGGGTACGGTGTTTGCGTGCGAGACGATGGAAAATTTCTAAGGTTGTATTGAGCTGTTCCATTCTTTCAGGATCAAAACTTTGGCGATCAATAAATTGACGTAAACTCGCGGTTGCATCTTCAATCTCACTTTGCGCATTGAGTAACGAATTATAAATATTTGATAACTGTTCACTGCGCCCTGCATGAGACTCTAAACGACGAATGATTGAAGCAACTTCTTGAGTGATATTTTGTTCCGCCTCATCCAAGACATTTAGACTGTAACTACAGTCTTGCATAATATGTTCATGATGGCTGAGGCGGTCAAACTCTTGTTCTGTGTCACGATAATCGATTTGAATCACATCTTCGAGTTCTTCAATTTGTGATTCTAAACGTTGGATCTTTTGAATACGTGTTGCTTGAGCTTCTAAAGCGGCTTGGTGCTGACGAATATTTTTTTGCCATGTGCTATACGCTTCACGTACTTCATTTGCTGGTTCGGCAAAATTATGATAACGATCTAACCAGTGCTTCGGATAAGGGGGCTCAAGTAATTGCTGTTGGCTATGCTGGCTATAAAGTTGTACCAGTAAGCGTCCAATTTCTTTTAACTCCGACAAACTACTTGGGCGTCCATTGATCCATGCTTTGCTTCGGCCTGTCGCAAATATGACACGTCTTAAATGAATTTCACCAGAATCATCATCTAGTTCATGTTCTGTAAGCCATTTTGCTTCCGCACTTTCAGCTTGATAACTAAAGACAGCAGTGACATCTGCTTTATCTGCACCATAACGGACATAGTTGGTATCGGTACGTTCACCCAAGCACGCAGACAGTGCATCTAACAATAACGATTTTCCTGCACCAGTTTCCCCAGTCAAAACATTGAAACCTTGTTCAATATCTAAAGCTAAATGGTCTGCAAGTGCAAAATTAATTAAAGTTAAATGGGTGAGCATATATGCATCCAGTGCACGCAATCTTTTGCTTAAAGATAGAGAAATTTTGCTAATCGAACAAGAGGATCAGCGTTGTGTTGATGAAATCATGTTTTATTTCTGGAGTTGTTTTGAATAATTGAGTGATGTAAAGCTCGTCTATCAATTTATAAGATTTTTTCTATTGTAGTTTAGATCGGATGCTTTGATCTAAAAGCGCTTGTGAGTTGAACATAACTTTAGTAGAAAGGCATAAAAATTGCTGTTAAAGCATGATAAAAATGGATTGATTAGTGACGCAGGCACAATTAAACTACGTCCATCATAACCTAATATAAATGCTGCATTATTTGGAGAGTATGCATGAGTTCAGTGCAGTTTGATCATGTTACGGTCATTAAAAAGTCAAATGTATATTTTGGTGGGGCATGTATCAGCCATACTGTACAATTTGAAGATGGTACTAAAAAGACATTAGGTGTGATTTTACCTACTGAACAGGCATTAACTTTTGAAACACATGTGCCAGAACGTATGGAAATCATTTCTGGTGAATGTCGTGTAAAAATTGCAGACAGTACAGAAAGTGAGTTATTCCGTGCAGGTCAGTCTTTTTATGTCCCAGGAAATAGTGTTTTCCACATCGAGACTGATGAAGTGCTTGATTATGTATGTCATTTAGAAGGTTAACTGATCGCTTGCTAAATCGGGTACACTATACCTAAAGAGAATCCTGTAAATTCATTTTGCAGGATTTTTTTATTAAATTCCCTTGTGGAGCTATTCGCTCCTCACCTGTAAAGCTACTTTGCAGGATTTTTTTTTCAAAATCTCCCTTTATAGATCGGGAATACTGCAAGAGGTCGTTCATGGCAAAACCTGAATATTATTATGGCGTTCATTCGGTTGAGTCATTGTTGGAGTTAGAGCCTGAACGCGTTTTGACTTTATTTACCTTAAAAGGTCGTGATGACCAGCGATTACAAAAGATTTTGCAACTTGCCGAACCTTTTGGGATTAGCGTCCAAAAGGCGAGTCGGGATAGTTTGGAAAAGCTTGCAGGCTTACCTTTTCATCAAGGTGTAGTGGCTGCAGTTCGACCACATCCAACCTTAAATGAAAAAGATTTAGACGAATTGATGCAGCAGTCACCAGATGCTTTGTTATTGGCATTAGATCAAGTGACGGATCCGCATAATCTCGGTGCATGTATTCGTACCGCAGCTGCAATGGGCGTGCAGGCCGTGATTGTGCCACGTGATCGTTCAGCTAGTTTAACTCCGACGGCACGTAAAGTTGCAGCAGGTGGGGCGGAAAAAGTTAAGTTTATTCAAGTGACTAACTTAGCTCGAACCTTAGCTCATTTAAAAGAGACCACACATATGCGTGTTATTGGCACAATGCTAGATGAAAAAGCATTGCCAATTCAGCAATGTGACTTTAAGGGTGCAGTTGTCATTGTTATGGGTGCGGAAGACACAGGTTTAAGACCGATTACTCAGTCTCAATGTGATCATACGGTTTATATTCCAATGTCTGGTGATTTACAAAGTTTAAACGTCAGTGTGGCAACAGGCATGGCACTTTATGAGGCATGCCGTCAGCGTAATGCTGTATAGTTCACACAATTATCGTCAATGTAATTAAAAATGACTGCTCGCACGCAAGGCTATCTGTTTGTCTGTATCACCATGTGCATCTGGGGTGGTTTTACCATTCTCTCCCGTTTAAATCTGCACTGGCATGTCAGTGCCTGGGACTTGGTGGCCATGCGTTTTGCGATTGCTTTTATCATTCTCATGCCTGTGCTGGTGTATAAAAAAGATTTGGCATTTCTGTGGCATCCCCGTCCAATTATTTTGGCCTTAACTGGTGGGTTGGCCTACTGTCTAACGGTTTATACTGCTTTTTTACATGCACCAGCAGCGCATGCCGCAATTTTTCTCAATGGTTGTATTCCACTGTGTACTGCCTTAGCTGCTTATTTATTGTTTAGACAACCTTTTGATAAACATACTTGGTTGAGTCTTAGCATTATGTTGAGTGCTCTGGCACTGATGAGCTATCTGATGTTGCATGAGCAGGCTTCTGCCTTTGGTATTGGTGATATTCTCTTTTTCCTGAGTGCAGTTTGGTGGGGCATCTTCACCGTACTGCTAAAACAATGGAAATTATCGGCCTGGCATTCAATGGCAAGTGTGGCCATTTGGTCAGCACTGATTTATTTACCGATCTATATCCTGTTTATTCCGAAACATTTTCAGGAAGCAGAGCCTGTCCATTTGCTGATACAGGGTGTATTTCATGGGGTGTTGGTGGTGATTATTGCAACCCTGACCTATGTGGCCGCCATTGAACGTTTGGGTGCATTTAAAACGGGAAGCATTGTGACCTTAGCGCCATTTATTGCTGCTGTTATTGCTGTGCCATTGTTAAATGAACCCTTAAGCCCAGCGATTATGTGTGGGTTAGTGGGTATGGGGATTGGTGCGTTACAACCGTGGCGCTGGTTTCGTAAAGATGCATTAACCGCCCAGCTATCCCAGCAGAAACAGGATTAATAGCTCTGTTCAGCCCGTTGTAAATAATTCAGGTGTAATGGTTGGAGTTGCTTGTGTAGATGTGCGAGCAAGCCATCGTTCAGCACAATATCATTGGCGAGCTGTTGTTTTTGAGTACGGGACATTTGAGCTGCAATAATCTTTCGTATCTGCTCTTCAGTTTGTCCATCACGCTGGCTAGCGCGTTGTAACTGGGTCTGTTCATCTGCATCAATCAATAGAGTATGTTGGACCAGTTCATGCTGGCTAGTTTCAAAGAGCAGGGGTGAAACCAGAATCACGTAAGGGCTTTCTGCCTGTTGTAACTGCTGGATAATGGATTGGCGAATAGCAGGGTGGGTAATTTGTTCTAGACGGTGACGAGCCTCTGGGAACTGAAAAATATATTCACGTAGTGCGCGGCGGTCTAGATGACCATCTTCCAGTAATACCCAGTCGCCGAATAGCTGTTGAATTTTCTGTAACGCTGGCTGACCTGGTTCAACAATTTCCCTTGCTACAACATCAGCATCAATGACGCGAATACCCTGGGATTCAAACCATTGCGTGGCGGCTGACTTACCACTGCCAATCCCACCCGTAATGCCCAAAATAAAACGCATATTAACCACCTAAATAGACTTTCATAATTTGATCACCCCATAAAAATGCGATCCAGCCTGCAATGGCGATATAGGGTCCAAAGGCAAATGGCTGGTTTTCACCGCGTATTTTCATCAGAATAATGCCAATAATCGCCCCGACAACTGAAGACAGCAGAACTATAAGTGGCAGCATCATAGGTCCCATCCAGGCACCTAGAGCGGCAAGCAACTTAAAGTCACCATATCCCATGCCTTCTTTACCAGTGACCAATTTAAAAAGATAGTAAACCACCCATAAGCATAAAAAACCAATCAAATAACCCCAAATTGCTGAACTGGCAGTTGTGTAGAGTGCAAAACTGTTAATTCCCAAGCCGAGTGCTGCCAATGGCAGTGTGAAGCGGTCAGGAAGGAGTTGTGTATCAAAGTCAATAAAGGTGAGTGTGATCAATACCCATGTAAGGACCAAACCAAAGAGCATCTGAATGGTTGCACCAAATACTGCTACAACGATTAATGAACAAACCATGGTGAGAAGTTCAATCAATGGATAGCGAATACTAATTGGATTCTGGCAAGCACCGCATTTGCCACGAAGTAGAACCCAACTGATGATCGGTATATTTTGATACCAACGGATAGGGGATTGGCACTTTGGACAGGTCGAAGCAGGCTGGCTGAGTGTGAGCTTGGTTGAGTCAATAAATGGCTGCTCTGGATGAAGCAGCATTTGGCATTCCTGATGCCATTCCTGCTCCATCATTTTAGGCGTTCGAAAAATAACAACGTTAAGAAAACTACCAATACAGAGACTCAAAATCCCGACTGCGACGTATAATGCAGTTGGATTTTGGATAAAATAAGAAATGATCTCTAGCATTATACGACAGAACCCATTTGGAAAATTGGGAGATACATTGCAATAACTAGACCACCAACAAGTACACCTAAAATTGCCATAATTAATGGTTCCATCATGGAAGTAAGACCATCGACTGCATTATCAACTTCATTTTCAAAGTGTGTTGCCACTTTGTCTAACATACTATCTAGCGCACCAGATTCTTCACCGATCGCAACCATTTGAATTGCCATAGATGGAAAGCGATTGGAAACACGCATTGCAAATTGTAGTTGTTGACCTGTCGCAACATCTTCACGAATTTTCATGACAGCTTCTTCGTAAATCACATTATTTGTTGCACCTGCTGTAGATTCAAGAGCATCAATCAGTGGTACACCTGCTGCAAAAGTAGTTGCAAGCGTGCGGCTGTAACGCGCAATAATTGCTTTATAAACAAGATCACCGAAAATTGGTGCCTTTAGTGCCATTTTGTCTAAAAGATCGCGAAATTTTTTACTACGCTTTTTTGCCTCAAGGAAAGCGGTAATAATTGCACCAATAACGATGATAAGGATAAACCAATATTTTTGCATCCACTCAGACATATTGACCACCATTTTAGTAAAAGCGGGCAGGTCTGCACCAAAGGAACTAAACAGATCTTGGAAAACAGGCACAACTTTTACCATTAAAATAATCGTGACAATGACAGCAACCACAATCACTGTAATTGGATATTTCATGGCTTTTTTAATTTTTTGTTTAAGCAGTTCACTTTTTTCTTTATATATCGCCACTCGATCCAGCATGGTTTCAAGTGCACCTGATTGCTCTCCTGACTCCACTAAAGAACAAAAAAGGTTGTCAAAATACTGTGGATATTTCTTAAGGGCTCCAGCAAAAGTATTCCCCCCTTCGACTTCACCCTTAATTCCTAAAACCACTTCGCGCATGGCAGGGTTTTCCAAGCCCTCTGCAACAATTTCAAAGCCCTGAACCAGTGGCACCCCTGCTTTCATCATGGTTGCTAATTGACGAGTAAAAATCGTAATATCTAGCGTTGATACTTTTTTCTTCATTAAACCTTCGAGAATGTTTTTGCGTTTTTCTCGAATATTTTTAATGGTAATTCCTTGTTTTCGTAACGTGACTTTGGCTAAAGCCATATTACGTGCAGGTAACTCCCCTTTAATTTTAGCCCCTTTGCGATCTACCCCTTCATAAGCAAAAGTAGGCATCATTTGCGCTTTATTTGCTGCCATGATATTAATCCTTTTTATTGATTTTATTCACTTGTTACGCGGTTAATTTCTTGCAAGGAGGTAATTCCTTGCATTACTTTTTTTAGTCCTGAGCGACGCAGATTATCAAAACCAGCTTTTTCTGAGGCCGCTGCAATTTGTAGTGCATTACCATCTTCCATGATGATTTGAGAGATTGCAGGAGTGACCTTCATCACCTCATAAATACCTACACGTCCTTTGTACCCTTCTCGACATTCCGCACAGCCAATCGGTTGAAAGATCTGTAAATCCGGATTGGCTAAGTCTTGTTCAGTAAATCCAAGTTCAATGAGACTTTGTTTAGGTACATCTACGGGTGCTTTACATTGTGAACATAAGCGTCGTGCTAAACGTTGTGCAATGACAAGATTGACTGAGGTTGCAATATTGAATGAGGGTACCCCCATATTACGCAAACGAGTTAAAGTTTCAGGTGCGCTGTTGGTGTGTAATGTTGACATTACCATATGACCTGTCTGAGCTGCTTTAATTGCAATTTCAGCAGTTTCAAGGTCACGAATCTCACCGACCATGATTACATCTGGATCTTGACGTAGAAAAGCTTTCAGTGCAGCAGAGAAAGTTAACCCCGTTTTGGGATTCACATTGACTTGGTTGATGCCTTCTAAGTTAATTTCAACAGGATCTTCCGCTGTTGAAATATTAGTATCCTCAGTGTTTAGAATATTTAGACCAGTATATAGCGATACGGTTTTACCAGAACCTGTTGGACCTGTAATCAGTAGCATTCCTTGAGGTTTTTCAAGTGCTTCCATGAATAATGCTTTCTGATGATCTTCGTAGCCTAATGCTTCAATCCCGAGCATAGCGCTTGATGGATCCAAAATACGTAGTACTAATTTTTCCCCAAACAGTGTGGGTAAAGAGTTTACACGGAAATCGATGGCTTTGGTTTTTGACAATTTGAGTTTAATACGACCATCTTGAGGCATTCGTTTTTCAGAGATATCCATTTGAGACATTACTTTTAAACGAGAAGCTAAGCGGGTTGCCATTTGTAAAGGAGGTGTAGCGATTTGACGGAGCACACCATCAACACGATAACGCACACGGTACATTTTTTCATAGGGCTCAAAATGTAAATCTGATGCGCCCATGCGAATTGCATCAATTAAAAGCTTATTAATATATTTGACAATTGGGGATTCGTCACCTTGAGGTGATGCATCATCATCTTCTTGAGGTGAATCTTGATTAACATCAATATCTAAGTCGAAGTCCTCACTGTCACCAAAATCGAAACTACTTGAATCACCAAAATGTTGTTCGATTAACTTTTCAAGTTTAGTATGCTCAACAATAATTGGTTCAATATTAAGTTTGGTATTGAAACGAATTGCATCTAATGCATCAATATTGGTTGGATTGCTCGTAGCAACATACAAAATTTGTCCACGTTGTGTTAACGGAACAACACGATGCTTTTGTATGAGTTTATTGTCGGTTAATTCTCGAGGTAATAATCCAACATCGTAAACCGCCAAATCAAAAAGTGGTTCGCCAAATTCTACAGAGATGCTTTCTGCAATGGTAAGTGGAGAAAGACGATGTTGTTCGATTAAATGAGCAACAATATCTTGTTTGGCTTTCTTGGCTGCATCAATTGCATTCTGCATATTTGCAGCAGTCATATGACCATCTTCAACTAAACGTCGAATGAACCCCGAAAACTTTGGAGACGTATGTAATCCTGACATCTGTCCGCCTTACTCACAATATGGTTATAATAGCTATTCTCAAAATTATACTTTTGTTACGTAAAAATACTACTATAGAAAGTGTTGTTTTTTACTTGGTTCATATTGAAAAACTTGAACTGATCGATTTTTTTACAAATAAATTTCAGATTTAGAGAGTAGCCTTCGTTAGAAATAAAGCAAACGATTGTAAAAAATCGACATATATATGTAAAAGGGACGAGAATTTTTAAATCTATTTTTTGTTGGTTGAAACTTAAACTGAAAAGAAAAACTGAATTTTATAAAAATACGTGTAAAATATACAGCATTTTTTATAAATTAGTTGTAGGTGGGCGAAGTATGTCGAATTCGGCGATTACCCCTTGGGTTATTGGCAATTGGAAAATGAATCCAATGCATGCGAGTGCTTTCCAATTAATAGAAGAATTTAAGCAGTTACTACAACAGGACAATATTTCTCCTGAGCAATGTCATATTGGTGTAGCACCCGTGACGATTGCCTTGAGTGGTGTTCATGCTCAGTTAAAAGATGCAACTAGAGCCATTTATACTGTGGCTCAGGATCTTTCTCGTGTGGCAGGTACTGGTGCTTACACAGGTGAGGTAAGTGCGGAGCTATTAAAAGATAGCCAGATTGAATATGTGTTGATTGGACACTCTGAGCGCCGTGAATTGTTTGGTGACAACGTCAATATTTTAAAAGCAAAACTGCAAAATGCATTAAATGCAGGTTTGACTGTGATCTATTGCGTTGGCGAAAGCTTAGAGCAGCGTGAGCAAGGCGCTGCTGAGCAAGTGGTATTACAACAAATTTGTGATATTGCATCCGTCGTTAAAGCTGAACAATGGCAAAATATTGTGATAGCGTATGAGCCGATTTGGGCAATTGGAACAGGGAAGACAGCTTCACCTGCGGATGCTCAAGCAATGCATGCAAAAATACGTGAAGGCTTAAAACAAATTACATCATTCGGTACAAACATGGCTATATTGTATGGCGGTAGTGTCAAAGCCGAGAGTGCTGTTGAGTTGGCCGCATGTCCTGATATTAATGGCGCTTTGGTTGGAGGTGCATCACTCAATGCACAATCTTTTTATCAAATTGCAAAAGCATTTGCTCAAAGCAAATAATAGGAAGTAGAAATGTATAGTTTTATACTCGTTGTACATATCATTTTAGCAATTATGATTATTGGATTGGTTTTAGTGCAACAAGGTAAGGGTGCTGAGGCAGGAGCGTCGTTTGGTGGCGGTGGTGCTGCTACGGTATTTGGTGCCTCGGGAGCGGGTAACTTTTTAACTCGTTTAACTGCAATTTTTACAGCCTTGTTTTTTGCTACGAGTTTAACTTTGGCTGTTTTTGCAAAAAAACAAACAGCTGATGCGTATAGCTTAAAATCTGCTCAAACCACGACCTCTGCACCAGTAACATCGCCTGAAACTTCATCAAACGCACCTAAAACAACTCAATAAGTTGAATTAGCACTTTCCTTTTTATATTTAAAGGAATAGAATGCGTCCCACAAAGCTGCGGTGGTGGTGGAATTGGTAGACACGCTACCTTGAGGTGGTAGTGCTTTCGGGCGTGGGGGTTCAAGTCCCCCCTTCCGCACCAAGCTTAATAACCAGTAAGTTTGGTGTATGCAGTGATGTTGTTGATGCGGGATGGAGCAGTCTGGTAGCTCGTCGGGCTCATAACCCGAAGGTCGTTGGTTCAAATCCAGCTCCCGCTACCATTTGATTAAGGTGCAACTTAATCAAACAAATATAAAAAACTTAAATTGACTTTTTTTTATATTTGTATATAATTTTGCACGTTGATGCGGGATGGAGCAGTCTGGTAGCTCGTCGGGCTCATAACCCGAAGGTCGTTGGTTCAAATCCAGCTCCCGCTACCAAGTTTCTAAAAGAGGCTCACAATAAGGTGGGCCTTTTTGCACAGTGGACTTCGGTTTTCTGTGTAACATAGGGGCGATTTACGCCCTTTTTTATTGGTTGTTTAGCTATCGTGTAGTGTTCGACATCAATTGGTCAAATAGTCGTGCTTCACTATACGGTTAAGATTGATTGGCTCGCATGAGAGCGACGAGAGTAAATGAAATTATCAAATAAATCTCAAGCATTGTATGATCTAATCGCGCCAGCAGTAGCTGCGTGTGGTGTAGATCTATGGGGGATTGAATTCCTACCACAAGGTAAACGTTCTTTATTACGTATTTATATTGATAAAGCAGTTGATGAGAATGTTGAACCTATCTTGAATGAAGATGGCGAAGTTGAACAAGGGCGTGGTATTGGCGTTCAAGATTGTGTTTTAGTAACACAACAAGTGGGTGCAATGCTTGATGTTCATGATCCAATTTCAGGTGAATATGCTTTAGAAGTCTCTTCACCAGGCTGGGATCGTCCATTTTTCCAACTCAATCAATTGCCTGCTTATATTGGGCAACAAGTGGCTTTACGATTAATTGCTGCCGTCGAAAATCGTCGTAAGTTTCAAGCGAAATTACTTTCTGTAGACTTAGAAAATGAAATCATTCAAGTTGAAGTGGAAGGTAAGCATGTGCTTGAAATTGATAGTAATAATATTGATAAAGCAAATTTAATCTATCAAGACTAATATTAACTTAATTTTATAAGAAATCGGTAGGTGACCTATGGGCCGCGAAATTCTTACCGTTGCAGAAACGGTTAGTAATGAAAAAGGTGTTAGTCGTGAGGCGATCTTCCAAGCATTAGAGCAAGCACTTGTTGCAGCAACGAAGAAAAAGTTTTACGAAGGAACCCATTCAGAAGAAGCACAGCTTCGTATTGAGATTGATCGTAAAACAGGTGATTATCGCACTTTCCGTCAGTGGACAGTCGTGGCGGATGAAGATCATGAAATGCCAGCTTGCCAAGATGCAATCTCAGATGTTGATCCATCAAAATGGTCAATCGGTGATGTGCGTGAGCTAGAAGTTGAGTCAATTGAGTTTGGTCGTATTGCTGCTCAAATTGCGAAACAAGTCATTGTACAAAAGATTCGTGAAGCTGAGCGTGCTTTGGTTGCCGATGCCTATGAATCTAAAGTAGGTGAGTTGATTTACGGCGAAGTCAAAAAACAAACCAAAGATGGTTTCATCATTGATCTAGGTGATAACGCTGAAGCTTACTTGGCGCGTGAAGAAACCATTCATAAAGAAATTTTGCGTCCTAAGCAACGTATCAATGCCATTTTATACAGCGTAAACCGCGAAGGTCGTGGCGCGCAATTATTATTATCTCGTGCTCGTCCTGAGATGTTAATTGCATTGATGAAAAAAGAAATTCCAGAAATTTCTGAAGAAATCATTGAAATTAAAGCAGCTGCTCGTCAACCAGGTGTTCGTGCTAAAATTGCAGTGAAAACTAATGACCATCGTATTGACCCTGTAGGTGCATGTATTGGTATGCGTGGTACACGTATTCAAGCAGTACAACAAGAGTTGAACGGTGAGCGTATTGATGTCGTGGTGTGGTCTGATGATCCAGCACAATATATTGCAAGCGCATTAGAGCCAGCTGATGTATCAGGTATTGTGCTAGATGAAGATGCACGTAGTGCAGATATTATCTTCGCAACCAATGATCAGTTAGCACGTGCAATTGGTTCGCAAGGGCAAAATGTTCGTTTAGCATCGGAATTGACGGGTTATAAACTCGACATGATGTTAGAAGAAGAGTATCGTGCTCGTCAGCAAAATGAAGCACAACAGTATTTAGATATGTTTGTTACACGTCTCGATATTGAAGAAGATTTAGCCATGGCATTGGTGGAAATGGGCTTTACTTCATTAGAAGAGATTGCTTATGTTCCAGCTGAAACATTTGATGAAATTGAACTAGATGCAGATTTAGTTGAATTGCTTCAAAGCCGTGCTAAAGAAGCTGCTTTAACTGATGCACTGAAACAGCAAGAAAATATTCAAGAGCCAAGCGCAGAACTTCTCGGTATGGATGGTATGACCACTGAGATTGCTTATGCATTGGCGGCGCGTGGTGTGATTACAATTGATGATTTGGCTGATCAAGCGACTGATGATATTTCGGATATCGAAGGTTTAGGTCATGACAAAGCAGGTCAATTGATCATGAAAGCACGTGAATCATGGTTTAACTAGGAGATAATAGATGACGGACAAGTCGATTCAAGAGTTAGCGCTCAGCGTAGAACGTCCTGTAGAGAAACTCCTAGAGCAGGTTCGCGAAGCAGGTCTACCACAGCGTAAAGCAGATGACATTATTACCGCTGAACAGCAAAATACTTTGGTCAATCATTTGAAAAAAGTACATGGTCAGGACAGTGGTAACACAGGAAAAATTGCGTTGAAACGTAAAACAACCAGTACTGCTAAAGTAACAAGTACTTCGGGTAAAGCAAAAAACATTAATGTTGAAGTTCGCAAGAAACAAGTTTTTGCTAAACCGAATCCAGAATTACTTGCAGCAGAAGCGAAAGCACGTGCAGAAGCAGATGCTAAAGTACGCGCAGAGCAAAATGCACGTGATTTAGCTGTTCAAAATGCACGTGATGTAGCTGAACAAAAAGCCAATGCAACGTTAGAAGCAATGCGTGCAGCACATACTTCTGAGAGTGCTTCACAAGCTCCTGCAAAAACCGCAGTTGTGGTGAAGAAACGGGGTAGCGACAAGGTAATTAAAGCACCTGTTGTCAAGCCAACAGAAACACCTGAACAGAAAAAAGCCCGTGAAGCAGAAGCAGCCAAGTTAAAGGCGACTGAAGAAGCTGTACGCCGTAAAGCTGCGGAAGAAGCACAGAAGCGTACACTGGAGCAAATGCGCCAGATGGCTTCAAAATATTCAAGTGATGATGCAACCACAACCATTCGTGTGATTGATGATTCACCTTTAGCCGCTGGACTTGTTGGTCAGGCATATGAAGATTCTTTCAACAAGGAAGACCGTGAAATCAAGCGTGGTGGTGCGACTGCAAATCCACGTGCAAGCAAGAAAGGTGGCCGAGGTGGTGATGCTCAGGCTGAGCAGAGCTTCAGCAAAAGTCATCATAAGCGCGGTTTGAAAACCAGCCAATCCAACAAGCATGGTTTTGAAAAACCTGTGAAAAAACAGGTTTATGATGTTGAGATTGGTGAGAAGATTATCGTTGCTGATCTTGCACAAAAAATGGCGGTTAAGGTTCGTGAAGTTATTAAGACCCTGATGAAAATGGGTGAACTTGTTACTCAAAACCAAGCGATTGATCAAGATACAGCAGTATTGGTAGTTGAAGAATTGGGTCACAATCCAGTTTTAGTTTCTGATACACAAGCAGAAGACAACTTATTAGTTGCAGCTGAAGAAGCTCGTGGCGAACAAACGACTCGTCCGCCAGTGGTCACAATCATGGGTCACGTTGACCATGGTAAGACATCGTTACTTGATCGCATTCGTCGTTCTAAAGTGGCAGCAGGTGAAGCGGGTGGTATTACCCAGCATATCGGTGCATACCATGTTGAAACTGAGAAAGGCATTATTACTTTCTTAGATACACCAGGACATGCTGCGTTTACATCAATGCGTGCACGTGGTGCGAAAGCGACTGATATCGTGGTACTTGTTGTTGCTGCTGATGATGGTGTGATGCCACAAACAGCGGAAGCAATTGACCATGCGCGTGCTGCGGGTACACCGATTATTGTTGCTATTAACAAGATGGACAAAGAATCTGCTGATGTCGATCGTGTATTAAATGAATTAGCACATAAAGAAATCGTGCCTGAAGAGTGGGGTGGGGATACACCTATCGCTAAAGTTTCAGCACACTCTGGTGCGGGTATCGATGAGTTACTTGATCTCATCTTGATCCAAGCTGAATTGATGGAGCTTAAGGCTTCAGCAGAAGGCGCGGCGCAAGGTGTGGTGATTGAAGCACGTGTTGACAAAGGTCGTGGTGCAGTAACATCAATTCTTGTACAAAATGGTACATTGAACATTGGTGACTTGGTTCTTGCGGGTTCATCTTATGGTCGTGTACGTGCGATGGTTGATGAAAATGGTCAACGTATCACCTCAGCGGGTCCTTCAATTCCAGTTGAAATTTTAGGTTTACCTGATGCACCAATGGCAGGTGATGAAGTTCTTGTCGTGAATGATGAGAAGAAAGCACGTGAAGTTGCAGATGCTCGTTCAGATCGTGAACGTCATAAGCGTCTAGAGCGTGCCAGTGCAATGCGGCTTGAAAACATCATGGCATCTATGGGTAAAAAAGATATTCCTTATGTGAATGTCGTACTCAAAACAGATGTACGTGGTACTTTAGAAGCATTACATGTTGCGCTTGATGAACTTTCTACAGATGAAGTGAAAGTCCGCATCATTGGTTCTGGTGTTGGTGCAATCACTGAGTCAGATGTGACTTTAGCTGAATCTTCAGAAGCAGTATTATTAGGTTTTAACGTTCGTGCAGATAACACGGCTCGTCAAAAATCTGATCAAGATGGCATCGATATTCGTTATTACAGCGTCATCTATCATTTAATTGATGATGTAAAAGCTGCAATGAGCGGTAAGCTTGCACCTGAACATCGTGAAACGATCTTGGGTGTTGCAGAAGTACGTGAAGTCTTCCATTCAAGTAAGTTTGGTGCAGCAGCTGGCTGTATGGTCCTTGAAGGTACATTGCATCGTAATAAACCGATTCGCGTATTACGTGATGATGTGGTTGTATTCCAAGGTGAACTTGAATCTCTTCGTCGTTATAAAGAAGTGGTTGAAGAAGTTCGTGCTGGTATGGAATGTGGCCTTGCAGTCAAAGGTTATAAAGACATCAAAGTTAAAGACAAGATCGAAGTCTATGATGTTCAATTGATTAAACGGAGTCTTTAATGGCGGGTAGCCAACGCTTAAAGCGCATGGCGGATTCAGTACAACGTGAGTTGTCTGAGCTGATCCGTCAAGAGCTTAAAGATCCTCGCTTAGGTGGTCTAGTGACCATCTCTGCGGTGAAAGTCAGTGCAGACATGGGATATGCTGAAGTTTATGTCACTGTGATGGGACGTGAACTTGGTGATGAGCAAAGTGAAGTCGCAAATAAAGAAACTTTAGATGTATTGAATAAAGCTTCTGGTTTCTTGCGTCATGAATTGAGCCGTCGTATCAAGACACGTATTACGCCAAGATTGCGTTTCCATTACGATAAAACGAATGCCTATGGTAACTATATGTTTGGTTTGATCGCGGAAGCTGTGAAGGATCTGCCTGAACAAGGGTAAGACGATAAAGAATAAGTTCTAAAAGAAAGCCACCTTCGGGTGGCTTTCTTTTGTGCTATAGATCATTGTTTAGATTGATATGATTTTTTCTATTAAAATTATATCTTTCAGCGAGTTAATTGGTTTAGGCTTTCTAAAACTTAAAAAAATACATTGAGCTCAATAAAAAGACCAACTTACAGTTGATCTTTCTTTTCTGCATTACGACGATAACGTTGCCACGGTAGCGGACGATTTAAAGCTTCTGGAACATCACCACTGGTTGAACGCAAACGTAAATGAATTGCAGCTTGTGCCATTAAATTTGCAGATACTGGGGCAGTAATAAAGGCAAATAAAGTAATCAATAATTCAGCAAAACCGAAACGACCTTGAGTCGCTCCAAATACCATAGCTGCAATTAAAAAACTCCCCAAGCCTAACGTACTTGATTTAGTCGGTGCATGCAGACGCATAAATAAGTCGGGTAGACGAATCATTCCGATGGAACCTACGAGCATGAAAAATGCACCAAAGATCAAAAAGAACGAAATGATAATCTCAAAAATTATTTGCATAACCACTCTCCTTAATCAATCACATGTCCAGTGGTAAAATAGCGAGCCAGTGCAACAGTTGAAACGAAACCGAGCATCGCCACCAATAGAGCACCTTCAAATACATTGGTACTTGCCCAGTAAATACCTAATACCACAATCAGACATGTTGCATTAAGAAAAAGAGTATCGAGTGCTAACAAGCGATCAACAACAGATGGTCCAATGATCATGCGGGTCAGACAAAGAAACATGGAGATCGTGATCGCCACTAAACTAATTGCAAGTGCATAAGGTAAAATGGTCATTTCGCTGCTCCTTCTGCAATCTTTACATCAAAGATTTCGAGCAAAGGTAGCTCATAACGATTTTTGATGTCTTGAATATCTAATTCAGCATTATCGGTACTGAGTGCATGAACTAAAATATCTCCTCGTTCTTGATCAATCCCTGCGGATACCGTACCTGGCGTCGTTGTAATGATCATTGCGAGTAGCGTATTTACTTGCTCATGTTCAGTTTCTAATGGCACGCGATACCATTTTGGATGCAACTCATCCATTGGTCCAAGCACCATTTTAGCTACACGAAAGTTGGAAATCACAATATCCCATAGCACCACAAAAAAAAGTTTGATTGCAGGTAACCAATGAATATGGGGTGTACGTGCAATAAAAGGACTTACCAAACGTGAAACAAAGATACCTAATAGAATTGCAATAAAAATATCTGTGATTTCCAAATTATGCGACAGCATGAGCCAAGTCACAAAAATTAAAAATGACACAAAGGGGTGGGGAAACCAACGATCAAGCAAAGCACGTTTTTGCATTAGTGTTCCTCCATCGGTTTTAATTGTGTGGCATTTGGAATAGTTGGATTTGACAAAGTTTGCTCAGCAATTTGACGTTGTTTATATTCCGAGATATGTTCGCCTTGTAGCGTCGGTTTTGAGATAACATCTGGAATTAATACCGCATTATGATCCTCAACCTCGCCACCATATTTAGTTTCAGGCAAATATGCTGCATCAAATGGCTGCACGCTAATGGCACGACCTTGACTATCATGTTTTAGAATCGCTTGTTGATAAAGCGCATGATTTTGAATTTGTTGTGCAGTTGAAGTTGTATAACGCTGAATTGGTGCTGCAAATACAACATAACTCATCAAAGCAATCAGTAATACATAGATTGCTTTGTCATTCCGATGAGGAGCTGTATCAGGTAGTGCTTGATAAGCGGTATATGCTGGTTCTTTAGCATTTTCTTCGGGTGGACTAGCACGCCAAAAAAGGATAAAACCAACACGTGTGAATGCGATAATGCTAAGTAAGCTAACAATCAGAATAACAGCAATAATCCAACCCTGATAAGGCGTTTCAGCAGTAGCCTGTAAGATAAAAACTTTACCTAAGAAACCACTAAAAGGGGGTAAACCTGCCATCATGAGTGCAATGGTAAAATAAGTAAAAGCAGCCGCTTTTTCCTGTTTGATTTTCGGTGCAACTTTTAAATGATCTTTGAATGAACCACGTTGCGCAGTTATCCAACCACAAAATAAATAGAATGCAGCCGCAATTAGGGTACTGTGGACTAAATAATACAATGCTGCTGACCATGCTTGGGTATTCAACATGGCAATAGCGATGAGTAATGTTCCAATCGATGACAACACCATAAAGCCAACAAAACGGCGTAAGCGTTCAGCAGCAATTGCACCGATTACACCATAGAATGAAGTAATCAAACCAATCATTAATAAGCAGTTTTTGAAAATACTTTGTGCCATTGCATCATCAAAAACAGTACCATTGACACGTAGAATGGCATAAATACCAACTTTGGTCATAATAGTAAAAATTGCAGCAACGGGTGTGCTTGCAACAGCATAGGTTTTTGGTAGCCAAAAGCCGACAGGAAGCATTGCTGCTTTGATCCCAAATACCACAAACAGTAACAAGCCACCCGCGATTGCAAGTTTATGTTGATCGCTGTCTAAGGTTGGGATAAGGCGACTCACATCAGCCATATTTAAACTACCAACGCTGCCGTAGATCATCCCTAAACCAATCAAAAATAGCGCTGATGCGAGTAAGTTAATCGTGACGTAATGTATGCCTAGCTGGAAACGTGGTCGCCCTTGACCATGTAATAGCAATACATAAGATGCCATTAACAGGATTTCAAAAAACACGAATAAGTTAAATAAGTCACCTGTCAGGAATGCACCCGTTATACCCATTAACAAAAAATGGAACATGGTGTGGAAATAGCGCCCACGTGTATCCCAGTTATCACTTGCATACCAAATGACAGGCACTGCAAGTGCATAAGTCAGCACCAACATGAACGCAGCGAGACGATCGAGAACTAAAACAATTCCAAAAGGAGCAGACCATTCACCAAGTTGATAGACGGTAACTTGACCTGTATTGGCGATCATCAAATAACTGATTGCTGTGATTAAGCCTAGAAGTGCAGAACCTAAGCTAATGCCACGTCGCCAAGGTTGGCGCCAATCCTGTTTTAGAGAACCAGAACCAGGATTGCCTAATAAAAGTAGTAAAAAACTCGTAAATGCTGGAATTAAAATACTTAAAATAGGAGTATGAGCATGCCAAAAATTATTGAAATCAAACATTATGGCTCATCCTCACGTGGGTCATAAGTCACAGTTGCTTCTTCTTTGGAGTCAACATGATCCGTGCCCGATTCATAACGACTGCGTAGTGCAAGCTGTACAATAAAAGCGGTTGTTGCAAAACCAATCACAATCGCAGTGAGTACCAACGCTTGCGGTAACGGATCTGTTACTTTAGTTGTTTCTGTAATGATTGCAGGTGCATTAATTTGAATACGACCGACTGCAAATAAAAATAAATTTACGGCATAACCGATCATGGCCAGACCGAGTACGACAGGAAAGGTTCTGGCACGTAAAATTAAATAGATGCCTGTTGCTGTTAGCAGACCAATTCCCGAAGCGAGCAAAAATTCAATACTAACCATGTTTATTTATCTCCACTTGGAACAGGTCCAGACATACTTGAGTGACGCGAATCACCTAAGACTGAAATTAGCAGCATTGTCGCGCCAACAACGGTCATATAAACCCCGAGATCAAATGACACAGCCGAAGCTAAATGCATTTTTCCAAATAATGGCGGTTCTATATAAATATGTGCTGTTGTTAAGAATGGGCGTGTCCAAAACCAAGCTGCAATACCTGTTAAACCTGCAATTGCTAAACCTGAGCCAATCCAAATCTCATATAAACGACCAGATTTTGCTTTGATCAGTTGTTCGGTTCTATCCTGACCTAAAACAATATATTGAATAATCAGCGCCATTGCCGTGATCAGACCTGCAATGAAGCCCCCCCCCGGATAGTTATGACCACGCATAAAAATGTAGATACTGACGACAAGGGCAAGGGGAAGTACCCATGAGGCTGAAATACGTAACATCAATGGTGAAGGGTTAAAACGATAAGATAAACCTTGTGTCATGGTGGTGCCATGTGCACGCATACCATCCATGAGGCACAGTGCTCCTATTGCTGCAATACCCAATACTGTAATTTCACCGAAGGTATCAAAACCACGGAAATCAACAAGGATAACGTTGACGACGTTTGAACCACCGCCTAATGGGAGGGATTGTTGTAAGAAGAACCATGAGATTGAATTATGTTCTCGCGTTAATATTAGCCATGTAATCCAACCAATACCGATACCACCTGCGATTGCTAAGCTTGCATCTCGCCAACGGCGTGGACGGCTCGATTCGTAAGGGGTCAACTGCGGTAATAGCGATAAGCTCATCAACAATAAAACAGTCGTAACAACGTCAACTGTGATCTGAGTGAGTGCAAGATCTGGTGCAGATAAGGTGACAAACACCATGGTGACGACAAGTCCAACAGCACCACTAATTAAAACAGCTTTAATCCGTTCGTGGTGGAACCACAACATCATCCAACACCCCGAGAACAATGTGAGCCATAAGACCACAGCAATCCATGGAGCATGGGTAAGCTCACGTGTGCCAGTTGTTAATCCCTGATTGAATAAGGGTAAACCCACCATGATGATGCTAAAGAAAACAATCCAAAGAAGATAACTTTGTAGAGAACCTGTTTCAGTCTTTTGTTTGATTTTTCGACTAGTAAGTAAGAGATGCTTCAGGAATGATTCAAATAAAAGTTTGCCTTGGAATTTACCTAAATAAGGGTCTAAGTCAATTTTACGTAAATGCTGATTTTTAATGAGGCTAAAGTAAAATAAACCACCACCCATTAATGCAACTAGACTCATGATTAAAGGTGCATTAATACCGTGCCAAATCGCTAAATGAACACCCTCAAATTCAGGTTGAGCCAAACTCGCGCGCGTTACACTATTCACGACTGTTCCAGCCAATAGTGCAGGCAGAATGCCGACCAGAATACATAATGTCGCTAATATAATCGCAGGTAAGCGCATTCCGAGAGGCGGTTCGTGTGCATCTTTATTAGGAACGTGTTTACCAAGCCCACCATCAAAGAACACGCCATGTACCAAGCGAATAGAATAAGTAACAGCAAAAATACCGGATAAAGTTGCCACGATCGCTGCAATTATCATTACTGGACCTGATAGGTTAGCCAGCAGTTCGGTAAAGAACATCTCTTTGGAAATAAAGCCATTGGTTAGCGGTACACCAGCCATCGAAGCAGCGGTGATCATGGTTAAAGTACCTGTGAACGGAAGAAGTTGCCAGATACCACTGAGCTTACGTAAATCACGTGTTCCTGTTTCATGATCAATAATGCCTGCAATCATGAAAAGAGCAGCTTTGAATGTTGCATGATTAATGATATGAAAGATTGCTGCTGCAACAGCGAGTGGCGAACCGATGCCGAGTAAACAAACAATCAAACCTAAATGGCTGATGGTTGAATAAGCTAAAAGCCCTTTGAGATCTTCTTTAAATATGGCGAAACCCGCTGCCATACATAAAGTGAATAAACCGACGAAAGTTACGATATTGTGGTACAACGCTGCCCCAATAAAGAGTGGCGCTAAGCGGGCTAATAAAAATATACCTGCTTTCACCATCGTTGCTGAATGGAGATAGGCTGAAACAGGCGTAGGTGCTGCCATTGCATTTGGCAACCAAAAGTGAAATGGGAATTGCGCACTTTTGGTAAATGCACCTAGTAAAATGAGCAGTAGAGTGGGAACAAATAATTGATGCTGCTGAATAGACTCTTTCATTAACACCAATTGGTCAATCTGGTAAGTACCTGCCATCTGTCCTAAGAGGACAAAGCCCCCTAGCATTGCCAAACCGCCCATCCCTGTGATCGTGAGTGCCATACGCGCACCACGTTGGGCGGCATCATATTGACTCCAATAGCCCACGAGCAAGAATGAAGAAATACTGGTCAGTTCCCAAAATACCAGTAAGATAATCAAATTGTTGGAAAGTGAAATCCCAAGCATCGCTGCCATGAATAGCATGAGCAACTGATACAGTTTACTGAGTGAGTTTTTGGGGCTGAGATAATAATAGGCATAAATATAAATCAGTGTGCCGATCCCACTAATGAGTAAACCGAACAATAATCCTAATGCATCAAGGCGAAAACTAAGATTGATGCCCAGTTGTGGAAGCCATTCCCAACTCTGTTGCAGGGCATTACCCTGTAAAACCGTTTCAGCTTGGCTAAGCAATAAAATAAAACAACTCAGGCTAATGCCAATTGCTCCAATTGCCGTCACACCCCGTGAAATACGTTGCAATTGTGAGACAAGGGTTGTGCCAAGTATGAGAGGTAATAAAATAATAATCGGTAGCACACTGGTATCCATGTCGATGATTTAGGTCGAGAGAGACCTAATGGTGGATTTTCTTCCAAGACTTAAGGCGTTCAAAGAGAAAGCCAAAGTTTCAAGTCTCGAAACCCAATCAAGTTAACGGAAAGAGCAAGTTGTATTGCACAACTTGAAAGTAAAAAATGAATTTTATTTTACTATAAAAAATCAACAAAAATCTGATGTTATTACATGAAACTAACAACATCTTTGTCGCTAAAACTTGTCTATCAACGTTTTTATTCGCTATTTAATTGAATATTTTCCATTCGATTATCTGTGTACCTAACAGGGATAGAGATCTGGTCTTGGATCAAATGCGTATCCCTACAATCTAGTGTTTCAGTACAGAAGACCTATTTAAAAGAAAAAATTGACCTCTAGTTTATAAGGATTAATGATGCAATCAATCTTAAAGCCCAATATCAAATTGATCTCTCTTGAGGGGTATCATCAATTTTAAGTAGATGAAGTAAATGACTCTTTTCTTGTTCATCAAGCGCTTGGATTTGATGCAAGAGTTCATCAACTTTACTGACCAAATTTTCTGATTCTAATAAGTGTTGATTCTGCTGCAAGAGAATGCTTTCTGATTGACTTAACTCATTATAGAGTTGTGAAAGTTGTTGTTGAGATTTCTCAAGATTAATCTCATAAATTTCTTTATCACCTAACCTGAAGCATTGATATTCTAAAGCATGTTCTAATAATTCATCGCGATTGCCTGAAGCAATAATTTGTAGTCTTGGAAATGCTTGATGCAAACGCTCTAAAATTTCAGCACTCATATTTTGATCTAACTGATGCTCAATTTGATCAATTAATAATATGCCTTCACCTTCTAAACATGGGTCGAAACAATGTGGATTAAGTAAGCATAAACGACGTGTAATGTCACCGACCAATGCAATCCATGATTTAAGAGAGGCCGATAATTGCTGAAAGGGAATGGTCTGACCTTTGTAACGCACTATTAATTGAAGTTTAGGAATATATTGAATATAGATATCATTCAATTCTGGAAAGATGGTATGTAAGCTTTTTTTCAGCGCATATAAATTAGGTGCTGAAAGTTGTTTAGGATGATTCATCAGTTCTTGTTGTAATTGCTGCAAAATCTCTGATTGATTCTGCTGACCGAAATCGTTGCCAATAAGACGTCTGACGATATGAGCAGAGTGAGCATTTTCAACATCACTAATTTCCCGTAGCCACTCAAAGAAACGTGCAAAAGTTGTGTATGGAATCGCTGTTAAATCGTAGGCAGCAATATCTTGTAGTGTTCCTGGTGCATTCTTGCTTTGTAAATTAACCTCTTGTACAAAGCGTTCGGCAGGATAATACGCAATTAACGGTAATCCAAATAATGGATCTTGAAGACTGGTTTTTTGGTATAGCGATACCATTTGATCAAGTTGCTGCGTTTCAACTTGGCTAATTCCAACGCCTTGACTGTTAAACGTTTTAAATAACTTCCAACTACAATTCTGAGTGTCAGTCGTTTGTGCAGAGCTACTTTCTGGTAGATGATGAGTTAATTCACTGCTCATTCTAACTTGGACTTGAACTTTGGCTTGTAAGCGTGTCAACAAAATATCTTGATCAGCAATCACGACACCTGCGGTACGAATATCTTTATAACGTGCGGAGAACCACGTTAAGGCTTGATAGATATTTTTTAAAATTGTAGTTTTGCCTGTAGCTTGCTCACCTAAAATAAGTGTAATTGGACGTTGAGTCGGTTGAAATTCAATGGTTAAGTCGCGAAACATGCCAACATGTTTAAATAGCACTGATTCAAGTTGCATAAGCTCTCCCTGAACATAAGCGCTTTAACCTACGGACTGGCGAAGACTTGAGGGAGCGCCCCGTTTTAATTGTTGTATTAAATCGTAAAGATGATGAATATTTAAACTTACTTTAGCACGAGTACAGGCAACATAAAGTAGTCTTAATTCCTCATCTGTAATTTTATGTTCTAGGCCATTTATTTTAAATTGGTAATCATCTTCAATATGCACACGATTCCATTCCAAGCCTTTGGCTTTGTGTGCAGTTGAAATAACATAATCTGCTTGTTCAATCGGTGTGATTTTGGCAAGTGCTTTCTTGAGTGGCTCAGTACCATGATCATCGACCAGTTTGACTAAAGGTTTGATGTCGCTACCATCATTGGTTTCGCAATATTCATGCACATCATGCCATGAATTAAACCAAGCCAGTTCGGGCACATCAGTGATTCGTTTGCCTTGTTTGAGTAAACTAGCGGCATCCACAAAACGACTGAGTTTCTGATGATCAGCTTGTAAGCTGACTTTGTCGCCATGCACTAAACCAGAAAGTAGGAGTTCCATTGCACGTGCATTGGTACGACACAAAATTGCATCGCGCATTTTGGTATGGGGTTTATTCACCACACTCGATTTAACATTTGGATTGCCCAATAGTGGAACAGTTTCGTTTAATGCACCAAGCAGACTATTGGCAACATCAGCAATCGCATCACCAAAACGGAAAGAGGTCGTTAAACGGCTTTCATGTAAAGGCATTTGTTGCATTGCATTGACTGCACCACGCCACGCATAAATTTGCTGATGTGCATCACCGACATAAATCACTTGTGTGCTTTTTTGACGTAGTAAAATACCCAACATGAGTGGGTCAGCATCTTGTGCTTCATCAAACAGAACATAATCTGTTGGAATATTGGGTTCTGATAATGCCCAAAGTTTGAGGTAAATATCGTGACCAATCCCTGCTTGATGGTTTTGATCAATTGACTCTAACCAACGGCGTTCAACTGCTGGATATAAGTGTTGTTGTAACGATTCGATATCATCTTGGTGCAACCAGCTTGGTGCTTGAATATGGCGAGGGGCAGGGTATTGTGAGCTGGTCGAGCAGAAATAGCTGACAGCATTGGCAACCAAACTCGCAAGACGACTTGGCATCAGTACATATTTTTCATAACGTCCGCCCATGAGACGACGAAGTGTGATTGGTTCTAAACGATATTCTTTAGCGATAAAACTTGGGCTTAAGCGAGGTAGTCGTAATTTATCAGTTACGCCACGGGGTACGCTACGAAAGGCAAGAGAGTGAAAGGTACGACAATTGACATTGCCGTGAAATTTACTCTGTGCTTCAGATGCAATGGCTTTGTTAAAAGCCAAATACATACCACGCCGTTCGGGCATGGCATCACTGATCATTTGTAAAGTCGTGGTTTTACCTGTGCCAGCATAGGCAATTACTTTAAAGGACTGACCTAAACGCGCGTTATCTATTGCAATCGCTTGCTCATAGGTAGCTTTGGGTTTCTCGATATTCGACACAGGCGAGGTTTACGCTTCTTGACTACGATTGGCTTTTTCAACCAAGCCCGATAGACCTTGGCGACGAGCAAGTTCATCAAGGACTTCTTGTGGATCAAGGTCGAAGTAGCCGAGCATGACAATACTGTGGAACCATAAATCTGCAACTTCATAAATCAGATCATGCTTATTTTCTAAAGAAGCATGTGCTGCATAATCTTTGGCTGCAATAATGCTTTCGACACTTTCTTCGCCGACTTTTTCTAAAATTTTATTGATGCCTTTTTTGTATAGGCTGGCAACATAAGAATTATCTGCTTCAGCTTTTTTACGTTCTTGCATCAAACGACCTAAGTGACTGAGTACGTCAACTTGCTCAGCCTGACCATGATCGTGTGCTTCGACTTTCGCAGATGCGCCGTAAATTGCAGTTGGATCTTTCAGTTGAGCATCAACAATTTCCCAACCTTGTGGCGTGAGTTTACGATAAAAACAAGACTCACGACCCGTATGGCAAGCAATTCCGCCGTGCTGCTCAATTTGCAGAATAATCACATCGGCGTCGCAATCTAAGCGAATTTCATGCACTGTTTGGAAGTGCCCTGATTCTTCACCTTTGTGCCACAATTTTTGACGTGAACGTGAGTAATACACGGCTTGATTTTTTTCAGCCGTCAGTTGTAATGCTTCACGATTCATCCATGCAACCATTAACACTCGACCAGTCTGATGATGTTGTGCAATGGCAGGAATAAGACCATTGGAATCAAATTTAACTTCATCTAACCAGTTTGACATGAGTGAAAAATCCATTGAGTGGAAAGCCGTTAGTGTAGCGTTTGTGACTAGGGTTGGCTATGCTTGTTGGGTAAAAAATGCTTTAGGTGCTGGGTTGGATTAGCCGCTCATCACCAAAATTATAATGGGCGAACATAGTTCGGTTCCCACATCTCATCTGGAATTGTAGAGACGAACGGTGTTCGCCTGTATCTCAATCATATAGGTTGAACTATGCATCTTATTATTGTTTGGTAATCTCATCATATTGTATTTGCTGAAACATACCCGTTTTTAAGCCTGAAATGGTAATCGCCATTTCTTTACGAAAATAAGGGATTTGATACATCCACGGAAAAGTAAGATCACGTAATCTACCCGCCCACCAAATGATCTGATTGATAGAGTGGGGTCAGTAAACGGCTAAGGAACTGATAGAATTGGGTCGAGGAGCGACGTAGTCGGTGATAGTATTGTCATAATATTGACCAGTCAATTTGCTGATTTTTCTGAGCAGTTTGTAATGATTGGGAAAAAGCCCACGCATCTAAAAGTGCCATATTCGCACCTTGTCCCAATTGTGGACTCATTGCATGTGCAGCATCACCAATTACACCGATTCGACCTTGTCCATATCGAGACATCACCACATCACGATACTGTGCCGAGAGCCACAGTGGTTGATTTTGTTCATCCAATAAAAGCTGTGGGTAGGGCGGTGAATCCCCAAGCCATACAGATTTGGGGCTGCCTGATGGTAATGGCTATTGACCAAAAGTTATTTATTGGCGAGTTGCCCTTCAAGTCCTGTCACTTTTGCACCCAGTTTGAGGGCTTCATCTAATACGCCAAGACGTTCAAAAACAGCTAAACCCGAAGGTTGTAGTAATAAACCAGCACCAACTGGAGAGAGTCTGTCAACTTGTTCAAAAATCGTAACCTGATGACCTTCTCGCACAAGAAGAATCGCCGTTGTAAGTCCTGCTGTACCTGCACCAATAATGGCAAAATGAGGTGTTTTCATTAGTAATGAAAATTCACACCCAGAGAGGCATAGCCATATTTACGATCTAAACGTGAAGCAGTCACCCCGTTATAAAGAAAGGGAATATTACCTACAAAATTGCGTTTAAATAAATAACCTTCAACGAAAGGCGTAATATTCGGTGTAACGTCGTAACTAAAACGTGCGGAAAAAGTATGATTATCTTTCAATGCACTATTGCCAAAATGATTGACGCGATCATCAATGTCACTACGCCATAAACGCTGATATTGATAAGCAAGCTGACTTTCAAATTGTTGATAGCGCCAATGCCATGAACCTCCAATAGCGGCGTAATAAGCATCGTAATTTAAATCTTTATCGACATCCAGATTGAAATCGGATGCTGAACCTGAAATATTGAGTTCATTAATAATCGCATTGTCAATCTGACACGGTTCAGCTAGAGAACCAGTGTAATGGTTGTTTTTATTAATATTCAAGTTGACTAAACAACCCTGATATTTGGCTTGGGTCTTTAAGCTGTCAACTTTCACTTTGCTATAGCCTGTACTGACATACGCATTGAGTTGATTCATAGGATCCAGTTTTCTTGAAAAAATTGCATCAACCTGTAGCTGTATATCAGATGGATCATTGACCCGAACATAATTAAAGGTTCTGTTGTTGATGGTTGTCGGTGTTGTTTTCTTGAGCTGATCTGCGTAGTTGCCCCATAAGCTAAAACGTAAATCCAGAAAATCGTTTTTCTGTAGATTTAAATTCGGGGTATAGGTTGTGGCAACCAACCAACTTTGTAATTTATTGGTATCTTTTGAATAATCAATTTCACGCTGCCAAAAACCAGCTTCTAGTTCAAGATTTGGATAAAGTTGATATTTACCAACGATATGTCCACCTAAATAATCACCTACATTTTCTGAAGTTGCACCTTCTTTGGCACGGACATCGAACAGGTCAATGGTTTTATTGACGGCATCAATGGCAACATCTACATTCAAGGGTTGTGTTTTTCCTGAAAGTGAGTTGGCTTGCAGGAACATATCATTCGGTGCAGCGTGGAGCAATGATGGAGAGAGGAGAAGTATCGAAGCTGATAGTAAATTTAAATGTTTCATTATGATCCCATTAAATAGACAATAAAAAAAGAGCCACTATGAAAGCAGCTCTCTTTGTTTAATCATAAAGTTATTCAACTGTAACTTTAGCGCTTGTGCCGTAACCTGTTATAGATTTACTCAATACAGATACAGTATATTTTGTTGCAAAAGACTTAGATGTCGCTGCAATGATTTGCCCCTCACTTGGTGCTACCACAGCTGTAACCGTTGCTGTGCCTTTTTCACTGTTAAATTTGTTCAGTGAGCTGACTAAGCTAGCAGAGATTTTACCTAAAGTTGTGCTATTTAAAGCAATTTGACCGTTGGACAATACATCAATATCAGTACCTAACGTAAGGTTGGTATTGAGTTCAGAAGTAGTTGATGTAATACCTACGGTAGAGCCTTTTGGTAATGTTGCTGCCGTCAATGTACCATTGGTATATGTTAGGTTGAGCTGATTAGCAGAAATGAGTAACGCTTTGGTTGCTGTTTCAACTTTTAATGCTGCGGCAACAGCTTGATTTGAAGACTTATAACTATCACTTGCAACAAGAGGTACGAGCAGATTGTTCAGGCTTGAGACTTTAATTGGAGTGATTAATGATGCTGCTAATTGGTCGAGTGTATAGCTTGTGCCTTGTAAACCAAGACCATTCAATAGTAAATAATTTGTAAACTTATTTGCTTCAGTAATGGTTTCAGTCGGTACAACAATGCCTGTTTTATCTTTAATGACAGCGAGAGCACCAGTTAATTTATCTGTTGCCGCACCACCAGTTGTTGCTGCTTCAGCGATATCTTTGAGAGCAGATTCAATCGCAGTACTATCCGTTGCCAAGACTTGGCTTAATGCCTGAATCAGATTGACAGTAGTACTGTCATTTTTCTCGGTCAGAATTTTTTCTTGTGCAGCTGTTTTTAATGCTGCCGCAGAGCTAATTTGTGTTGCAGGAAGTGCAGCAAGTGTGGTTTCTACCGTTTTTACATTGGCTGCAATGCTAGCACTGGTTAAGGCAGCAAGGTTAGTTGCAACGTTATCAATATTGCTCTGAAGACTAGCAGGAAGTTTTGCTTTTACATCAGCATCTTTGACAGTAGCCTGAATAATCGCATTAATTGTATTGGTATTACCTAAATCAACAGTGGTTGTGCTTGAGGTTAATTGGCTGATTAATGCAGCGGTGATTGCTTTTTGAGCAACAGTGCTGGTTAAACTACCATCTGTATTTAGTGTTGTAACCGCTGTGGTGATTTGTTCAATCAGTTGTTGAACAGCTGTGGTTTTAGCTAATAATGCAGCACTGTTTAATGGGTCAGCAGTTAGTAAATTTGTTCCCGATAAACCTAAAGCCGTTGCAATAGCTGCTGCCTTATCTGCACCTACCGTTGCAACGAGGGTTGTGATTGGCGTAACAACAACATCGATACCTTGAGTATCTGTCAAAGAAATTTTTGGTGCTTGTAGTGTACCTGTAAATGGCAGACCTGTAGTCGTATCCTGTCCACCTGTCACTTTCAATGCGCTTGCAGTACATCCTTGTGGGAAAGTAAATACCCCATTTTCATCTGTAGTCGCAGTTTTATTCTTACATGCAGTTGCTTCATCAGTAAATGTAACGGTTGCATTGGCAATAGGACCATCTACCACACGTCCTGTCAGTGTTGCTGCCGCTGGAGGGTTACCTCCAGATGATCCCCCACTGTCTCCACCACAAGCTGTAAGTAAAAGGGCTGAAGAAACGGATAAAGTCAGCAAGCTTAATGACAGTTTTCTTGATTTAAACATTATATTATTCCCCGAATATCGGTGTTTTAATTGATTCCTGCGTAGTTATAGCAAAGTTTTATAGATGTGATAATGACTTTTTTAAATTTTTTAAGTAAAACTGTATCAATATAAGACATAATAAACAGCTTGTTTATTTAATCTAAATAGATTTCTTGTATTATTTAGTTAAATTTGATTTATCAGTTTAATAAGTGTTCATATCTAAATGATATGCTTTATTTTGTGACATATATCTCATTTTTTTTATTTTTAAATGGCTTTACTCATAGCTAAATCACGAGATTTTTATTATTTTACTCACGATGATTAAATACATTATTTGTGGGTTTAAAAATGAAATATTTACGTTATAAAAAATCCCTTGTCAGAGCAAGGGATTTTTGAACTTATTTCATAATTCGCCAAACTGCAATCAGTGCACTTAATACGATTAAAATGATGGAGACAAACCAAGGACTAATAATCGCAATGGTGAGCATAATCAGCATAGTGCTACCAAACATCCAACTACGGCGTTGCTGTTGTTGCATTTGTAAGCGCATTTGCTGAATTTCACGGAGTTGCTTATCTTGCCAAGCTGATTGATTTTTCAAACCATTCAAGCTATCAATCAGTAAGCTTGGGATATCTTGAGCACCTAATAATAGATCTGGGATTTGTTGTCCAAGTTCTTTGATATTTTTGACCGGATTCATATTGGCTTTAACCCATTCGGTCAAAATCGGTTTAGCCAGCTTCCAAATATCGAGTTGTGGGTAAAGATCAGTACCTAAACCTTCAACGTGTACCAATGTTTTGAGTAATAGCATCAATTGCGGCGGAATTTCCAAATGGAAACGACGTGCAATATCCATCACCTGAATCAAAATTCCTGCGAAATCCAATTGATCCATCGGCTTGGATACCATTGGACCAACAGTGCGGCGCATTTCACGTGACAAGGCATCTTGATCTGTGCCTGGTGGAATCCAACCTGCTTGATGTACGATCTGAATCAGTTGCATAAAGTTGCTATTCATTACTGCAAGCAACATACGGGCAACTGTCATTTGGTCATGTTTGGACAGTTCACCCATGATGGCGCAATCTAGAGCAATAAAACGCGGATTACTTGGGTTAATGGTTTCAACAAAGACATTGCCCGGATGCATGTCGGCATGGAAAAAGTTGTCTCGAAATACTTGGGTAAAGAAGATGGTTAAACCTTTTTCAGCCAAGTCTGCGCGATCCATACCCAAACGATCAAAGGTTGCGATATCTGAAATAGGCACACCCGTGATGCGTTCAGCCACCATCACATCTTTACTGTCCATATAGACTTCAGGCACATACATCATGCTGGAGCCTGTAAAGTAATGACGCATTCGGCGGGTATTGTCCGCTTCTAGACTCAGATCAAGCTCATTCAAGATAATTTGACGATAGTCTTGAATGATTTCAGTCAGATGTAAGGCGCGAGCAGCCTCTAAACGATTTTCAAGCCAATCACCCAGCCAAGCTAAGATTTCAAAGTCTTGCAGAATTTGATTACGAATATCAGGGCGAGTGACTTTTACCACCACTTCACGACCATCATGCAGAGCAGCAGTATGAACTTGTGCAATCGATGCCGCAGCGAGGGGTTGCTCATCAAAGCGAGAGAATAGTGTGGATACATCAGCCTTGAGCGATTCTTGGATGCGTTGTTTTGCCAATTGGGTGTCATATGGTTTGACACGGTCTTGTAACAACACCAATTGTGATAATACTTCTGGTGGAATCAAATCACGACGAGTAGAAAGCAACTGACCCAGTTTAATCGCTAAGGGTCCCATATCCTCTAAAGCTTCTTTGAGCTTGAGCGGATTCTTTTTCTCTCGACTTGACCATGCCGCAGGATGGGTTTTGATAATGTTTAGGGCATGGCGGGCTTTTACTGGTAATTCTTCCGCAGGGAACAGGGTGTCAAGGCGATAATGTGCTGCAATACGCCAGAGTTCGAGTAACCGTGTAACATGCGGAATCATATAAAATCTTACCTAGTCTTGTGAGGAATGTTTTGCTGGATTAAATGAAGCGTGTAACTGTTGAAATTGCGCTTCTAAACGATCTAATTCTTGATTGAGTTGACGCGTTTCGCGATGAAGATCATCCATTTGCCAACGTGGTGCAAATAAACCGCTATCCTCTTTTAAAGTATCTTCAATAAAGAACAAATGGCTTTGTAATGAACGCTTGAGTTGTTTGGGTGCAAGTTGAATCTTACCCAATTCATGTGCCAGTTGTGGACCAATCCAAGGCGATAAATGCGCAGCGAGATCAGGCTCTGCTTGCTGCATAATTCTTTGAATATCTTGTAATAAATGGTAATCGCCTTGTAGGGGGATATTGCCAATCTGGTCCATATCACTGAGCAGGAGTTTGACTAATTCGACCACATTGGCGACATGCAGGGTGGCTGTGGCATCTGTAATTTTATTTTGGACATCGTAGGGACGCTGTTCAAATATTGATGGGGTTTGACTGTGTCCAGTCACGGTAGGTTCCAGACGAACTTTATTTTCATCAAAAAAAACATCAACCGAGAGCTGTGGATGATCGATCACAACCCGCAACAATTGACCTTGTAGCTGATTGAGCTGAATACGGGTAATCGCATCCAGATCAATCACCTGATGAATGATACGTTCGACTGCACCCAGTGCTAAAATCGACCACATATCTTAAGCCTTAAAGTTTGAATCCGCGGTGAACTGCAACAATACCACCAGTGAGGTTATGGTAGTCACAGCTTTGGAAGCCTGCATTTTCCATCATGCCTTTGAGGGTACGTTGGTCTGGATGCATACGAATAGATTCTGCAAGATACTTGTAACTTTCAGAGTCATTGGCAACGAGTTTACCCATGATTGGTAATGCAGTGAATGAATAAAGATCGTAAAGCTTAGAGAATGGTTCGAACACAGGTTTAGAGAATTCGAGAACCAATAAACGACCACCTGGTTTAAGTACGCGATACATGGCTTGTAGTGCGGCATCTTTATCCGTCACGTTACGTAAACCAAAACTGATAGTCACTAAATCAAAACTATTATCTGCAAAGGGTTCTAAAGTTTCAGCATTGGCAAGTACGAAATCAACGTTAGTACAGCCTGCATCAATCAGACGGTCACGACCTACATTTAGCATGGATTCATTGATGTCTGAGAGTACGACATGACCTTGTGGACCGACTTCACGGCTAAATACTTTTGCTAAGTCACCTGTACCACCAGCAATATCCAGTACATGTTGACCACGGCGAACACCTGACATATTAATAGCAAAACGTTTCCAAATACGATGGATACCGAATGACATCAGGTCATTCATAATATCGTATTTACTTGCAACTGAATGAAAAACTTCAGCAACTTTTTGTGCTTTATCATCACTGCTTACAGTTTGATAGCCAAAGTGAGTGGTTGCTCCAACATTTCCCGTGTTGGCACCACGTGGCAAATTATATTTTGGTACTGATGTATTCGGTGTTGATGTTGAACCTTGTTGTAACGATTGCTGTTGACCTTGAGGCGCTCCTTGAGGAAGTGGAGAACTGAGGAAAGGACTGACTTTGTCTGAACTTGGGTTTTGCTCAACTTCTGGGGTAGGCTGTTGGTTTTCGTTAGACATTGTTTTCTCCTAAACTTTCGCTCTAGCGGCACGAATCAGCAAGCATGATGACAGATTTTGTATTTTTTTACAGGGTTTAGCATATCATTGTTATGAATAATATACAGAAAGTCACACGCTCAAAAGCATTTTTAATTTTTGTTTTGGAATTCAATAATCCCTCCTAACACGAAGAGGGATGGCTATCAATTCAATTTAGTCACGAAATGGGTTTTGGTGACCAGCGTGGACTTTTTCGATGATTTCACGTTCTTTTACCGTAAATGTTTTGATAAACGTTGCAGCAGACTTCATCGGTTTCATTGCAGCAAAACCTTCTTGGATAAAATCGTACATAGGTTCAAATTGATATTTGGTTGCAATGCCTTTACACATTTTAAAAGCCGCATACATCATCGTAGAGCGCATATACTTATCTAATGTGAGACCGAGCTCGTCAAGTAATTGTAATTGTTCATAACGTACATCACCTTGATCGAGTTTGACTAAGGTCTGGCGCATGATTTCATCAGTGAGTGGTGTTTCCAAAGGATAATCTTTGAGTAGTTGTTCTGCGACTTGTTCATCGAGTTGAGTGGCAAGTACAGCAAGACTGACCGATTTTGTTCCTGTTTTAATTGCATTTTCAGGGAGTAAGCTTTCTGCTTTATGTGCATATTTCAACAGGCGTTCGATTTGCTGTGCAATTGCCTCAAAATCAGGACCGCCATACAAGCGATTAAGAAAATACTGTGCCATCAGTTGATTTTCAGGCAGAGCAAAAAATTCTTTATGGGTTTCTGCGATGCGTGCTTTCATCCACGCTTGTACTTCATGCAGACGTTGCTTAAGTGCTGGATTTTGGTGGTAATTCAGAGTTTGGTATTGTAATAAAAGATGATCAAATGCAGCGAGTTTTGACATATTCGAACTCAAATAAAATAAAACCAGAAAATCATAGGCTGCATCATAACGAAGAACCATGACAGCATAAACTCTAAATGTCTAACAATCGGTCACTATGTTGATACACGGATTGAGTTCTACAGAAACTGTACAAGGGTTTTGCATGCAGTGAAATAGATTTCATTATACTTATTCTTAATAATGAGCCATTTAGAGCCGAATATGAGTATACAACAACCCAAATTTGAATTGCGTGATGAAGATGCGTTGTCTTTAGATTTGATTGAAGCACAATATGCCTTAAAAGATAGCCAAGATAAAAAAAATGCAAAAAGTGTTCTGATTTTAGTAAGTGGGATTGAATTAGCAGGGAAAGGTGAGGCGGTTAAGCAATTACGTGAATGGTTAGATCCACGCTATTTAAGAGTTAAAGCAGATGCACCACGGTTATTAACGACCTATCAAACTTTTTGGCAGTCTTATACGCGTTTTATTCCTGCCGAAGGTCAGATCGTGGTGATGTTTGGGAATTGGTACAGTGACTTGCTTTCAACCGCCATGCATGTGTCAAAACCATTGGATGAAACATTGTTTGATGCTTATATCGAACAGATGCGTTCTTTTGAACATGATTTACAACATAATAATGTGCATGTGGTCAAAGTTTGGTTTGATTTATCGTGGAAGTCCTTACAAAAACGCTTAGACCAAATTGATGCTTCGGAACAGCATTGGCATAAATTACATGGTTTGGATTGGCGCAATAAAAAACAATACGATACTTTGCAGGAGTTAAGCCAAAGATTTACCGATGATTGGTTTGTGATTGACGGTGAAGATGAAGCTCTACGTGATCAATGTTTTGCTCAATACATATTACAAACATTGCAAGAGTTGCCTGACCATCAAACTAAAGTCACCGAAAAATGGCAACAAGCACAGATTCCCACAGCACTGTTAGAACCGTCAAAACAAAGCTTAGATAAAGATGACTACAAAGAAGAATTGAACAAATTAACCAAAAAAGTAGCTGATGCATTACGTTATGACGAACGAAAAGTGATTGTTGCTTTTGAAGGTATGGATGCCGCAGGTAAAGGGGGAGCAATAAAAAGAATTGTTAAAAAATTAGATCCACGTGAATATGAAATTCATAGTATTGCTGCACCTGAACGTTATGAATTACGCCGTCCTTATTTGTGGCGTTTTTGGAATAAGCTGAATGATGGCGGGAAAATTACCATCTTTGATCGTACATGGTATGGTCGTGTTTTGGTTGAGCGGATCGAAGGTTTTGCTTCAGTCGTTGAATGGCAACGTGCTTATAATGAAATTAATCGGTTTGAGGAAAATTTGGTTGATAGTCAAACCGTAATTGTAAAAATTTGGCTTGCAATCAGTAAAGATGAACAAGAAGTTCGATTTAAAGATCGTGAACAAACCCCACATAAGCGTTTCAAAATTACTGAAGAAGATTGGCGTAACCGTGATAAATGGGACGATTATTTAAAAGCCGCTGCAGACATGTTCGAACGAACCAACACAGATTATGCGCCTTGGTATGTAATCGCGACAGATGATAAAAATACAGCACGGATCGAAGTTTTAAAGGCAATTTTAAAACAACTCAAGGCGGATTAAACCGCCTTGTCGTCATCAAATATTATGATTAAGCCACAATGGTACTACGACTTTTTTGTTGAATGCGTTTAGCAAGGTTATAGCAATCTTGAATATGTGCTTCGGTAATTTTACGCATCATAAAATAACCGAGGCTCGCAGCAACCAATTGTCCGCCTAAAGGAATAAACTTGGTCACTTGCTTGGTGGCAATTTTCGTGAAAAAACCATTAAAAGACTTTTTCATGGCTGTGCGCGCCACTACCAAACCTGAAAATTCAAAACCACGTTTACGTAGCTCATCCCAATGTACTTTTTTGGTTTCAGGATCATAGACACTGATATGTTCAGGTGCTAAACCAAAACGCGTATTAATATAAGGAATAATTTGAGTGAGCATGCCCAAATCAACGACCACATCAAAAAATGGGATGGGTACAATCGCTGCACCTGCAGACCAATATGCACGATTTTTGGTCAGAGCCAAACACTCTTCGCGAATTTGCTCCAAGTTTAAGTTTGGATCAATCGAATCAGGAATTTTTTCAATTTTCATAAAGTTATACCTAAAGTCTATCCCTCGATAGTACATTCAATCGGATTGAGTGGTGAATTTCAAAACAATTTATTTATTTCCTTGTATGTTTAACGTGACATAGTTATATGAAGTTGTATAGTGATAAATATGTATGTTTTCGTGCAATACAATAAGCATTCCTGATGAGGTCATATTTGTAGATGGGTATTCATGTTATTCAAAGTCAAAGCCTTGAAGTGTTATTACAAGGTGTGATGGCATCAATCACCCAATCGAGTTCTTCTCCATTTCAGGTATTTCAAACTCAGCATTTTATTGTTCCCAGTCCTGCACAAGAACAATGGTTGACGCAGAAAATTGCCGAACAACAAGGCATGACTGCCAACTATCAATTTCATCAACGCATTCGTGGTTTTCAGTGGTATGCATACCAGCAAGTATTAGAAAATAAAGAACAAGTGCGTAAAGCCAATATTCCGCGTTTGATTTTAAAGTGGCGTATTCATCAAGCTTTACAGCCTTTTATTCAACCCGAACAGAATACTGTTGTGAATGAGCACCCTTTATATTCAATTGTGCAACGGATTTACGACAGCGCCGATCAACTGCAACAAGGCACTGAAAAACAACTAAAAAAACAAAGTATGCTGTATTGGGTGGCGGAGCAAGTTTCGCAGCTGTTTAGTAACTACATGATTTATCGCGGTCATTGTCAACGCGGCTGCCAAAGCAATTGTACCTGTGTGGGGAATTGGCTATCGACTTGGGGACAGAATAAAGCCTTAAATATCGAACAATTGATTGCTCAAACAGATCAACAAACTTCAGCCTTTAGCCTACAACAAACCGAACAATTAGAAGCTTGGCAGCGTTGGTTGTGGCAAAACTACTTTCATGATGATTTTGTTGAAATACAAAGCATTGATGCTGATTTTTGGCAACTTCTAGACGATCAGCACACACGACCCCGAGCTTTGGCACAACTGCCAAGTCAGGTGATTGTATTTACGATTTTAGATTTACCACCGAGCCAACTGCAATTTTTACGTCGTTTGGGGCAATATCTAGATGTGGTAATTTTGCACTATAACCCATCGCAAGAATATTGGGCCGACAGTGTCGATCCACTCTGGAAAAAGCGTTATGACCTCGGCGTGAAAGAGCGCTATATCGCCAAACATCCCCATGCCAGTGATGCAGACATTGACGCATTCTTCGACAGTTTTAGTTTGGGCTTTAATGCCTTAAATCGAGAGTCTCGGCATCCCTTACTGACACGGTTAGGTAAGCAAGCGCGTGATCATTTTTCCCTGTTATCACAACTGGCAACAGGAGAGGAGGGAAAGTGGGTCGATGCCTTTGTAGAGCAGTTTCCTGAAACGCTACTCGGTAAAATTCAGTCTGATATTTTCTATTTAGCTGAACCTCAGCCTCAGCAATATGAACTTGCGCCTGAGGACGAGTCAATTCAGATTCATGTATGCCACTCAAGTGTGCGACAGTTGGAAGTCTTAAAAGAACAGTTGCTGTATTGGTTATCTCAAGCAGATACGACACCGCGTCGCCCAAGTGATGTGCTGGTTTTGACCCCGAACCTAGCTGAACTAGAGCCTTTGATCCGTAGTGTGTTTCCAGCAGTTGCCAATGAACATGAAGTCTTTTTACCCATTAAAATTGCAGGGGTGGCGCAGTTAGATACCTTAAATGCATGGCGTGCTGTACTTGGACGTTTGCAACTGACACAGGGTCGTTTTACGCAGGATGATTTTGCGGATTGGCTTAATCTTTACGCGACGCAGCAGTGTTATGGATTGGATTATACGCAGGTGCAACGCATTTTAGCCTTGCTCAATGATGCTGGTTTTAAACGTGGTTTAGACGAACAACACTTAAAGCAAAGTCTGAGTGACGAAGATCAAGACTACCGTTATAGTTTTAAATTTGCTTTGGACCGTTTGGCTTTAGGAATTGCTGTGCCTGCCCATGTGATGGTGCAGGATATGCTCAGTTATGCCTTGGTGCAGCCAAGTGATTTTGAACTGATTGGTATTCTGATTCAGATCTATCAAGATTTAGCAGCGCGTCGAGATTGGTTGGTGGCACATGAACAAGGCCAACGTTTGCCAGTCGAGTTTTGGCTACAGCGAATCAAGGCGGATGTACAGGAGTTTGAGCAAGCCGATGTGGTTGCTTTAAAAGCAATCCGTGAAATTATTCAGAAGCAAGAACGTATGCTGACTTTGGCCAGCTATTATGAAGATACCGAAACCCAATTACGTCAAATTTCCTTGCCTTTGCCTTATATTATTGAAGAGATTCAGCGCACATTGGAAAGTCAGTCTGCGCAAGTTGAACCGACAGGACAGATCACCTTTAGTCAGATTGGACAGATTCGTCCGATTCCTTATCGGCTGATTGTACTGTTGAATTTGGATACGGGTAAATTTCCAAATCGGGACAGTCATATTCCGTTTGACTTGATGGATGCACTGCGTCAGCAATTGGGTGATCGCTCTCGTTTGGAAGATGATCAGGGGGCATTTTTGGATGCCATCTTATTGGCACAAGAACAGGTTTGGCTGTTTTATAATGGCTTTGATCTCAATGATGGCGAAGTCAGAGAGCCATCCAGTGTGTTGCAGGGCTTCCGCGAGCATTTGGCTTTGATTGTAAAACCGACGAGCCGCGAAGATGGCCCTCCTTTATCCGAAGCGGATTTAGCCGGATTGGATGCTTTGCAAGTCCCTACACAGCTTTATCCGCTGTATCATTTACATCGGTTACAGCCTTTTGATCCACTCGGCTTTGTTTCGAATCGGCCTGTGCGCTTCCAAGATCAATGGTTTAAGGTCGCTTCACAGCTTCAGCAGATGAAAGGTGAGCGGCAAGCATGGGTCAATACCGCCTATCCCGTTGAACAAAATGAAATGATCATTTTGGAGAGTCAGCAATGGATTCAAGATATCAGTTTCCCTGCGCGGCTGTATTTAAAGACCTTAGGTGTGGAAAATTTAACCGCAAAAGAATTGGCCGATCAAGCTGAACCGTTATTACTCGATGGTCTCGGTAAATATGCCATTCGGTATTTTTTACAGCAGCAGGATGACCAGCTCTCTCCGAGTCTGTTGCAAGATCAATTGCCTGTTGGCAAAGTTCAGCACAGTGCTTGGCAGCAAAGTCGCTTAGAGCAGCAACGCTTGTTGGAGCGCTTGCAGCAGTATGCCCCAGCGCCGACTGAAACCACGCAACGGGTTTGGCGGGTCTCGAAACAATTACAAATCGCCTGTGTGACCCCGAAACAACTGACTCAAGATTGGGTCAGTTTGGATGCTTCCAGTGCACGTGCCAAACGCTTTGCCAAAGTCTGGCTTGAATATCTGCTTTGGCTGGCGCTAATCAAGAATGACGCTGCTACAGAGAAGCGCCGAATTGTGGTGTTTAGTGATCAGACGGTGATTTGTGAAGGCCTAAGTTCACAACAGGCGCAGCATTATTTAAATGCTTGGTTACAGCTTTGGCACGATGCACAGCAGCAGCCTGTGGTCTTGCCTGCTGCCTTAGTGTTAAAGCCTTTGGAAAAAGGCAAGCAATATGAGTGGATTGAGCTGGATTCAACGCAGGTTTTAACTGAAGAGAGTCAAAAGCAAGTATTGAAGGACTGGAATGATACGGGGGATTTCTCGGGTTTTGATATGACCCAGAATGAAGCCTGTAAATTGCACCGCGATTGGCAGTTCATTTTGCAAGAGCAAGATGCAACCGCTTTATTACAGTATGCCTGTGATCATTATTCCTATGCTTTGTATCAACCGATTTTTGAATTTTTACGGGTGGAGTAAGACATGAACTCGAAGTATCCCGTATCTTATCAGCCGATTGGTGATATTCAATTTGAAGGGCTGCATTTAATCGAAGCCTCCGCGGGGACAGGTAAAACCTATACACTATCCAGTTTGATGGTGCGGATTTTCTTAGAGAAATATCTACCTAATCAGGTGATTGCCACCACCTTTACCCGTGCTGCAGCCGCAGAACTCAAAACGCGTATTCGTTTACGTTTGGTCGAAATCCTTGAGTTTTTAGAGCCTTTCCGTGATGTATTGGAACAAGATATTCAGGTCAAGGCATTACAAGAAACTGATCCGTTAAAACAACAGGTCTTACAAAACTTTGCGCCACGAATTGCCTATGCCTGTGAACGGTTAAAATTGATCATTGATCAGTTAGATGAATTGTTTGTTGGAACCTTGGATAGTTTTAGTCAAAAGCTATTGCGTGAGTTTGCCTTTGAAAGTGGCAAAATTGAACGCGCAGAAATCACTGAGGATGCCAAAAGCTATACCCGTCAATTAATTCATGATGTGTTGCGGGAATGGATTCAGACCCAACCACAGCAAGTGATTGATTTTTTATATATGAGTCAGCAACTTAAATCAGTTGATCATTATATTCAATTGGTAGAATCCAGTTTAAATTTTAGTTCAGCACATTTGAAACAAGTAGATTTGCCTGTGTTTAGCACAGTTGAGTTTGAATCATGCTTGCATCAGTTCGCAGCAAGTTCATCACAATATTTACAAGAGTTACAGGATTATTATCTACTCGATGGTGCATATTATAAATTTATTAATAAAAAGGCTTTTGCAAAAGATCGTTTTCATTTCATTTTTCAAACAGGCTTAGTTCGGCTGGCTCAGCAAATTCAAGAGCAGGGTATAGATATTTATTTTGATCAAAAGGCGTTCAAAGACGTCGATGTTTTATTTTTAGATTCCAAAGGACAAGCTCGAAGTAGTATTTTTAATAAATGTGATCAAAGCATTCAGGATTGTTTTTACCAGCATCCTTTGATTCAGTTATTAAAAGATATTTGGGAGATGAAACTTAAAATTCAAAATGATTTAGATCAATTCAATACCTATTTACAGTTTCATCTTTGTCAGCAAGTCAAAAAGCGTTTACCTCAAGTGTTGCAGCAAAAAGGCGAGACCACCTTTGCTCAGCAAATCAAAACCCTGTCTGAAGCTTTAAAAGGTGAGCAAGGACAATCTTTCGCGGTATTTGTACAGTCACGCTATCCATTGATTCTGGTGGATGAGTTTCAGGATACCAACCAAGATCAAGATGATATGTTGGCCAGTATCTGGCGCCATCCGCAACGTTACCAAAAGAGCTGCATGATTATGGTGGGTGACCGTAAACAGGCGATTTATGGCTTTCGTGGCGGCGATATGCTGACCTTCCTGAATGCCTATCAGGATATTATGGCCAAACAGGGGCGTGAGTATAAGTTGGTGCATAACCACCGTTCGGTGAAAGAACTGGTTGAAGTGGTGGATGTGCTGTTTCAGCGGCAAATGGATTTTGGCGAGCAGGTGATTTATGACCCGATTCAAGCGGGTTCGCGTCCACATCCTGCCCTGATTGACAATGAACAGGCCAATCCCGCGCCGTTGCGCTGGTTGCAACTGCAAGAGGGCAATGAGCAAGCTACTCAAGTCGCATGGAAAATTCAAAGCTTATTGAATCAAGCGCATTTGCAGCAGCTATGCCTGGATGGTGAGGTACGCAAAGTCATTTGTGAAGATGATATTGCCATTCTTTCGCGTAGCCATCGCCAACTGGACGAGGTGCAGTATGCACTGGAACACTTGGGAATCCGAGTGAATCGGCCCTCAAAGCGCAGTGTGTTTGATTCAAAGATTGCACAGGATATAGGTGCTTTACTCACGGCCTTGCTGCATCCTTATGATGAAGCCAAGCTCAAACGGGCTTTACTTAGCCGTTTATTTGGCTTTGATCTTGCTCGACTGTTGGCCTTAGAACAAAGTCCAGAGGGCTTGAGCCATTATATTCAGCAATTCGATGACATCCGTGAAATGTGGCTGAATCAGGGATTTTTGGTGGCATGGCAACGTTGTCTGAACCAGTTTGCTATCTGGCAGCAACTGGTTGCAACGCAAAGCAAGGACAATGAACGGGCAGTGGTCAATCTGCGCCATCTCACTGATATTCTGAGTCAGCATAGTGAGCATGTGCAGGGAGCGCAAAACCTCTATCACTGGTATTTAAAGCAACTCAATTCTCCAAGTGACCGTGAATGGGAACTGGAACATAAGCTTTCCAGTGAAGCTGGGGTGCAGTTGATGACCATCCACCAGTCCAAGGGTCTGGAATTTAAAATCGTCTTTTTGCTTGGAGCAAATAAAGCAGCACCAGACTCAAAAAAAGAGGCTTTAAATTTCTCAACCACAGAAATCCAGCTGCCAGAAACAGGACAAATCCGAACACAACGTGTCGTTGCGATCGCTGATAAAAATTTTCTTCAAGATACAGAAATCAATCAGCATCAACAACGCGCTCAAGCCGAACAAAACCGTTTATGGTATGTTGCATTAACGCGTGCTAGTCATCGTGTTTATGCTGTGTTAGAACCTGAAAAAGGGGATAAAAATAAATTTTCAGGTTTGGCTTTTTGGAAGAATCAGGGCGATCACTTTCAACATCCCTATAGTGCCGATGCTGAGCTGATCTTAGCGCGACCACAAGCCTTACAGATGCAACAAACTCAACAACAGCGCGTACTGTTGGCCCAAACACTGCCGACACAACGTTTTTATTCGCGTGGGAAAACCAGTTTTAGTTATCTGGCACAACATTTAAAGCACAAAGCGACTCGGGCTGATCGCTTGGCCAATATAAACACTGATTTTGAGCAAGCAGAAGATGAGCTGAATCTTACAGAATCGAAAAATACAGCCACAGCTCAGCCGATTGCCTGGATTAAACAACACTTTCCGAGAGGAACGCTGGCTGGAAATTTCCTGCATGAGATTTTTGAACAGATTGATTTTCAGCGACCTGAAATATGGGTTGAGGAAATTCGCCGCCGTTTTAAGAATACCTATCAAGGCTTATGGTTTGACTTACTAGGTCAATACCAGAATCATTTTCCAGCACAGGAAAACTCAGAGCAGCAACTATACCAATGGATTGCGGCATGGCTGGGTGAGGTATTGGCCACGCCACTGAACGAGGGCTTCCAGCTACAACAATTGCTGGAAGGACAATATCTGTCGGAATGCCCTTTTTATCTGGCCTTGTCGGATCGTGTGCTGGCCATGCAACGTGTACAGCAGCTGTTTGAGGAATATGGCATCGAAATGCCAGAGTTACTTGAGGCTAAATCTGCCCGTTACTTGAATGGCTCTATTGACTTGGTGTACTTCGATGGTCAGCGTTACCATATTGCCGATTATAAGAGTAATTATCTGGGAGCGGAGCAACTGGATTATCAGCAGCCTCAGATTGCAGAAAGTATGTCGCTGTCGAGTTATTGGTTACAAGCAGCGTTATATCTTGTGGCACTACATCGTTATCTGTCGGTGAAATTGCAGGATTATGATATGCAGCAGCATTTAGGCGGCGCATCTTATCTGTATTTGCGCGGCATGAATGGGCAAGCGCAGCAAGGCTGTTACTATTGGAAACCTGATGATGAATTTATCTTGCGTCTGGATGCCATCCTCGGATATTTCTCTGAGGATAAAATGGGCAAACCAATGTAGATAAAAGTTATGAATTTAGATTAAACAACAGTTTATCATGTGGATAAATGTGTTTATAACCTTGTGGATAAGCGTGTGGGTAAGTTTGAGGATAACTCTGTGGACAAACAAGTTGATGATCAGTCAGCACAAATGACATGGTTAAATATGTGGAGTAACTACCTCTCACAAGCACCATTTTCTCAATCTACTCAAACCGTTAACGCTGCACATGTACTACAACAACTGGTTGAAGCCAGCCTACAAGGTGACAGTTGTATTGAGGTTGAGCCAAGCCAGATTGCGGCATTGGCGGATTTGGCTGTTTCCAGCGAAATCGCAACCACGCAGGTTGCCCCTTGTGTCTATGATCAGCAGGGCTTGGCATTATACCGATATTGGCACCTAGAGCAACGCCTCGCACAGCAGATTTGTCGATTAAAGCGACAAACGATTCAGGCTGTTGATGCCGAACAGTATCAAAACTTACTTAGTGATGAACATCAGCAGGCTGCACTGAAAATGGTTTTGCAACAAGGCCTGAGCATTATTACCGGTGGACCGGGGACAGGGAAAACCTATACTTTGGCGCGTATTATTGCAGCCCTCAACCAGACCATTCCCGATATTCGTATTGCAATGGCAGCGCCTACGGGCAAAGCTGCGCAACGTATGCAGGAAGCGTTCCAGAACTCTTTTAATGATCCAAAATTATTGGAATCAGGACTCATCACCGATGAGTTGCGTAATCAAACCACGCAAACCTTGCACCGTTTACTGGGTATGGGCAATCGACAAATACCACGCTTTTATCCCAAACAGCCTCTGCCCTATGATGTGATTGTGGTGGATGAAGCCTCAATGCTGGATTTGAATTTGGCAACCCTGTTATTCGAGGCAGTCCCAGAACAATGTCGACTTATTTTGCTGGGTGATGCCAATCAGTTGGCTTCGGTTGAGGTCGGCTCGGTTTTGGCTGATTTACAGCAAGTACAGGCATTGACTGAAAATCGAGTCCAGCTACAGACTAGCCGTCGTTTCTCTGGTGAAGCCAAGATTGGTCAATTCGCACGATTTATTCAGGCCCAGCAAGGTCTCAGCAGCCCTGATTTAGTCTTATCAAAATTAGAGACGGAAATTGTTCAGGCTGCACCTTTGCAAACGATTTCTTTAAATAAAGATATGCGTGATCTGATCCAGTTGGAATATCTACCCGAACAGCAGGATGTGGAGATTGAACCTTATCAACAGAAGCTAATGGCTGGATTTCAAGCTTATATTGAAGCTTTAAAACATTATATACAGGCAGATGAACCTGTCGAACAGATTCAGAACGTGATTCAAGCCTTTGATGATTATCGAATCTTAACGGCAGTTCGACATGGCCCGTTGGGAATCGAGCAACTGAATCGTTATGCTGGGCATTGGCTCAATCAGCAATTGAAACAAATCGCTGTTGGAGACTGGTATATCGGACGTCCTGTAATGATGACCTATAATGACTATCAGCTTGGGATTTCTAATGGTGATATTGGCATTTGTTTTAAACATCGCACTCAAGTGCAGCAATTTGAAGTATTTTTCCCGAGCTTAAATAAATGGATTGCAGCGCACCGACTGCCACGCAGTATGCAAACCGCTTTTGCTTTAACCATTCATAAATCACAAGGTTCGGAATTTACCCATACCGCGATTGTTTTGGATGCACATGCCGAGAAACTATTGAGTCAGGAATTGATCTATACCGCAGTCACTCGCGCTAAAAAAGTAGTGAGTATTCTGGCTGATCCGAAGGCATTACAACAGTCATTGATGATTAGAACCATTCGTCGAAGTGGTTTAGTGCAAAAGATCAATTTAGAGGGATTGTGAAATTATTCTTTAAAATTCACTGTTCTGTAAGTAAAAGCTTACAAAGATTCGAGATATTGTCGCTAGAGTGAAATAAATGTTTTTGAGATCATGTACACACAAACAGCCTAGCACGGAAAGCTAGGTAAATCGCAAAAATACAATAATAAAGTCAATGAGACAGCGAACTTACAGTGAGGTAAGTGATAAAAGAGGAAACTTACAGCCGCTAAGCCTTGTAGTTTTGGGAGAGACTACAGGGCTTTTTTATTTTTAATCTTACTAATGTCATGATGGTTATAGTATTTATTTTAATCAAAATGATTTTAATGAAGAATCTCTACCTCTAACTGTGTGAAGCAAACATTAATTTTTCTATAAAAATTTTTAACCAAAAGTTTAAATTAAAAATATGATTGTTTGACAATTTTTATGTATTATTAAGTTAAATGTTATACAGCCCCGTACGTATTTGCTTACATAGAGATAAGAAAAATGCTATTTTTCTCCACAATTGGTTCTGACAGAATAATAGGCATAAAGAAGATACACACTGAAAGCAAAACATAAGAAGTGATGTGTAAAATACGTTCAGAGGGGCTGAAAGTAGCTTAATAAGAAACATAAAGAATAATAATAGAAAAATGAAAAGAACCTTGAATAACGCGCAAAAGCCCAAGTCTGACTTGGGCTCTTTTTTTGCTGCGATCAAATTGAATTAGACGATGTCTGCCTCGTGTCGATCTGTTGCGAATAATGAACGACGTTGATTCTTTGGAATCTTCGAGCAGTTTGTTGAGATTTGATATAATGTTTTGGCAAGAGCAGGGAGGTGTGTCCCAACGACAGATTTTCCTGTGGTAAGCAACGATACACTAATATCACGCTCTGGATCTGCCCAACATAAAATATTAGAAAAACCAATGTGCCCAAAAGCCTGGCCAGTCATTGGACCAAATAAACCGACTGGATTACTACCAAGCATTGGACCTAACGCATAACGCATTGGGGCGAGTAGAGTACGGTCTATGCTTGTTCCTGATGTTGGTAGGGTTGAGCGAAATACAGTTTTTGCGCTCATGATCTCTTTACCCTGATACTCACCACCGCTGAGTAACATTTCAAAAAAACGACCGATTTGTTCAGCGCTGGTATAAATGTTTCCAGCAGGACAAATGGTATCCATGAAACGAGTATCGTTGGTTACATCCACTGCAAGTTGTAAACCGCCACCAAGTACATGATTAAGATAATGGTCTGTACCTAAGCTTGGGTGAATTCCTGTGGCATAGTTTAGTGCAACATTATCTCGATATTGTGGTTTCAAACCATAGTTGAAATAATCCATCCCCATTGGTTTTTCAATATTTTCAGCTAAAAACTCACGTACGCTTTGTCCAGTTACACGCTGAACGATTTCACCTAGGATATAACCCGCGGTAACAGCGTGATAAGCAAGGTGTGTCCCTGATGGCGAAACAGGTTTAGCTGCGCAAAGTACTTTTAAGATTTCTTCTTGGTTAAATAAAAGTTCTGGTGTGACTTCTGTATCAATGCGTGGAATCCCGCCACGGTGAGAAAGCAAATGGAAAATAGTCGCACGACGTTTACCATTGACCCCATATTCAGGAATATAGTAGCTAATCGGATCGAGCAGATTTAAATCACCGCGCTCATCCAACATATGGATCAGCATTGCTGTAATCATTTTTGATGCAGAGAATAAACATACAGGCGTATCAGGCGTACCAATTTTTGCATCCGCGGCTAAGCCATCTGGGGAGTTACCCTGTGCATAACCAATACTGCGGTTCAGTAAAATTTGTCCTTGACGTCGCAAACATAATGTAACGAGTGGATAGTTTCCTGTTTTATACAGGCATTCAACGCTATTCCAGATCTTTTGAATCTGCTTTTCAGTCATTCCACCCAATTCAGCCGCAACTTCATCTTTTGAGCGAATCACTTGATTTAAGTCATTTGGTACATAACAAGTATTGGTTGATAAAATTTTCACGATTCCCTCGCAATATTTTCGTTTTCTTTCATCTCTGTCATAAATTGAAAACAGATATCCCATAGTGTGCCTATTTTGTTCAATGCTGTCAGCTGCCGAAATGCCAGCAAAGTTAAAACATTTTTGCAATATGGTGATAGATCACTTAAAATAGGCGACTTGCTGTAGTGATGCACGGCAGTCAGTTGCTTGCAACTGATCATTATCATTTTATTTTTTAAGCATCTCGGAGAAATCGAATGGCTTTAACTAACGCAGATCGCGCAGAGATCATTGCTAAATTTGCTCGTGCAGAAAACGACACTGGTTCACCTGAAGTACAAGTTGCTTTATTGACTGCTCAAATCAATGATTTGCAAGGTCACTTTAAAGAACACAAACATGACCACCACAGCCGTCGTGGTTTGATTCGTATGGTTAACCAACGTCGTAAATTACTTGACTATTTAAATGGTAAAGATCACGGTCGTTATGTTGCTTTGATCGGCGCATTAGGTTTACGTCGTTAATTCGATTTGGCTTTATTTTCGGTATTTCGCATGTTGCAATGCTTTAACGCTGAAAACAAAGTTTCGCCTGATTTAAGTTAGGCGAGTTTTAGAAGGGGCGCATGTTCGCTCCTTCTTTGTGTTTAAATTTATTTAAAAATTTTGATCTGGTGCGATGGCTTCTAAGCTTTGTCATTTATCCACACATGAGTTGTGGTCTGAATGCCAAACCTTAGGGGTCTCACTAGAATAACTTTTTAAAAGAAACTAGGAAAATATAATACATGTCAATGTTTAATATCGTTCGTAAAGAATTTCAATTTGGTCAGCACCAAGTTGTTTTAGAAACGGGTCGTGTTGCACGTCAAGCAAATACAGTTTTAATCACCATGGGTGGTGTCACTGTGCTTGTTGCGGTTGTGGCTCAACCAACAGCAAAAGCGGGTCAAGATTTCTTCCCACTGACCGTTAACTATCAAGAAAAACAATATGCTGCAGGTCGTATCCCTGGTGGTTATGGCAAGCGCGAAGGTCGTGCGTCTGAAGCTGAAACTTTAATTTCTCGTTTGATTGACCGTCCAATTCGTCCGTTGTTCCCAGAAGGTTACTTCAACGAAATTCAAGTCACAGCAACAGTTGTGTCTTCTGATAAAACCATGGATGCTGACATTGCTGCAATGTTGGGTACATCTGCTGCCTTGTCGATTGCGGGCACACCTTTCCGTGGTCCAATCGGTGGTGCGCGTGTTGGTTTAATCAATGGTGAATATGTTCTTAACCCAACGTTAGAACAACTTGCACAGTCTGATCTTGACCTTGTGGTTGCAGGTACAGAATCAGCGGTGTTAATGGTTGAATCTGAAGCGAAAGAACTTTCAGAAGACCAAATGTTAGGCGCAGTACTTTTCGGTCATGACGAAATGCAAATTGCTGTACAAGCTATCAAAGAATTTGCTGCTGCAGTTGGTGCGAAAGAATCAGAGTGGGTTGCTCCAACACACAACGAAGAATTACGTGCGAAATTAAAAGAAGCTTTTGAAGCAAAAATTTCAGAAGCGTATACCATTGCAGTGAAACAAGATCGTTATGCAGCTTTGGATGCACTGTATGCAGAAGCGAAAGCGCAATTCGTTCCTGAAGAAGATGTGGATGGCATCGCTGACGAAGTGGACTTCCTGTTTGAAGACCTTAAATACCGTACTGTACGTGACAATATCTTGTCTGGTAAGCCACGTATTGATGGTCGTGACACCAAAACCGTTCGTGGTATCGATGTTCAGGTAGGCGTATTGGACCGTGCCCACGGTTCAGCATTGTTTACCCGTGGTGAAACTCAGGCACTTGTAACTGCAACTTTAGGTAATACACGTGATGCATTGATGGTTGATACCTTAGCGGGTACGAAAACTGACAACTTCATGTTGCATTATAACTTCCCAGCTTACTCTGTAGGTGAAACGGGTCGTGAATCAGGTCCTAAGCGTCGCGAAATTGGTCACGGTCGTTTAGCTCGTCGTGGTGTACAAGCGGTTCTTCCACCTGTTGATCGTTTCCCTTACGTACTTCGTATCGTATCTGATATTACTGAATCAAATGGTTCATCTTCTATGGCGTCTGTTTGTGGTGCATCTCTTGCACTTATGGATGCAGGTGTTCCACTTAAAGCGCCAGTTGCTGGTATTGCAATGGGCTTAGTGAAAGAAGGTGAGCGTTTCGCAGTTCTTTCTGACATTTTAGGTGACGAAGACCACCTTGGTGATATGGACTTTAAAGTAGCAGGTTCGGCAAACGGTATTACTGCGCTTCAAATGGACATCAAGATCGAAGGTATTACTGAAGAGATCATGGAAGTTGCATTAAACCAAGCTTTTGCTGGTCGTATGCATATCCTGAATGAAATGAATAAAGTCATTTCACGTGCTCGTCCTGAAATTTCAATGCATGCTCCTACTTTTGAAGTGATCAGCATTAACCCAGACAAGATTCGTGATGTCATTGGTAAAGGTGGCGCAACGATTCGTGCTATTACAGAAGAGACTAAAGCTGCGATTGATATCGAAGACAATGGTACAGTTCGTGTATTTGGTGAAACTAAAGCTGCTGCCCGTGCTGCGATTGCAAAAATCCAAGCGCTTACTGCTGAAGTTGAACCAGGTAAGATCTATGATGGTAAAGTAATCCGTATCGTTGAGTTTGGTGCGTTTGTAAACATCATGCCAGGTACTGATGGTTTACTTCACATTTCGCAAATCTCAAATGAGCGTATTGCAAACGTGACTGACGTATTGAAAGAAGGTCAAGATGTGAAAGTACAGGTTGCGGATGTTGACAACCGTGGTCGTATCAAGTTGACAATGAAAGATATTGAGCAAGCTCAATAATAGCAATACTTTTGATTAAAAAAAGCGCATTGTTTTTACAATGCGCTTTTTTATTAACTAGATGAAAACTATAAATATAAATTGTCGAAACAATAAACATAAAATTATTTTATATTAGACATTAGTCGAGTGCTTAAATTGTGAGGATTACAATTAACGTAGAATTCCCCAAATTTCCGCTCCTGCCGTTTTAGATAGACTGTCGGAAGTCTATTTGTTATCCCAATATGAAGGAATATTGCACATGCATATCGATCATGCCGCCACAGGTCAAGATGACCAGCAGCCGCCAAAGAAACCCAAGTTTTATCAAATTCTTTACGTACAAGTGATCTTCGCAATTGTTGCAGGGATATTGTTAGGTCATTTTTTTCCTGAATTTGGTGAAAGCTTAAAACCGCTTGGTGAAGCCTTCATTAAAATGGTGAAAATGATTATTGCACCCGTAATTTTCTTGACTGTTGTGACAGGAATTGCTGGGATGAAAAATCTCGGCAGCGTTGGACGAGTCACGGGTAAAGCGATGATTTACTTCCTGACCTTTTCAACATTGGCGTTAGTCGTCGGGTTAATTGTTGGGAATGTGATTCAACCAGGTCATGGGTTAAATATCGATCCAAGTACGTTACACAGCACTAAAGTTGATGAATATGCAGCTAAAGCGCATGAATCAACTATTACAGGTTTCTTGATGAATATCATCCCAGATACATTGGTGAGTCCATTTGTATCAGGTCAAATTCTTCAAGTTTTGTTTGTCGCAGTCTTATTTGGTTTGGCACTTGCTAAATCAGGCGATTTGGGTCGTCCAATTACTGACTTCTTACAACAATTAACCAATCCTGTATTCACTTTAGTGGGTATGTTGATGAAGTTTGCACCTATTGGTGCATTTGGTGCGATGGCATTTACCATTGGCGCTTATGGGATCAGTTCAATTGGGAACTTGATGTTATTAATCGCAACTTTCTACATCACTGCTTTACTTTTTGTCATTGTTATCTTGGGTGCAGTCGCTCGTTATAATGGTTTTTCGATTATCGACCTGATCCGTTATATCAAAGATGAACTCTGGTTGGTTCTTGGTACAAGTTCATCAGAAGCAGCACTCCCATCATTGATGGCGAAAATGGAAAAAGCAGGCTGTGAAAAATCGGTTGTAGGTTTAGTAATTCCGACAGGATATTCATTTAACTTGGATGGCACCAATATTTACATGACATTGGCGGCATTATTCATTGCACAAGCATGTAATATTGAATTGACACTCACTCAACAAGTGACAATTTTATTGGTGGCTATGCTTAGTTCTAAAGGTGCTGCGGGGATCACGGGCGCAGGCTTTATCACTTTGGCTGCAACGCTTTCTGTTGTTCCTGCGATTCCAGTTGCGGGAATGGCGTTGATCCTTGGTATTGATCGCTTTATGTCTGAATGCCGTGCTTTAACCAATTTAGTTGGTAATGCTTGCGCAACGATTGTTGTTGCAAAATGGGATAAGGCATTAGATAAAGAGCAACTCGACCAAGCCTTAAAGCATGGTGTGGTACTAAACAAAGAAGTTTAATACCCCTTAATTTGAAAAAGCCTCGATGCCTCGCATACGAGGCTTTTTCATGTCATTTGATTTTGATAATAGAATAAACATAGCTTTTTATTGTGCTTCATGGCAGCATTTCTATAGATTTTCAAACTTATCTCGACTCTATGCAGCTTTATTATTTTTATCGTCATAACAGTGAAAATACGATTTTTATTAGCGTGGAACAACAAACAGAACATACGCTTGAGTTTTTATGGGTTGATAGTTTGAGACAGGATTTGGTTAATCATACCGATTCTTGGCAAAAAAATATTTATGAGCATACAGGTGTGGTGCTTAACGAATTTCATATGCGCGATTTGCTCAATATTGAACATCCTTGTGCTTTCGACAGTGTCGAGGAATATGACCTGCTGGTGTTCCGCAAACTGATTAGCCCAGACGACCAGATTTATGAAAGTGACAATGCTTTAGAATCTCATGAAAGTATTTTTGGCCTAGCAACTACACCGATGGGTTTTATTCTAACGCCGAATATTTTGGTGAGTGTGAGGGAGCAGGGAAATAAAGCAATCGAAAGCTATATTCAACGTATTCAAGTAATTATGGGTCGTCCGATTGCTGAACAAAATAAGCCGAGAAAATTAGCCAGTACACCTGCCGATTTATGCTTACGCTTATTGAACAGCATGATTGATGGCTATTTGAATTTACGTACGCCCTTGACCCGTCGTGTTGAATATTGGCAACAGCAACTTTTGCAGGGCAACCGCCGTTTTAAACAGTGGCATCAATTGTTTCATGAAGATATGGCTTTCCAGCAAATTGAAAATTTATGTGAGGAACAAATAGAGACCTTGCAGGAGTTCCGAGATGAACTGGTGGATAATTATCATCATGTGATGGGGGAACATAAGCATAAGAATCAAGACATTCTCTTGGTTCGTCTCAATGATTTAATGAGCCATGTAGAGCGTGTTCAAAAACATACCTTGCGTTTAAGAAATGCGATTCAATCGGCGATTGATTTACATTTTTCAGCTATTGCGAATCAAACCAATGAAAATATGCGGATTTTGGCAATTATTACGGCAATATTTGCACCCTTGACTTTGCTGACGGGAATTTACGGAATGAACTTTGAGTTTATTCCAGGATTAAAGTCACCTGTTGGTTTTTGGATTATGCTTGCAGTCATGTTAATGAGCACGGTGGCACTGTTGTACTATTTTTACCAGCAACATCTAGTAGGGCGGGGTGAACGGAGCGTAATTGATTTATTGGCGCAACAGCATAAACAACGAAATTTAAATTTACTTTGGTTCTTAGACTATGAACCAATTAAGCAAACACTCAAAGAAGTAGAAAAAATGACTAAACTTAAATAAAGCGTTTAGTCATATATATGGATGTTACCTTAGTGAAAATGTTTTAACTGCCTGCGGAGTTGCTGCACTTCATCAATCAGGTCCAGCATCACCGCAACTGCTGATAAGCTAGCATCGAAGTCACGTTGTAAACGATAAGCTCGACGTGCTCGGGCGACATCTTCACCGATAAACTGATAACTTTGTGGATCGACTTGGATTTGTAAAATTTCATAATCAATCAGTTTTAAAACCCAATCTGTACTTTGGCCACATGCTTCTGCAAAGTGTTCGAGATCAAGTGCCAATTGTTCATCAATAATTTCAACTTGGCAGTGACCGTCATATTGAATTTCTTTGTATTGAATAGTTGTCATGATCTTACTCCTTATGAGGCACGAGGTCGGAAAGTGGAGAAGGCTTCGGCAAACTGTTGATAAGCCTGTTGTTCTTGCTCACTGTGTGCTGGTGGTAAAACAATATTAATAATTAGATATAAATGCCCTGCGGTTTTATTTGGTATCCCTTTATCTTTGAGACGTAATTGTTGTCCATTTTTGGCATTTTTAGGTAAATTGACTTTGAGTTGCCCTGCGGGAGTATTGACTTCAATATTTTGTCCTAGAGCTGCTTCCCACGGACTCACATCAATAGTTTGATAGACATCAGCCCCTTCAATACGAATGCGGTCGGTATCTTTGTATTGGATTTCAATATAAAGATCACCATTTTCACCGCCATTGATACCACTTTGTCCTTGACCATTTAAGCGAATTTGCTGACCTTCTTTCATTCCTTTTGGAATCTTAACCTGTAAGGTTTTTCGCTGGACTTCAGGTTCACCATAGACGTTATAAGTTGGAATTTGCAAGGTAATCTGTTGGGTTGAACCGTGATAGGCAATATCTAAATCGACTTGAATACTAGCATGCTGATCTTCACCCCGATAGCTACGTTGTTGACGTTGCGAACGTTGTTGTCCGCCACCAAACCCTGCGCCAAAACGGCCGAATAAGTCTTCAAAACCACTAAAGTCTGTACCCCCATCGCCTGAACTTTGGTGATAGAACTGGGAACCATCAAAACCACCCGTACCTTGACCAAATCCACCTGTACCCTGGCCAAAGCCTGCAAAGCCCTGTGGATGATCCAGCATCTGATCGTATTCAGCCTTTTTAGTGGCATCACCCAAGGTATCGTAGGCGACATTAATCGCCTGCATTTTGGCTTCAGCATCTGCTTCTTTACTAATATCTGGATGATACTTCTTTGCTAATTTACGATAGGCTTTCTTGATTTCGTCTGCTGAGGCATCTCTTGAAACACCTAGCTCTTCATAATAATTTTTTGCCATGATCTTAAATATAATACTGAGATGTTTCTTTCATTATGAAACGAATTGGCAAGATTTCAATAGGCTGGATTGTATAAGAGTTGTTTTGTTGTTTTGGAAAAAATGCCAGCCCTCTGGCTTGGCTGACACCGATCATGATGTCCATCGAGCTATCACTTTAAGTGAGATAGAGTTTTGGGTAAATGTGTTATCCAGTAGACATTCATATCAAATAAAAAAAGACGGAAGCCCGTCTTTTTTATTTTACTTTTCAATTAACTTAAATGTTCACCAAATAAGCCTAAAGCTTCTTCTGCACTAAACTCATAACGTGCATTACAGAATTGGCAATCCATCTGGATTGGATTTTGTGCTTCTAGTGTTTCATGAACTGCATCCACACCAATTTGAATCAAAGCGTGGGCGCAGCGTTCCTTTGAACAGGTACAACCGAACTTTAACTGCTCAACTTCAGGTAAACGAACCTCTTCTTCGTTATACAAACGATAGAGAATTTCATTGGCTGAAAGATCCGTCAACTCCTCGGGTTTAAGGGTTTCAGTCAACATGGTCAAACGGGGCCACAGGTCTTCATCAACCAACTTTTGTTCTTCTTCATTATTACGAGGGAGTAGTTGGATTAATAAACCACCTGAACGTTGACCATTAGTTGCCAGTACGATATGTGTTGGAATCTGTGCAGACAAATCGTAATACTGCTTTAAACAACCTGCTAATGTCGGTTGATCAAATGGTACGATACCTTGGTAGCGTTCGCCGTGTTCAGGTTCGATATTGATGAACAGCACAGGGTTGCTCAGGGCAGCAAGCACGGTACGACTATCTTTACCTTCTGCGAAGCGCGGATCTTCTTCGTAATCTGCGAGCGCACGAACTTCACCTAAGTGATTGCATTCGGCCATAGCCCATTTAAATGTTCCGCTTGCTTGAATTTGTAAGCTAATACGACCACGAATCTTGAGTGTACTTGCAAGTAAGGCGGTTGCACTCAGCATTTCCCCCAAGAGACTTTGTACCGCAGGCATATATTCACGTTGCGCCAAAATGGTTTGTAGTGCTTCTTCCAAATGAACCACTTCACCACGAACAGGGCAGTCTTCAATAAAAAAGCGTTGGCGTAAATCAGACATATTTTTCTCCAGTGCTCCTTCGAGGGAGCGCAAAGCAACGCTTTGCTTTGTAACGCACTTCAGAATTTATAAAGAGGTGCATGGTTATGCAGTCAATAATGGTGTCAGTTTGCCAAAACTCAAGATGTTTCATTGAGTGATTTTGCATCACATTGTGTGTTTTGATCATTGCTCGCACGATCTAAAATCAAAGTTTTTGTATTTGCAAATAAATACTCAAGCTCGGCAATAGCACTTGGATGGTTTTTAATGATCTCTTGTTGATTAGAATTCCAATGTTGCTGCATAAGCCGTTCATCTTCTTGTTTAAAATGCATCATCAAATTTTGTGCTTCATCTTCGGGAAGGCCTGTTTCAACCAAGGTTTGCTGCGCCATACTTAAAGCAGATGCGTAGGTTTCACGCCAAATCTGTGAAATACCTAAATCATGAAGTAATCGTGCATGATGACGATCTCGAGCACGAACCAAAATGGTTAAATCTGGATAATTTAAACGCAGATGTCGTGCTAGATTCATGCTGTCCTCGACATCATCAATCGCAATAATCAGTAACTTACAGTATTCAATACCTGTAGCGCGTAGGTTTTCGATTTGTGTAACATCGGCATCAATAAAATGATGTCCATATTGTTCAATAAAGTCAGCATCAGGTTGGTTGCTATCAATCACGTTAAAGTGTTTGCCTTGCGCATGTAAAGCACGTGCAATGACTTGCCCAAAACGGCCAAATCCAATAATGAGAATTGGATGTTGTGGGATATCAGCATCAGCCACAGCGGCTTTATTTTTTTGCAGCATCGGTAAAATTTTCCGATTAAACAGTGCGTAAAGTAAAGGTGTGAATAGCATCGAACCCAAGATAATGAGAAATGTCGGTGCTAATAATTCTGTGCTAAGTAAATTTTCGCTTTCAGCTAGCTTGAGTAGAATTAAACTGAGTTCACCACTTTGTGCCAAGCTTACGGCAAATAAGGTACTAAATTTGGCATTGCGTTGTTGATAATAGCTGATCGCACCGATCACAACTGCTTTGATTAAGACCAATCCAAAGATTGAACCTAGAATCAAGAGTGGAGATTGGCTTAAAGGTGTCAATGAAAGCCCCAAGCCAATCGCCATAAAAAACAAGCCTGTCGCCGTATCTTTCAAGGGTTCTAGAATACGCTCAACTTCAACTTTAAATTCAGTCTCAGCAAGTAAAAGTCCAGCTAAAAAAGCAGCAATCAAAATATGAAGATTTAAAATATCCATAATTAGGATGACTGAAAGCAGGATGAATAAACTGAGCACAGCAATGAGATGGAGACTTTTTTTATGTACTAAGAAACGAAATATAGGACGAACTAAATAACGATTGGCTAAAAATAGACCTGAAATCGTAGCGATGAGCGCTGCAAAATAGGCGATTCCGTGTCGAGTAGAGGCTGTGTCTTCTAGCAAAGGAAAGAGTGCAATTAGAATGACGGTAATAAAAGCCTGCAATTGTAAGGTGGCTAAAGTAGCTTGTTCTAATTTATGGTTGCTTTGTTGTTTTTGTTGGAGTAGTTGTTGTGGAAGAATCAACGCGGAGAGCGCTAAAGCACATCCGAGCATCAGACTGTGCCACACTTGATCAAGCAGTAAGAAACATGCTCCAACTAGAAGGATCGTGATGATGAAGTATTGTAGGCCACTATTTTTTAGGATGCCTTTGCGTTCTCCCCATAGTTTTAGCGGGCGAAAAGCAAAGCCAATAAAGAACATCACGGCAATCATACCGAAATGCAGCAGTTGATTAATCAATTCAGGATCTTCAATCAAACCAGAAACACTAGAACTCAGCAAAAGCCCTGCAATCAGATAACCCAAGACAGTCGTGCCTGTGTAACGCTTCGCTAATGGAGCAAAAATTAAAGCTGCTGCCAGTAAAACAATAGCTTGTGGTAGGAATGACATGTTCTGCCTTGATCTGCTGATTTCTTTCAGCTGTTACATTAACTTAAAAATTGGGTGAGTTTGTAAGGGAAATATGAATTTTTCTTTTGGATTTTTATTTTTAAACGCTCTTGAGATGTACGCCTCCATGTCAAACGATATCACGTGAGTTTCATGGAGGTGCAGTATTTATAAAGTAGATGATGTTGTTGGGCGCAATAACCATTTCACAGAAGCATCAATTGAATGAGCCACTCAGAAAATGCATGGCTCATTCATATGAAAATAGGCACTTATTATTCTCAGAACAATAAATGTGAGGCAGTGGCTTAGTATTTAAATTTCACATTCAAACGAATCATACGAGGATCACCCCAATTTACTAATTGCGCATTTGGTGTCGTACCTGCTAGGTATTCTCGGTCAAAGAAGTTTTTAATAGTTAAGCCAGCTCCCCAATGTTTTGCCTCATAACCTGCATTAACATCAAACACTGTATAGCCTGGTAACTCAATATAGGCTGTTCCACGTTGTGCGGTACGTAAACCTTGATAGCGAATGCCTGCACCGATATTCCAGCCTAGTTTGTCAGGACTAAAATAATATTGAGTCGATAATGTTCCCGCATTTTTAGGTACATGGTTGGCTCTTTTCCCAATTTCACTTTCCGTTACACTTTCCATCACTTTCGCAGTTGGGATGTAACTATAAGTGGCAGATGCATTCCATTGATCCGTCAAAGATGCTGCCATTTCAGCTTCAAAGCCTTTGGTTTTTTGTTCACCTGTTTGGATGGAATAATCACCACTGGCATCTGATTCAGTTACATTTTTACGTGTGAGGTCATAATAAGCAACATAACCTTGCAAGCGTTGATTTAAGGCTTGAAGTTTAATACCGATTTCTGCTTGTTTACCTTCTTCAGGATCGAGTAATTCGCCATTTGCACCTGTATCTGTCACTGGCATAAATGAAGTCGCATAGCTGATATAAGGCGCAAACATATCATTGATGCGATACATGACAGAGGCACTACCTGTAAAGGCTTGATCAGAATTCTGTGTCGTGGTGTTTTTTAAGATGTTGTCAATTTCAACTTGAGTCCAGTCATGGCGTCCAGATAAGCCAATAATCCAGTTGTCATCAATCTTAATCGTATTGCGAAGATATAAACCTGCATATTGACTATAAGTCAGCTCTTGAGTTGGTGTACCCAGTTTTACGCTGGTAATACCATAACTTGGATTATCCGCATTGAATGAATTAATAGTATCTGTTCGGCGGTAATAATCACTACGCTCTTTCATCATATCCAAGCCAACCATGACATCATAATTGACTCGTCCAAAATTAAAGTTGCGCTGCAAATTACTATCCAACGCATAGTTGATATCTTGCTTATCTTGATTGTTAACTGCACGTTTAATGGTTGGCAATGTGGTATTGCTCGTAGCTAAAACGGCATCACCTTGAGTATCTGTTTTGGTGACAGCAAAGTTTTGTTTATAGGTCCAACCATTATCAAAATAATGTGCATAGTTTGCTCCAGCACGATAGACATCAACGTTATAGCCGTGATCTGGTTCACCAAAGAAAAGATTGTGTGAATAACTCTTATAGGTTGAACTATTGCCATGTGGAATGCCCTGTTGGCGAACATATTCACGGTGCTGATAACTGGCAATAACAGATAAATCGTCCTTTTCACCTAAATCAAAGTTATAAGACGGCGCAATGTAATAGTTTTTGAAATACACATAATCGGTTGGATCATCTTGATCAGAGACTCGACCAACGAGACGGAAAGCACCTTTCTCTGTGTTATTCGGTGCATAGTTAATATCAAAAGTGCCTTCTCTGAGATTGTAGCTACCATAGCTTAAAGTTCCCCGATAAGCGGTTTCTGCCTGTGGGCGCTTTGTGGTTAGGTTGACTAAACCACCAGGTAAAGCAAAACCGAAGCCAACAGAAGTAGGACCTTTGACGACCTCGATCGATTCTAAGCCTGAAATATCTTCTGCTCTTAGTACATTGTCTGATGTCTGTACTCGTAAACCATCAATATAGGTTTGTGAGCTTGAAATTTGTCCACGAATAATAAAATCATCCCAACCACGACGACCATATTGTCCAGAACTAACACCAGCCACGCCTTCTAAAGCTTCGGAAACGGTTTTTGCTTGTTTCTGCTCGATTTGCTGATTGGTTACCACACTAATTGATTGGGCTGTTTCAAATAAAGGGGCATTTGATCTGAGCACAGCTGTGGCAGTCTTTGCTGCATAGCTATTTTTTTCTTGTTTTTCTGCCTGAACTTTAATCTTCGGCAAGACCTGTGTTGAGGTAGAAGATGCGGTATCTTCCTGTTGTTCAGATTGTGCAAAGGTATTGGTTGCCATGACAGCAAGTATAGAAAAAGCGAGGGAGGATGTATGGAATCGCATGGTGAAATAATGATCTTGCAGAAATGCTAATTATAATCATTTTCATTTATAAAGTTAATGTTTATTACGAATAGTTTGATTTCTTTATTTTTTGGAAATGATTTTTAATATCACAAAATTTAATAAACCACTGATTTAACTAAACTCTTGTGGATCAACGTCAATCGAGAGTCTGAGCAGATGCTGACGCGGTAAATGTACCACTTGTTGCCACCATTGACGTAAATAAAAGTGCAGTTTGGCGCGATCAGTGGATAAAATCACCATATGCGCCCGATAACGACCAGCTTTACGTTCCATCGGTGCGGGAATGGGCCCCCAAATATCAACTAAATCTCCAGCCATTGTACGTAATTGTTGTGCAATATCTGCCAAGAATTGTTGGCTATAATCTCTGTCTTTAGATTCAACCCGAACCAATACTGCATAACGATAAGGTGGTAGCAGGGCAATTTTGCGATCAGCCAGCATTTGTTTGGCGACAGTACGATAATCATGTTCAATCAATGTGGTCAGCATCGGATGATCTGGACGCAAACTTTGCAAATAAACACTGCCTTTATGCTCACCACGACCAGCACGGCCAGCGACTTGCACAATCAGCTGTGCAGTTCGTTCAGGTGCACGTGGGTCAACACTGAGCAGTCCTGCATCAATATCTAAAATCGCAACAAGGGTAACATGCGGAAAATGATGGCCTTTGGCCAGCATTTGAGTGCCCAACAAAATGCTCGGTTTATTTTGCTGAATGCGATCATAGATTTTTTGCCAGCTACCGACTCGACTGGTGCTGTCACGATCGACCCGAATCACTTCATGATGTGGAAAAAGCTCCTGTACATGTTCTTCAAGTTTTGCTGTTCCTGCCCCAATCGTTTTTAAGCTTTGTTTCTGACATGCAGGACAATGATCAGGCAGACGATTGATGGTGCCGCAATGATGACAATGCAAATGATGGTAGGGCTGTGAATGCAAAGTAAAATGCGCATCACAATGTGGACAGTTGGCTTGCCAACCACAGCTTTCACACATCAGGATCGGCGCATAACCACGTCGATTTAAAAAGATCAGCACCTGCTCTTTACGCTCTAAAGTATGCTTAATCTGTTCGATCAAGGTTTGGCTGAGACCATGCTTCTTTTTTGCGACTTTTAAATCCACCACATACATTTTCGGCAGTACAGCGATGCCCGCACGCTGATTCAACTCAAGCAAATGTAACTTGCCCGATTCCACCAAGTGATAACTGTCAATACTTGGGGTGGCTGAACCGAGAATGACAGGGCAGTTTTGCAAATGGCCACGATACAACGCGACATCACGGGTATGATAGCGGAAACCTTCTTGCTGCTTAAAGGAAAGATCATGTTCCTCATCTAGAATGATTAAGCCCAAATGCGGCAGTGGGGTATAGATTGCTGAACGTGTGCCAATAATAATGGAAGCTTTGCCCGTTTGTGCATGTTGCCATGCCTGTAAACGTTTTGAGTCATTTAAACCTGAGTGCAGTAAAGCCACATCGCAATGAAACCGTGACTTAAAACGAGCGACCGTTTGCGGGGTTAGGCCAATTTCAGGCACCAGTACCAATACTTGTTTGCCTTGTTTTAACACCTCATGCATGACTTGCAAATAAACTTCAGTTTTACCACTGCCAGTCAAACCATCGAGTAAAAATGCCTGATAGTGATGTTGTGCTTTGAGGATCTGTTGAATGGCTTTCTTTTGATCTTCGTTCGGTGTTAAAGGCACTTGAGCCAATTGTACAGGTGTAGGGGTGAAATCATGCGGTTCTAGGCAGCATTCAACCAAGCCCTTTTTTTCTAATGCCTTTAAAGTTGAGGTTTCTACACCACTCAGGTTAAGTATATTCTCGGTAGCTCCATGTGGATGAAGTTTTAACACCTGATAGGCATCATACTGTTTTTGAGAGCGTTTTAATAAGGCATTCGGGTCATTGTGAGGGATGATTTTCCATAAATGAAACAGAATGTCTAAGGCGCGACCTTGTCTTAATAAAGTAGGCAGGGCACTTTGCATCACTTCACCAATCGGGAATTGGTAATATTGGGCTGACCATGTCAACAAAGTTAAAACTTGTTGGTCTAAAATCGATTCCTGATCGAGTAATTCTGTGATGGGTTTAAGTTTGAATTGCCCTGTAAATGCTTCGTTTGGATCAACTTTCTCCGTAATGATTCCCACGAGATTTTGCCGTCCAAAAGAAATCGCGACACGTGCACCGATTTGAGCTTGTGCGTATTGTTCAGCGCTGACCGTGTAGTCAAACGTGTCGTAAACATAAACGGGTATTGCAACTCGAATACGGTACAGAATCGCGTTAGAATTTTCGGTAGGCATATAGGCTTCATTCATGGGTAAAATGGCATGACTGCATGTCATGGAATTATGCTAAAGTGCGAAGTGTTATGTCGATGAATTTCTTGTGAAACTCTCAGGTTTCATTTCAAACACGGATGCAACTGTAACAACAACTATTTTGGGACAATTAGAACAGAACCATGCCTGCTTATCAATTTACTGCGCTTGATGCCTCTGGAAAGCAACATAAAGGTGTGCTGGAAGGGGATTCTGCACGCCAAATTCGTCAACAGTTACGCGATAAAGCATGGACACCCATTGCGGTCGATGCCGTTGAGCAAAAAGACAAACAGCAACAACGCTCATGGTTTAAAAAAAGCTTTAGTGCCTATGATCTGGCGTTGATGACCCGTCAGCTTTCAGTCTTGGTCGCTGCAGGAATTCCACTTGAAGAAGCACTGCGTGCAGTGAGTAAACAAAGTGAAAAATCACATGTGCAAAACCTATTAATTGCCGTACGATCCAAGGTTTTGGAAGGACATTCACTGGCGAAAAGTATGCAGCAGTCGGGGCGATTCCCTGAACTGTATATTGCAACGGTTGCGGCAGGTGAGCGTTCAGGCCATCTTGATCTGATTTTAGATCAGCTTTCGGATTACACCGAAAATCGTTTTGCTATGCAAAAGAAAATTCAGGGCGCGATGATTTATCCGATTGTACTGATGTTGATGTCTTTCGGAATTGTGATGGGTCTAATGACCTATGTCGTGCCTGAAATCGTCAAGACTTTTGAGCAAAGTAAAGAAGCCTTGCCATGGATCACGGTTGCCTTGATGAAAGCCAGTGCTTTTATTCGGCATACTTGGATTGCTATGCTGATTCTCGCTTTTATTGCCATGATTCTGTTTACTCGTTTCCTCAGAACGACTGCAGGGCATTATACATTTGACCGATTAACACTCAGATTGCCAATATTTGGTAAACTCTCGCGTGGTATCAATGCAGCACGTTTTGCTAGTACGCTGTCGATTTTGACCCGTTCAGGTGTACCTTTGGTTGAAGCGTTACGCATTGGCGCGGAAGTCAGCAATAACTGGGTGATTCGCGATGCGATTGAAGTGGCGATGGAGCGTGTAACAGAAGGTGGTAATTTAGCAACACAATTAGAGCGTTGCGGTTATTTTCCACCCATGATGGTACAAATGATTCGAAGTGGTGAAACGTCAGGTGAACTTGATCGCATGTTGGACCGTGCATCTACTATGCAGGATCGTGAGGTGACGACCTTTATTTCTACATTACTGGCCTTGCTTGAACCCTTGATGCTGATTTTTATGGCGGCAATTGTATTGGTGATTGTGATTGCAGTAATGTTGCCAATTATTAATATGAACAATATGATCTGATGAGTAAGATGTAAGAGATGAATATGAATAATTTAATAGATAAACACAATGTTGGACGTAGCTTGAATACTTCTACCCTCGCGGAATCTTGCAACTCAGAGTCCGAGTATAATCTTAATCCAGCCACTCGAAGCACAGCTTCTCGCCTTGCGGCAGGGTCGAGCGTTGCTCGAATGAATCGTGCCTCAGGATTTACCCTTATTGAGGTGATGGTTGTTATTGTAATTCTAGGTGTTTTGGCTGCGCTGATTGTACCCAATGTGATGGGACGTGGAGAAAAAGCCAAAGTTGATACCACTAATATTACACTCAAAGGTGTTGCTGGTGCTTTGGATCAATATAAGCTTGATAATGGTCGTTATCCATCGATGCAAGATGGTGGTTTAGATGCTTTGGTCAACAAACCTGCGGCTGCTAAAAACTGGTTGCCAGGTGGTTATGTTAAAGGTGGTTATCCAAAAGACAGTTGGGAAAATGATGTTCAATATGTGATTCCTGGCCGTGAAGGTCGCGCGTTTGATTTATATTCGTTTGGTGCGGATGGTAAAGAAGGCGGCGAGGGTAATGATGCCGATATTTATTATCAGCCATAATGCTTGAATAAAATATCACTTCATTTTTTGATTAAATAAATCAAGAGTGAAGTGATAATGTTTATTGATTAATAATTTTTGTTTAAGTTTTTGAAAAATATGTAAAAATAAAATATTAACTATGTGAGATTTATAATAAGAATTATTCCCATACTTAATGGTTACAAGAAACAATGAATTATGTAGGTAAATAGACTTTTCCTTTAAATCAAAGCTTTGCATAATAAATTCAGACCATTTAAATCAGGCATGGAGTGAGCAAATGAAAGCATTTTTTATGTTGGATGAACTGAATCAGTTTCATTGGGCAATGCTTAAATCTGTCTTACTGATTTTAATGTTATTGCCGATTACAGAAGGGGCTTTAAGTTTATGGCATGCTACAGAAGGTAGCAGCCAGATCATGATTGGTTTTTTTGCATTAAACATGTTGAGTGCATGGTTTGTACTGTGTTTTCTAAGTGCCTTAAAAACAACCGTATGGGATAATCAGGAGATGATTTCCAGATATGAGCAATTGTTGTTTAAGGCTTACCGCTATATTCCGATGTTGTTTTTATCGAGTCTGGTTGCATATTTATCCGTGCAATTGCCATTGGCCTTGTAACTCACAGATCAATCCCGTTATAAAAAAAGAGCGTTGATTCAAACGCTCTTTTCATCTTACCGCCGTGACTTAAAGGAAACATCGACTTTACGTGGGCGATAAATCCATCCCATCACTAACAATAATAGTGAGAAAATCAAGATTGGATAATCACTCAAACGATTATATAACGTTTGCCCTTGCATTGCAGGTAAATCACCACGTAATACGAACTCTTCATCCAGAGGTGCTTGTTTCACGATATGGCCATTGTGGTCAATAAACGCAGTCACGCCTGTATTGGTAGCACGAATAAACCAGCGACCATTTTCTTTGGCGCGCATTTGTACCATTTGTAAATGTTGCCAAGGACCTGCTGTACCTGTAAACCAAGCATCATTTGAAACAGTAATTAAAAAGTCACTATTCATCGCATTACGACGGGTCAGATTAGGATAAGCTACTTCATAACAAATGGCAGCAGCAAGCGCATGTCCTTTGATGGTTAGGGGCTCTTGGTTGGCTTCTCCACGTGAAAAACCACTCATACTGATATCATTTTGCATCGCAGGTAAAACCCATTTCAGCATTCCTGAAAGAGGAATATATTCGCCAAATGGAACAAGACGTTGTTTTTTATACAAGCCATGCGAGTCACTGCCTGACGCCATAATACTATTGTAATATAAGGGTTCACCCACTTGTTGAGACTTTGGCAGATCCCAGTAAGGGATGCCAGTCACCCAAGCGCTATCTGCTTTTTTTGCTTGAATATCCATTGCTTTTAAAAAGTCTGGAATATCCGTTTGAAATAAGGGAATTGATGATTCAGGCCAAACGATAAGATCACGACCCCATTCCGCACGGGTTAAAGTGGCATAAATTTCTAAGGTTTTAATTTGATACTCAGTCAGCCATTTCAGGTCTTGAGGAATATTGCCCTGAATCAGAGACACACTCAGTGGCTTGGCAGCTTTTGGCTGAACAAACTGGATGAATCCAGCACCCCATGCACCCGCTATCAGTAGTGCAGAAGGAATAGCCCAGAACCAACGACGATTTAAAATTTCGACCAAGGCACAAGCCAAGACAATCACAACGAAAGAAACGGCATAGACACCAAATAAAGGAGCATAGCCATCGAGTAAGCGTTCAGTGAAGGCATAGCCTGCAAACAACCACGGAAAACCTGTGAATACCCAAGTTTTTGCCCACTCAAATAGCACCCAGAGTGGTGCAAAGGTGAGTGGTGTTTCTGGAAAAAAGCGACGGTACAGCCATGTTTGAAAAGCTGTAAATAAACCCATGGCTGCGGCCATAAAGGCAATCATCAAAATGCTTAAAAATGCATTGGTATCACCATAAGTATGGATAGAGGTGAAGAGCCAGAACGCGCCGACAAACCATAAACCAAAACCATAGGCCCAACCTAGCGCAAAAGCTTGGCGTGGGTTACGCTGACGTAATACAGCATATAATAGAGCTGGTGATAGAATCGCCAGCCACCAAAAATAATAAGGTGCTAAAGCTAAATTAAAGATTGCACCTGAAATGAGTGCAATCAAAAGAGGGAAAATAAAGGGTAACTGTTTTTGCGGTTGAGAAGTTTTTAACAGCTTTTCAAAATAGGCTCTCATTGACGTACAGCTCGAATCAGATGAATAGTGCGTGCATCTGCTTCAATAATGGTAAATTGCCAATCTCCAAGCTCAATGGTTTGACCTTGTAAATCGCTCACTAAACCAATCTCTTGCAGCAGCAAACCGCCCATAGTTTCAACTTCATCATCAGAAAAATCAGCATCTAAAATAGTGTTGAAATGTTCAATTGGTGTAAGTGCCTGCACAATCCATGTATTGGCTGTAGTGGGATCATTGTCAGGTACGATATATAGTGCTTCTTCATCGGCAATATCGTGTTCGTCTTCAATTTCACCGACGATCTCTTCGAGAATGTCTTCAAGGGTGACTAGGCCAGAAGTTGAACCATATTCATCGATGACAATCGCAATATGTGTTTGGGTGTTTTTGAGCATACGTAACACTTGGTCTGAACGTGCACTTTCAGGTACAAACAAAGGTTGGCGCATCAGAGCGCGAATATCGACTTTGACATTGCGCTCAGTTAAGAAAGGCAATAGGTCTTTGGCCAACAGGATACCCACTACATTGTCACTTTGATCTGCTGAAAACACAGGGAAACGCGAATGTGCTGAATCAATCAGGACATCCAAAATATCTAACAGTTGATCATCTTCTTGTAAGCTGATAATTGCTGTACGTGGCGTCATGACTTCCCGAATTTTTGTTGCTGGTAGATCGAGAACACCCTCAAGCATAGCAACAGTATCTGGTTCTAAAAAACGACGTGAGTCTTGAACTAACCTGAGTAATTCATCGCGGGTTTCAGGTGCAGTACCTAACCATTTTCTTAAGCCACGCATACCCCACGACGGACTGGATTCCTCGACCATGATCTTTCCTAAAGACTCTCTATATCAATTAGATGATTTTCATCATACCGAAGAAAAAGCGGATATGCATCAATAAAACGATGCGAAAAATGTACAGTTTTTCAAAAAGCTGTTGATGATTTTTATCGACTTACTTTATGTTAAAATGTGAATCTTAAAATATATGAGTATGATGATGTCTGAACAACCTCAACTTCCTACGGTTCAACTGAATACCAGAGGCTTGCGTTGCCCTGAGCCAGTCATGATGTTGCATCAAGCGATTCGTAAAGCAAAATCAGGTGATATTGTTGAGGTACTTGCCACAGACCCTTCCACCTCATGGGATATTCCAAAATTTTGTATGCATCTTGGGCATGAGTTACTGCTTAAAGAAGAAAGCCTTGGTGCAAATAGTCATACCGAATATCGTTACTTAGTGCAAAAAGGCTAAGTTTTGGTTTCTACATATATTTCAGGTTTATTGTTAGGTTTCTCTTTAATTCTCGCAATTGGTGCACAAAATGCTTTTGTTTTAAAGCAGGGATTGCTCAAACAGCATGTATTTTGGGTATGTCTGATCTGTGCTTTATCCGACGCATTTTTAATTTGTTTAGGTGTTTTTGGATTTGCTTCAATATTGAGTCAACAAGCATGGTTGATTCAAGCTATGAAGTATTTCGGCGCACTCTTCTTGTTTATGTACGGCGCCCGCAGCTTTTACAATGCTTATAATTCGCAGTCAGGTTTAATTGCTTCTGAACAAGAAACAACAACTTTCTGGCAAACGATAGTTTTATGTCTCAGTTTCTCTTGGTTAAATCCGCATGTTTACTTAGACACGGTTGTATTATTAGGTTCAATATCTGCTCAATATGCGGATAAGATCTCTTTTGCCAGTGGGGCAGTATCAGCATCATTTTTATTCTTTTTTAGTTTAGGATTTGGGGCGAGATTATTGCGTCCTGTATTTGCAAATCCTAAAGCTTGGAAAGTCTTAGAACTATTGATTGGCTGTATCATGTGGTTGATTGCACTTTCACTATTAAGATAGGTGTATATTCAATCTATCTTTCTGATTTAATTAGTTTTTTATTGATCCAGTAATCACAACTTACATATCTTCCACCACCAAGAACCAGTAGTGCACCCAACATAACCAAATAGGTCACTGCAAACTCAACACCATTATTCAATATGACAAATGAGCCACTAGATGTAAGCCAATCATAATTTCCATAAGTGCTCAGAACCTCTCTCGCTTTCTCTAGTTTTTCAGCCGATTCAATCACTTGCATATTTGCAAAAGGAGCATGTGGATCAGCAATGGCTTGCCATCCATTTTGAATGTGTACAGTAAAGATAGCGACCAGCATAGTGATAATCAATGGAATACAAATCAGTCGCGTTGCAAGACCTAAGGCAAGTAAGACAGCACCACCTAACTCAGCCGAAATTGCAAGGCTAGCCATAACCAATGGGAAGGGTAAGCCCAAGCCCCATTCACTATTGCCAAACCATTCAACTGTATCATTGAAATGTTGTAGTTTATTGTGTCCAGCCATCCAAAAAATAGGAATTAAATATAGGCGAAGCGCTAAAGAAGCGATTCCATCAAAATAATTTAAGTTGGAACCCAAATTCTGATAGCGTTTATGTAAAGAATAAATTAGATTTTTCATGAGAAATTCACAACGAATAAGTTTTATTAGTTATTAGTCGTTTGAATTTTTGATTTCTTACACAAAAAAAATCTAAATTTGACTGTAATAATTTGATTGTTCGCACGTCTAATTTTATGTACCTAGTACAAAAGCAATATTTACTTAAAAGGAACTTCACAATGAATAAATTAAACTCAATGACTTCGGTTGCCGCTTTAGTTGCATTATCTATGGTTGGTGCAGCAACCCAAGTTTCGGCAGCATCGACGACGACTGAAACACATGTGACTAAAACTGCAGATGCAAAATGTGGTGAAGCGAAATGTGGTTCAAATAAAGCGAAAAAACAACACAAAACTACTGATGCAAAATGCGGCGCAGATAAAAAAGCTGCGGATGCTAAATGCGGTGCAGACAAAAAGATGGCAGATGCAAAATGTGGAGCAGACAAAAAAGTGGCTGATGGGAAGTGTGGCGCTCATTAAGCCTTATGCAGACGGTAGATGACAGCATCTAAAAAGATGGCTGTCATTCACCAAAAGGATTCTTTATGGATGCAATCACAAGTGTGGGTCTTGGTCTAAGACGAGATTTTATCGAGGCATTTTTAGGTGCGACTCACCATCCTGACTTTATTGAAGTTGCTCCAGAAAATTGGATGGGCTTTGGTGGTCGACATGCGAAACTTCTAGCTCAGTGTGTAGAAAAATCTCCATTAATTTGTCACGGACTCTCTTTGTCGATTGGTGGTCCTCATCCCTTAAATATTGATTTTATTCATCAAATCAAAAAATTCTTAGATACTTATCAAGTCAAGATTTATTCGGAACATCTGAGTTATACCAATGATGGTGGCTATCTATACGATCTCTTGCCTATCCCAATGACTGAAGCTGCTGTGAAGTATGTAGTGGAACGAATTTCTCAAGTTCAAGATATTTTAGGGCGAAGATTAGTATTAGAAAATGTTTCTACTTATCTTATGCCGAATGCTGAAATGTCCGAGGCAGAGTTTGTCCGTGAAGTCATCACACAAGCAGATTGCGAATTATTGTTGGACGTGAATAACGTTTATGTAAATAGTATCAACCACCAATCAGATGCTTATGCTTTCATTGAAGCTATGCCGAAACAACGTATTCGTTATTTACATATAGCAGGGCATGAACAGCTGAGTACAGATTTACTCATTGATACTCATGGTGCTGAAGTATGTGATCCCGTGTGGGCATTGTTGGAATACACTTATCAGGTATGTGGTGTGAAACCAACGTTATTAGAGCGCGATTTTAATATCCCAACATGGCAGCAACTTCAGAGTGAATTGAATAAGATTCAGCAGTTACAGCATCAATATTCAAATCAACATACACTAATCCCAATGAGCCAGAATTTGGTCGATGGGGTGAATGTATGAGTATGAATGAGCATACTTTTCAGCAGACCCAACATGATTTTTGTAACTGGCTGCGTGATCCAAATTCAGTAAAAGCAGTGCCTTTTGCTTTGGATCGTATGCAAGTTTATCGAGAACTGTTGTTCAACAATGTTTGCTCATTTATCAATTTGGTTTATCCGGTGGCTCGATCTTTATTGCCTGAGCAGCAATGGCAACAGTTACTGGCAGATTTTTTTCGAGAATCTCAGAATCAGTCTCCGCTTTATAACGATATCTCATTGCAATTCAGAGAGTTTCTCACAGAAAAGCAGCATCCTATTTTATTTGAATATCCGTGGCTTACTGAGCTGTTGCAATACGAATGGCTTGAACTGTACTTGGATACACTTGAAATTGAAGATGTCACTTTGAATGCCGAATTAAATTGGCAGCTGACTACACAAGTTTGGGTTTTGGTGTATCAATATCCTGTTTACCAGTGGTCAATCAATCAAATTCACAAAGATCCCGCTCCAAGTGCCATCATGGTTTGGCGGAACAAACATGATCGGGTTTGTGTTGAAATATTGACTCCATTAACCGCTTATCTAATTGAGCAATTAGCACAACAACCATTGCCGCGAATAGCACTCGCTGAGTTTATCCAGCAAATAATTCCTGATCTATCGTTCAGTGAAGTAAATACTCAACTGGATGAACTTGCAGAAGATTTGATCCGCTTAGAATTGTTATACAAACCTGACTAGCATAGTGAGAAACGCGATGCCTGAAATGACAACATCGAATGCTAATGCATCGCAGCAATTGTATAACGATGATTTTCTGATGGAACTACGACAACAAATGATGAAATTTGCAGTATTGCAACTTTCTTCATTTCATCAAGCTGAGGATGTTGTGCAAGAAGCTTTGGTCAGTGCTTTACAACATTCAGGTTCTTTTTCTGGTCGATCAGCATTTAAAACATGGGTATTCGCTATTTTAAAAAATAAAATTGTTGATCTGATTCGTCAGAAGCAACGTTTAGTCAGTATGTCTGAATTGTTTGATACGGAAGAAAATGAGCGAAGCGTGGATGAGTTGTTTGATGCTTCAGGGCATTGGCAAAAATCAGAAAGACCAAAAGCATGGTTGAATCCTGAGGAAATGATGGAGCAGCAAGATTTTTGGATGATTTTTGATACCTGTTTGAATCATTTACCAGCAAAGTATGCACAAGTGTTTATGTTGCGGGAAATGATAGAACTTAGTTCAGATGAAATCTGTGAGAAATTAGAGCTAAGTATCTCAAACTTGAACGTTCTAATGTATCGCAGTCGAGCCAGACTACGTGAATGCTTAGAAAACAAATGGTTACTTCAGGAGGATTGTTCATGTTGACGTGCCGAGAAGCGACCCAATTGCTTTCAGAAAAACAAGATCGGGCATTGAACTTCAAAGAAATGAGTGCTTTACAGTTTCATGTGGTGATGTGTAGTTCGTGTCGACGTTTTGGCAAGCAGATGAAGAGCTTAAGTTTATTATCAAAACAATATAAAAAATTTGATGAAAAACAGAAAGATTAAAATAAGAAAGCCTCATATTTCATGAGGCTTTCTTGGTTTAATTTGGGTGGTGTTTTAAAAAGTATGCTGACATTAAATGAAGCCATTATTGATGTAAAAGAAGGTTAAGTCGAAGGCTTTAAAATGGTTTTCAAGCTTTTTGGAGAAATTGCAACTTCTTCTAAAACCACGCCTTATTCGATGCCTTATTTTGCAATTATTACCTTCAATTCCTACAGTAAACAACTTACCAATACTTTGCTTGCAGTTTTTAAAAGCAGTGATGAAACTGTCCCAATGATCACTTGCAATTCGGGTGTAGTGAATACCTAATTGTTTAAGCTTTGTCTTCAACCTTTGGACTGTAGCTAAATCTCTCTTACCCCAAACATAAGCAACAATCTCACCTGTTTCTCGATGGTAGGCGTAAATAAGCCATTGTTTATTATTTTTATTTCCAACAAAAGTCCAGAATTCATCTACTTCGAGAGATTCATAATGACTTTGTTTAGGCTGAATTTGATAGGCCGATTCAGTTAAAGTCCGTAAGACTTTACCGATACTAATGCGCTCAACTTCAGCGATATCTCGTATACCGCTGCCTCTGACCATTAACTGTAATATTTTACGAGTAATGCCAGAATTACATCCTAGATAGCTCAGAGCATGGTCACCAATAAACTGACGTTTGCAGTCTTTGCATTGGTAGTTTTGTTTCCCATCTACTTTGATGCCATTTTTCTTTATACTGTCACTGAGGCAGGTTGGACATTTGATTTCTAGAGTTATTTGCATTTCTCTATTTTATCAAAATTCAACCTGCTTTTTTTTAGCATACTTTTTGATACACCACCTAATTTGTACTAAAAACTAAGTTTCAGTACAAATTAAAAATTACATATTCGGGTAGTTTGGACCACCGCCACCTTCTGGCGTTACCCATGTAATGTTCTGTGATGGGTCTTTAATATCACAAGTCTTACAGTGTACACAGTTGGCTGCGTTAATCTGGAAGCGCTTAGAACCATCATCATTTTCCATGATTTCATAAACACCAGCAGGGCAGTAGCGTTGAGCAGGCTCATCCCATTTCGGTAAGTTTACATTCACTGGAATTGATGGATCAGTTAGCTTTAAGTGAGCAGGTTGGTTCTCTTCATGCACTGTATTTGATACGAATACTGAAGATAAACGGTCAAAGGTCAACTTACCATCTGGTTTTGGATAGTTTGGTTTGAACGTCGATGCATCTACAGTTTTAAGTGCAGCAAAGTCTTGTTTTAAGTCATGTAAGGTAAATGGCACTTTAAGGATGTTTTGATCAATAAAGTTAAATGCACCACCAATCCAAGTACCAAACTTGTGCATCGCTGGACCAAAGTTACGTGCTTGATATAACTCTTCTTTTAACCAAGAGTTATTATACTTATCTGTATAAGTCGTTAACTCTTTAACAAAATGATCGTCGCCTTCAAGAACGCGAGCAATTGCAAGATCACCACCTTTTTCGACGCCCGCTGCGATTGCTTCAAACACAGCCTCGCCACACAACATACCTGACTTCATTGCAGTGTGAGAGCCTTTGATTTTTGAAAAGTTCAAGAAACCAGCATCATCACCGATCAAGCAACCGCCTGGGAAAGTCAGTTTAGGTAAAGAGTTAAAGCCACCTTTTACAACTGCACGTGCGCCGTAAGAAATGCGTTTACCACCTTCAAGGAATTGCTTAATGGTTGGGTGAGTTTTCCAACGTTGCATTTCCATAAATGGATACATATTTGGATTTTCATAAGATAAATCCACAATCATACCCAAAGTTACTTGGTTGTTTTCAGCGTGGTATAGCCACCAACCACCCGCAGAACCTGTTTCAGATAATGGCCAACCTGCACCATGCATCACTAGACCAGGCTTATGCTTAGCTGGGTCAATTTCCCAAAGTTCTTTAATACCAATACCGTAATGTTGCGGATCAGCATCTTTATCAAGATTATATTTTGCAATTAGGCGCTTACCGAGGTGACCACGGCAACCTTCAGCAAATAGCGTATATTTTGCATGGAGTTCATAACCAGGCGTGAAGTTATGTGTTGGCTCACCATTTTTGCCAATTCCCATATCACCTGTTTGAATCCCTTTTACCGTACCATCTTCATGGTAAAGCACTTCAGAAGCAGCAAAACCAGGGAAAATAGAAACTTCAAGCTCTTCAGCTTTTTGACCTAACCAACGCACAACATTACCGAGGGAAATAACATAGTTTCCTTCGTTGTGCATTGATTTTGGTACCATCCAATACGGCATTTTTTGTGCTTTGGTATCAGACAATAAGAAATAGGTTTCGTCGCCCGTTACAGGTACATTGAGTGGCGCACCTTCTTCTTTCCAGTTCGGGAACAATTCATTCATGGCACGTGGTTCAAGTACAGCACCAGAAAGGATATGCGCACCTACTTCAGAGCCTTTTTCAACAACACACACTGAAAGATCAGGTAGGTTGTTTTCAATCGCTAATTGACGAATTTTAATCGCAGCAGATAAACCCGCAGGCCCTGCGCCTACGATCACTACGTCAAACTCCATCGCTTCACGTTCGATGTGTTCCATGTAGGACTCCTCATATTTTTAAGGGTGGCAACCGTAATATTGCGATTCGGTGCTGCCATGAGTGTTCTGAATTGCCAAACACAAATGCTACTATTGTGCTTGCAAACGTTTGGGATAGTATAGTTTTAAACCTTGGGCTCGCCAATTGGCTGAGCGGTCATATTTTCTCGTCAGCAAGGCATAAACTATGATAAATGAAAATGATTCTCCACAAAACCCTTTAGAAAATCAGGGAAAAATCATGTTTTCTGATGATAAAAACTTAATGAACATTTCACAATACTTAAAAGATGTACAGCAAAGTCACAAAAGGTCAATTCCACCTTTAGACCAATGGCATCCAAAACATTGTGGCAAAATGGATTTGAAAGTAAAAGCCAATGGTGAATGGTGGCACGAAGGTCAATTGATCAAGCGGCAGGCGCTATTGGATTTGTTTACTAAAGTACTTTGGAAAGAAGAGGGTAAATTTTATCTTAAAACACCTGTAGAGCAGATTGAAATTGAGGTGGAAGATGAGCCTTTATTAATCAATCATGTGGATCAAATTGAAATCGATGGAAAATCTTATTTGCAAGTCTCTACAACCAATCAGGACGTCGTGATTGTGGATGAAACACACCCTATTTTTATGCGTGAATATGCAGGTGAATTACGCCCATATGTACATATACGTTTTGGTATCAATGCTTTAATCCAGAGACAAAGTTTTTATCATCTCTTGAACTATGGTTCTTTGTCTGAAAATGCTCAAGGTGAGGCTGTTTTAACGTTAAAAAGTGGTGATTTGATCTTGCATTTGAGCACCTGAGGTTTAAGCTTAAAAGATTAGATAAATTAGTGCTCACGTGTGTATGACAGTTGTTCAACCTATGCCTCTCTTATTGGATCCTATGCCACACGCATCTGCTGATGCGCCAATTGGGGTTTTTGATTCGGGTATTGGTGGATTATCGATTGCACAAGAAATTGCCTCTCATTTACCCAATGAACGCATTCTTTATTATGCAGATACAGCGCATGTTCCCTATGGTGCGCGTTCAGATCAAGAGATTCGCAAGCTTACTGCTCAAGCAATTGAGTGGTTGTATCGACAAGGTTGCAAAATTGCAGTTGTCGCTTGTAACACTGCTTCAGCTTTTAGTTTGGATTATTTGCGAGATTATTATGGTGAGCGTTTTCCAATCGTAGGTTTAGTTCCTGCGTTGAAGCCTGCTGTGATCCAAACCCAATCTAAAGTTGTAGCAGTGTTAGCAACACCAGCAACTTTTCGTGGTCAATTGATTAAAGATGTCATGCTCAAATTTGCTGAACCTGCTGGGGTGAAAGTTCTCGCTGTAACCAGTTTAAAACTGGTACCTTTTGTAGAGTCAGGTCAACAAATGAGTCAAGGTTGTTTGAATGTATTGCAAGAAATTTTACAGCCTGTAGTGGAGCAGGGTGCGGACTTTTTAGTGTTAGGTTGTACCCATTATCCCTTCCTAAAAGATGCGATTCGTCAGGTTTTTGGTGAAAAGTTAAAGTTAATTGACTCTGGGCAAGCGGTTGCACGACAAACAGCATATATTTTAATAAAAAATAGGTTATTATGTGACAAAATAAGTCATAATATTACACGTATTGAATGTTATGTCAGTGGTAATAATGCGATTGAGTTATCATTAGTGCTCAAACATCTAGTACCAGAACAAATAACATGGACGATTCGCAATTTGGATGAAAGTACTGCTTAAGTGCTTAAAATCTAATCATATTTGTGGTTTGATCTAGGTTATCTATTAATAAAATTTAAGCAAAATAGCTTAAAATTATTGATCAGTGAATTGAGGCTTAGCCTATGCAAGATACCCGTTATCAAGTGTTTATTTCTACGTCTGGCAATGAAATGCAACCAGAGCGAGCAGTCTTGACTCAAACTTTGGTTGGGATGGGTTTCTTTTCGTGGGGCTTAGAACAGCGCACACCATTAAGTACCTCTATTGCTCGTCGTCAAATAGATGACTGTGATTACGTCGTAATCTTATTAGGTAGCCAGTATGGCGAACAATCCGTTTCAGGTGTTGGTTACATGCATCTGGAATATATTTACGCCATGACGAAGCAGAAACCTGTGATTGTATTTATGCATGAAGATCCCGACTCGCGTGACTTACAATTGCAAGATAATAAACCTGAATTAAAAGAAAAATTTAAAGAGTTTAGAAAACAGCTACAGCATGATGTTGATCAAATATTTACATACCGTACCTTAAGAGATTTGGAACTAGCTGTTCGTTCGAGCATGCCACAAATGTTAGAGCGTTATCCTGTGGTAGGTTGGGTACGTCCTCAGAACACTCAAGTTTTACAAGATGAGATCGATAGTTTACGCGCCAAACTAAAACAACTCGAAACTGAGATGGGTAGTCGTGAAGCAGATCCAATTTCAATGTTACCTAAGGTTTCAATGCATGAGCTTTATTCTTTTGAATATCGTATGCATGCCTACCAAGATGGTAATTTTAAAGACATCAAAACGTTCCGTAAATTAACATGGGCACAATTGCTCAATGTACTTGGTTCATCTTTTGTTAGTCCAACTCCTGAAGAATATTTTTCAAAACGTATGAATGAATATTTAAATGAAACAGGTTTGGAAGATGCACGTAAAGAGATGCCAAGAGCACACGCCGTTTCAAGAGCACAGATCAATATACGTGCTTTGCATGAGATAAAAATGCAAATGCGTCAGAATGAATGGATTGTACCTACGGGACGTGATGATCGCCAACGTATGTTATGGCAGTTGACGCATAAAGCTCAAAAGCTATTGGAAAGTAATGTCCTAGATAGTAATCGGGTTTTTCAATTTAAAACAATGCATTAAACCAATTTAAAAAAGAATCATAAAGCTGCTAAAGTAATTGAAGAAATTCAGCTATAGCGGAAACGATCTATGTCAGCGACACCAAAACCAAAAGTCACTGTGATTTTAGCAAATTTAGGTACGCCCGACGAAGCGACTGCACCAGCAGTACGTCGTTTTTTGAAGCAATTTTTATCTGACACGCGAGTAATTGAAATACCAAAATTTATTTGGTGGGTGATTCTACATGCTTTTGTTCTTCCATTTCGCCCAAAACGGGTTGCTCAAGCGTATGCCTCAGTTTGGTCAACTGACTCACCAATGCGTGAAATTGTTCTCAAACAAACACAATTGATAAAACAGCGTTTGCTGGATGAAAATCATCAATTTGACTTAACGGTTGTGCCTGCCATGACTTATGGCCAACCAAGCATTTATGCAGTATTTGAGCAACTTGAGAAAGTGCCTCAAGAGCATGTGATTTTATTACCATTATTCCCGCAATATTCTGCGACATCGACTGCGCCTTTATATGATGCTTTTGCACGATGGATTCCAAATCAGCGCCATTTGCCTGGAATAACCATGATCAAAGATTATTATCAGCATCCATTATTCATTCAAGCTTTGGTTGATAGTGTGCTTGCTTATCAAGAGCAGCATGGAAAACCTGAAAAATTATTGATGTCATTTCATGGTATTCCTCAGCCTTATGCAGACAAAGGTGATCCTTATGCAGATCGTTGTCGTATGACCGCAAAACTGGTTGCTGAAGCATTGCATTTAAATGAAGATGAATGGGCAATCAGTTTCCAATCTCGTTTTGGTAAACAAGAGTGGGTTAAACCTTATACTGATGTTTTATTGGAACAATGGGGACAAGCAGGGGTTCGATCTGTACAAGTGCTGAGTCCTGCTTTTTCAGCAGATTGTCTGGAAACATTAGAAGAATTGGCAGTTGAAAATAAAGAAACTTTCCAACACGCTGGTGGTGGAGAATATGCTTATATTCCTGCATTAAATACTGACCAAGCACATATAGATTTGCTTGCAAGTCTGGTTCAGGCTAATCTTGATGCTCTTACTCATACCTTAGCTCATCGTTAAGACGATCTTCTTTCACGCCAGAGGTTTTTATGCTGCAAGTCAAAATTGTTCCTGTTACCGCATTTGCTCAAAATTGCTCAATTTTATGGGACAGTGAAAGCAAAGAGGCGGTTTTGATTGATGCAGGTGGCGATGCAGCAGTACTAAAGAAAGAAGTTGAGGCTTTGGGTTTAACCGTTAAGGCACTATGGTTGACGCATGGACATCTTGATCATGCTGGTGCTGTAGGAGAATTGGCTGAAGCTTGGAAAATTCCTGTGATTGGTCCACATAAAGAAGACCAATTTTGGTTAGATATGATTCAAGAAGTCTCAGCACGTTATGGTTTCCCAATTCCTCAACCTGTTAAAGTCGATCAGTGGTTAGAAGGTGGTGAAACCTTAAAACTGGGTGAAGACGAATTCGAGGTGCGTTTTGCACCAGGACATACGCCTGGTCATGTGATGTTTTACAATCAAAAGCATGGTTTGCTTTGGACGGGTGATGTGTTGTTTAAAGGCTCGATAGGACGCACAGATTTTCCAAAAGGAAATCATCAGCAGTTACTCGATTCGATTAAAAGAGAATGCTTTAGCTTACCCGATGAAACTCAGTTTATTTCGGGGCATGGTCCAATCAGCACAATCGGTTACGAGAAACAATTCAACCCATTCGTTGCAAGTAAAGCTGGCTAATCCTCGTATTCATCTTCATGACGTTTATCGCCTGCCTGAGGTGCATCTTGGGTAGGCAGTTTGTATTCATCGTTTGCCCAAGCCCCTAAATCAATCAGCTTACAACGCTCTGAGCAAAATGGGCGAAATTCATTACCTTCCCAAGTGCTGTCTTGTCCACAACGTGGGCAGGGGAATGTACGTGGCATAGAAAATTCCTACATCAAAAACAAATAGATTAGGCAAAAGCAAAGTGAATTGTTAGACTTATGCCGATTTCTAGATAGTTTGATGTGAATATGTCGATTCGTCAATTTCAAGCACAACGTATGCAAGTCCCTCGTGATTTTATTGCCATTCCTAGTACACCGATTTGTGTCGAAATTGGTGCTGGAAAAGGCAAACATGCCTTGTTGTTTACGGGGCAAAATCCACACACCACGTTGTATGCGATTGAACGAACCAAAGAAAAATTTCTGGCTATGCAAAAACAGCATCAACTACAACCGCGTGAATATCTCAATCCGATTCATGCCGATGCTTTACCTTGGATTGTGCATGCCCTATATCCTGCACAGGTCGAACAATTTTTTATTCTCTATCCAAATCCAGAACCGCATAATCCTGCACAACGTTGGCTGAATATGCCATTCTTTGAGTTCCTACTTTCTCGTCTTCAGCCCAATGGCTCGATTACGCTCGCAAGCAATATTCCTGAATATATTGATGAAGCTGAACAGCAGTTGATTGAGCTATGGAAACTGCCATATGAAAAGCAGAAAATTGCAGTAGATTCTGCACGTACTCATTTTGAAATTAAGTACTTAGAACGTGGTGAATTGTGCCAACAATTGATCATTCGAAAACCAGAAGGCTATACAACCCGTTTTGATGATTTTGCACCATTGCAAGGGCAGAATATTCAAGAGAACCTTGATGTCTAAACGCATTGCGATTATTGGTGCAGGTCCAGCGGGCTTGATGGCTGCTGAAGTGTTGAGTCAATACAACTATCAAATTGATGTGTTTGAACAAAAACCTTCTGCAGCGCGCAAGTTTTTAATGGCGGGCAAAACAGGTTTAAATATCTCACATGCTGAGCCTGTAGACGTATTTATCCAACGCTATGATCGTACCGATTGGTTGAGCCCTTGGGTGAAACAATGGGATGCTCAGTGGATTCAAAATTGGATGCAAGGTCTTGGGATCAATTCCTATGTCGGCAGTTCAGGGCGTGTGTTTCCAGTAGAAATGAAAGCAGCACCGTTACTTCGTGCTTGGTTAAAGCGATTGATTCAGAAGGGTGTAAAATTCCATTATCGTCATCGTTGTGTGGATTTATCCAACAATCAGCTCACGATAGAGAATCAGACTCAGCAATTTAGTGCAACTTATGATGCGATTATTTTGGCCTGCGGAGCAGTGTCATGGTCACAATTAGGTAGTGATGGCGCGTGGCAGCAATGGCTTTCCACCGATGAAATTGAACCATTTCAGGCTAGCAATGCTGGGGTGCTGAAACAATGGTCGCCGTTTATGCAAGATTGTTTTGGTCAGCCACTCAAACGAGTTGATGCGTGGGTTACAACTGAGCGAAAGACACATGGTGATATCATCATTACGCACTATGGTTTTGAAAGTGGTGTGATTTATAAATTGGGACGTGATTTAAGAACACAGCTGAGCCAAAAGAAAAACCTAAAACTTCACCTAGACTTACTTCCAGACCTCAGTATTGAACAATTAGAAAAGAAATTACAAGGCAATAAGAAGCAGTCTCTTACCAATCTTTGGCGTAAAGCAGGCTTGGATCAGGTCAAAATTAATCTGCTTCGGGAAATCGTTGATAAAAGCTTATGGTCAGATGCCAAGCAAATGGTGCAGCAGATCAAGCATCTCAGTATTTCTTTAGATGGCTTCCGTCCAATCGAAGAAGCGATTAGCTGTGCGGGCGGGGTCAAGCAAGATATTTTATCTCCACAATTGCAATTGAAATCTAATCCTTATGTGTTTTGCTGTGGCGAAATGCTGGACTGGGATGCACCGACAGGTGGATATTTGCTGACGGCTTGTTTTGCCACAGGGCGAGCAGCAGGGCAAGGCGTACAACATTTTTTAAGCAGATAAATACACTGTTTTGTACTTTGTTTGATATGTGAATAGTGTTAGTTTTGAGTAGCCAATAAATATAGGATGTATGATGATATGTCTGAACAATCGCCAGTATATCAAGGGAGTTGTTTATGTCAGGGCATCCGCTACGAAATTCAGGGTGAAATTGGTGAGATAGTTCAGTGCCATTGTCAGCGTTGCCGTAAAGCGAACGGGACTGCATTACAGATGATTTACCACAATATATCGAACGCCCATAAGTAGGTAGTGCAAGCATTATGATTTTTGAAACCTCTGAGTTAGATGCAAATCAGATCTATCGTTTGTTGGTTGGGGGAATTACGCCTAGACCCATCGCATGGATCAGTACCATTTCTGCGGGTGGCGTAGCCAATATAGCCCCTTATTCATTCTTTAACGTTGCGAGTTGTAATCCTCCTATCCTTTGGTATTCACAAGTCAATCCAAGAGATGGGCAAGATAAAGATACTTTGAGGAATTTAATCGAGACTCAACAATGTGCGATTCATATTGTAAATTCACAACTACTTGAACAGATGAATTTATCTTGTGCTTTATTGCCACCAGAGCAAAGTGAGTTTGATTTTGCTGAGATTGAGTCTGAACCGAGCCATGCGGTCGCAGCCTTGGCAGTAAAATATGCATCAGTGCGTTATGAATGCCAATTAAGAGAGGTGATTCAGCTCAGTAGCTTAGCATTTGGAGGTACAGTCGTATTGCTGGATGTCAAATCGATTTATGTTGATGATCGGTTATGGGATGGGCAGATGATTGATCAACAGCAACTCGATAGTGTTGGGAAAATGGGTGGCGATTTTTATAGTTTAACAACAAATTTATCTAAACTGGTTAGACCCAACATTACAATAGAAAATGATGATAAAAAAGGAGGTTAAGTACCTCCTTTATCTTATTTTGCAGTCAGTGCTTTACCTTCAAACTTCACACCATCCCAGCCATTTTGCATAAACTGACGGATATTTTGATGATCTGTTGCTTCAGGTGTCGCCAATACAGATGCATAATGTTCCGCAAATAAACTGAGCGTCTCCGCTTGATTTAAGCCTTCGATTTGCGCAAAGCTGAGTACTTTTGCGCTGCCTTGGTTTTCGGTTTCAGCATTTGATTGTGCGCCATTTTGAAAGGCTGTTGGCGTATGTTGATAACGCGCTTCAATAAATGCCAATACGTCTGCAAACTTTGCTGAACCATCTTTAAGTTGTGCCAATAAGCTTTGAGCCATTTCAAAATTCCATATTTGGTGAAGTAATGCCCGTATCATAACATTTAAAATACAGCATCGCATTTGAACTGGACGTTGTAATCTTGGCAGTTTATGCTCAAAGCGAGCATGAATCTTTTGAATAATAATGAATAGACACCGTTTAAAGTGGTCCTCGCCATGGTCTACATTGCGATTTTTCGCGCCGATATTAAATTGTCGTTTTGTTTTGCAACTCCGTCGTATGATGATGCGCATACTTCCTTTTATGCGTTTACAAAGTCAGGTGAGCAATGTGGTTTATTTGTCTTGGTTGGTGGATGCTGAGCAAGTTCGCCAGCGTTATCCAGATCCTGTTGTGTTGTGGGAAAAGCAGGGCAAAACTATCTTTACTATTTTAACTTATCAGCACCAGCATTTTGGCTTTACTTTTCTTGGAAAACTACGCCAGCTAATGCCTTCACCTCGGCAAAGTAATTGGCGCTTTTATTTAAATGAATCAAAGCCCAAGACCGTAATCTTTGAACAAGTGATCGTTGATCAAGCTTTGTATGCGATCGGTGGTCGCCTCGCCAGTGATGTGATGCCTGCGCAATGTGCGCCAAATTTTCAGCATCAACGAGATGAAAACACGATTCATACTCGTATTCGCATGGATGAAGATTATTCTTTTAGTAGTGATATACACATCACCATGCAGAAACGTTTACCTGAGGCTTGGCAAAGTTTATTTTCCTCATGGGAGGAGGCCGTTCAATTTTTGGTAGATCAAGATCATGCGTGGGCTGAATGGGTTGACCAACCGACTCGGATGTCGCAAGGGGATATCAACATGCCTGTGCAATTTCAACAAATTCAGGCTGCTGAGATCGATAAATTACAGGCTCCTCAATTGTTGCAACAATTTGGTTTAGATGATGATGCCGCAGTTTTCACTTTTGTGATTCCTAAACTGGATTTTTATGTGGTGGGAGAAAAAGTATTGCCAGAATCTCAATAAATTGTGGATAACTTTGTGTTTATACACAGCAGTTGAGTTGTCTAAAAATTATGTTATTTTAGAGAAAAGGAGATGGCATTCCTCCTATTACAAACCGCTGTTTTGGCTAATGATGCCTACGTTACCCTGAACAGGGGACGTAGGTTTGTGCGTGCTCTGTTCCCATTTTGGAGTTCGCAAATGAAAAATTTTCAGAAAATTAGCTATAAACTCATGCTGAATATCATTTTAGCTCCAGCGCAGTGTGTGGAGTAAATCATGTACTATCCTTTACTCTCAATCGCACTTGGCTCGGTATTAGGTGCATGGTTACGTTGGTTTTTGGGTTTAAAGCTGAATCCTATTTTCCCCAATATTCCTTTGGGAACGGTCACCGTCAACTTTGTTGGTGGCTTTATTATTGGTTTTGCAATTTCCTATTTTTCTCAAAGCTCTCTCAGCCCCAATTACAAACTGTTCGTGATCACGGGCTTTTGTGGTGCATTAACCACGTTCTCAACATTTTCTGCTGAGATTATTACCTTATTGCAAAGTGGTAAATTGGGTTATGCCTGTGCTGCGATTTTGATTCATGTACTTGGATCATTGCTGTTTACCATCATAGGTATGAGCCTGCATCAATGGCTTAGTGCCACATAGCCAAGGAGTGATGAAATGAATGGATTTTTAATTACTTTTTATACAACACAAAACCATAATGTTCAGGGGCAACTGATTAGCGAATGGCTGTTGGTAGTCGCAAGTCAAATGAATTTGCGTGGGGAGACAGTATGAGCGGGTTTGGAAGGTGTTGATTATCAGGGTTTATTTCATTCTACTCGTTTCTTTGGATTCGCGGATCGACCTATACAAATTCAATTTGCAGTAAGCTCTGAACAAGCAGTCGAATTATTGAGTTATCTGAATCGTAAAGAGATTTCTTTATTCTATGTGAAAACACCGATTGAGTTTGGCGTGGTGGGTAAATCAACTGATCGCTAGGATGTATAGAATCTAGACATAAAAAAAAGAAGTCTAAGCGGAGGAGATATAGCCTTAGACTTCCAATATTAATAGCTTAATGAATGAAACTTAAAACAAGATTAACCTTTGCGATTAAAACGTGCAAAGCGTTTGTTAAAGCTGGCAACACGACCTTCATTGCTTGCTTGGCGTACTTCACCTGTATAAAACGGATGCGATGCACTTGAAATATCTAGGGTAACGTATGGATAGATTTTCCCTTGATATTCTTTGCTTTGTTTGGTCTGGAGTGTGCTACCAATTAAAAAGTAGGCATCAGCATTGGTATCATGAAACAAGACTTGTTGATAAGCAGGATGAATATCTTTACGCATAGTGAAATACTTCATTGTTTTATGATATGTTATAATATAACAACAAGTGGAGTCAATGTAATCTATTTCAAGTTTTGTTCCTGATCATTTTGGTCTGATGAATCCTTATGCATACAGGGCGATTATGAAAATCCTGTATCAAGTGCTAATTGGGAACCAACTCCTCAAACAGGTCATTCAGGTTGTCATGTACCTTAAGATAGATCAGGTTCCAGTAATGCCCTGAAATGGTACGGTTGACCATCAGCGTATCAGGTGATGGTTTAAACACATCCCAATATTTTAATGATTTCTTCACCAGTCTCATGCCATCGTGATGAGATGAATTTTCGGCAAAATCATAATGGGTACTGAGTGGACGCAATAACACTTCAATCCACTGAACATAAAGTTCACTTGGGAATTTTTGTTTCTCAGCAATTGAATGCAGTTCAACCAGTAAATCTTCAACTTGAGCAATATCCTCCTGACGTGCAGCATTCACCAAGGCCTTAAAGTGCTGAATCAGTTCTGGCGAAAGGGTTTTGACACTGCCATAGTCGTAGATGATGACACTGCCATCTTCCCGAAAAGCAAAATTGCCTGGGTGAGGATCGCAGTGAAAACGTTTCAGGAATAACATTTCCTGTCCGAGAGCACGGATCAGGCGACGACCGATTTGATTACGGGTTTCAACTGACCATGTACTGGCAGTTTCAATGGAATCACCTTGTTCAAGGCTCAGCGTTAGTACGCGGCGAGACGAATAATCTTTATAGACGGTTGGTATGATGATTTGATCATCCAACTTCTCATGAAAAATTTTAAAAACCTCGAGGTTTTGTGCTTCGATTTCGTAGTTCAATTCAGCAGAAAGGCTGTCCTGAATTTCTTGAAATAGTTGATCTTGTAGCTTCTTATCAATCTTAAGTACGCCCATTAAGCGCAATGCGAGGCGGACTTGCTTTAAGTCACTTTCACAGGCCTGGTCAACCCCTGGATATTGTACTTTCACCACAACTGCTTGCCCATTTGGAAGTACCGCACGATGTACTTGACCAATCGAAGCTGCTGCAAATGGTTCGGTTTCAAAAGAGCTAAAAATTTGGTTTAAGGGTTTGCCTAACTCTTTTTCGACTTGCTGCTGGATCGCAGCAAAAGGCATGGCAGGGGCTTGGCGTTGTAACTTAGCAATTGCTTTCGCCACTTCGGGTGGAAAGATATCTTTATACTGTGAGGCAATTTGCCCAACTTTCATCACAGCACCTTTCATTTCACCCAATGTATTGGCAATCTGTAAGCCAATATCTTGAAATAGTTGGCTGCGTGCTGCGTTTTTTTGTTCTTCATCTGCGGCGAGATTACGAATGGAGTTGGCAACGCTTTTGCTGGCAATACTTGCGGTCATACCAGCCAGTTTTAAAAAACGTCTACTGGGAGAGCTTGCATGTTTTGCCATATTCGCTTGACCTCATTCGATTCAGTTTTAAAGTGATACCCTGATCATAGGTGACAAAACTTAAATTGCCTATAACAAAATGTTAAGGGATGTAAGTAGATATTGAGAATGGATTAGATCTTACAGGATGTATTGGACATCTATTGATTTGAATCTTTAGATGTAATCTAGCCCGATCTTTTAAGATTTAGCCAAAGTTTTATGAGATTGATCGCACATTTTGATCAAATTGAAAGATGAGATCCTTGTCATCTTTCAATTATAAAATTAAACCAGCATTAAGTTTTTATGAGTTGAGGTTAATGTGTTGCGCTAATCGTTTATTGTTTAAATATAAACGACCAATCAAGAATACACAGGCAATACTTAAACCGATAATCAATCCTAACCAAACACCTGCAACACCCCAAATCGTATAACGTGCCAGATATAAGCCGATTGGGAAAGCAATGACCCAGTATGCCATTAAGGTAATCCACATTGGTGCTTGCGTGTCTTGCATGCCTCGTAGGCAGCCTGCAGCGCTTACTTGCCATGCATCCATTAGTTGATACGCCATCGCGAACCACAACAGATACATCGCGACAGGAATAACATGAATATCATTGGTATATATTGCCACGATATAGGGGCGCGCTACGGCAATCAGTGTCATGGTCAAAGCAGCAAAAATGGTTGCGCTAATCAAGCCTACTTTTTGAACTTGGCGCATCGCATACCAATTTTTCTCTCCATAATAAGTGCCCACACGAATCGTGAGTGCAATGGCAAGAGATAATGGGATCATAAACAATTGTGAAGTCACAGAAATTGCAATCTGATGCGCCGCAATTGCATTTTCGCCGAGTGGACTCAGGACAATCGCGCCTGTGCTGAAAATACTCACCTCAAAAAATACAGCTAGACCAATCGGCAGCCCCAGCTTTAAGATGCGTTTTACCCATACAGGATCAATTTTTTCCCATTTTGTGAAAATGGGCGCTTGTTTATAAGCCTTAGCTTTTGAAATGTAAATCGCCAGTGTAATAAACATCAGCCACTGTAAGATTGCCGTTGCAAAGCCACAACCCGCACTCCCTAAAGCAGGGATAGGTCCCAAACCGTACATAAAAATAAAGTTCAGTGGAATCAGGACCAACAATGCAATTAAGCTAATCGCAGTGACAGGTCGTGGATGTCCTAAGGCTTCAGAATAACTACGTAATGCTGCGTACATCATCACCGCAGGCATACCAAAGCCAATCGCATGTAAAAACAGGCTTGCTTTGGGTAATAAACTTTCAGGTACTCCAAAGAGGGGTAAAAACATCGGCATACATTGCAAAATCAACATAGCAACGATGCCGAGGATGACCGCAACCCATAAGGATTGACGTGCAATAGTCGGAATTTTCTCTGGTGTTCTTGCACCGCGCGCTTCAGCGACTAAAGGTGTTGTTGCGATCATGATTCCTGCAAATAACAACATAATTGGAATCCATAGACCAACACCGACAGCAATTGCTGCCAAATCAGCAGCAGAAAGATGACCTGCCATGATGGTATCAATAAGACCAAGCCCAGCCTGAGCAAATTGGGTGATCAAGATCGGAAACATTAAATGAAATAATTGCTTAAGTTCAAACCGCTTGGTTGTCGCGTCAGACACAAAAAATACTCTTATTGATTGAGGGAGAATTAGCGTTGTAGAGTGAATATCACACCAATAAAAATGACAATACTGCCGACAAGACGTTGCCAATTGACAGGTGTTTTTTCTGTACCTAACCAGCCGAAATGGTCAAGTAACATTGAAATGGTCAATTGACCGAAAATAACTAAGCCTGAAAAAGTTAAAAAACCGAGTTTGGGTGCAGTATAAATGCTCATGCTGATGGCATAAACCCCAAGACATCCACCGACCCATAGAAACCATGGAATTTGAGACAGTTCTCCAAGACTGGGTTTTGCTGTGTTTTGAAAATAAACCATACATGCAAGCACAATTGTTCCTACCAAAAAAGAGAGTAAGGCAGCTTGAAGAGGTGAGTGTAAATGTTCTCTAAGTTGTGAATTAATTGCAGTTTGAAATGCCATTGCAATACCGACACCTAATGCAAGAGGAAGAATAAATAGCAATTGGCTGGTAATTTTGATCATATTATCAATCTAATTGTTCTTCATTGTTTCAGTCTAACCGAATAGTGAAGTGATGATAATAAGCGGATTGATAGAGTCATGTTAAAATAAAAGGGTTCTGTTGTTGAGCTTCCATTTTGAGTCATTTAAATCCAGCAAATATTCCACTTTCACTTTATATCCATATGCCTTGGTGTGTGCGTAAGTGCCCTTATTGTGACTTCAATTCACATGCTGTTCCTGATGGGGAATTGTCTGTGGATTTAGAGCAACAATATCTTGAGGCACTGGTGGCTGACTTTGAGACTCAAATTGAAATGGCGCAAGGTCGGTCAATTCATAGCGTATTTATTGGTGGTGGAACGCCGTCTTTAATCTCAGCACAAGGTTATCAGTGGTTATTCGATCAACTCAAAGCCCGATTGGATTTTGAAGCTGATTGCGAGATTACACTGGAAGCCAATCCAGGCACGGTTGAGCATGATCCATTTGCCGATTATTTGGCAGTGGGAATTAATCGTTTATCGCTTGGTGTGCAAAGTTTTGATCCTGAGCATTTGCAGCGACTGGGTCGTATTCATACTGCGAATAATGCTTTAGATGCAATCCAACAAGCGCGTCAAGCAGGCTTTGAGCGCGTTAATGTTGATCTCATGCATGGTTTACCACAGCAAACGCAAGAACAGGCTTTAAATGACCTTAGATTAGCTGTAGAACAGGGTGCAACACATATTAGTTGGTATCAACTGACCATTGAGCCGAATACTGTTTTTTTTCGTACCCAACCCATGCTTCCGCAGGACGAGATACTGGAGCAGATACAAGAGCAGGGTGAGGCATATTTAAAGGCACAGGGCTTTATCAATTATGAAGTTTCCGCATGGCGTAAGGAAAAGCCATCAGCGCACAACCTGAATTATTGGCAGTTTGGTGATTATTTAGCCATTGGGGCAGGGGCGCATGCTAAGGTCACCCGTCCAGATGGAATTTATCGTTTTCAGAAAACCCGTTTACCGAAGGATTATTTAGCCAAGGTTCCTGCGGATCATCTCCAAATGAAAAAGATTGAAGCGGATGAATTGCCCTTTGAATTTATGATGAATGCTTTGCGTTTAAATGATGGGGTAGATGCGAAATTTTATACTCAACGCACAGGGCTTGATTTGCAAGATATCAATGAGACGCTGAATCAATTACGTGACAAAAAACTCTTGGTCGATGATGTAAATCGAATTGCTTGCACAGAGCAGGGGCATATCTTTTTAAATTCGGTATTGGAAAGTTTTTTATAATTTAGGTGCAAGATTACTTTGAGCAAGGATGCTTAAAGTAATCTAATGGTTGCTGTCATCTTTTAGAAAGATAGTTCGCACAAAATAAAAAACCTCATCATAAATGATGAGGTTTTTTAGAATCTGGTGGGTCGTCCGCGACTCGAACGCGGGACCAACGGATTAAAAGTCCGCTGCTCTACCAACTGAGCTAACGACCCATAGGGGTTCAAAACATTAAATGGTGGGTCGTCCGCGACTCGAACGCGGGACCAACGGATTAAAAGTCCGCTGCTCTACCAACTGAGCTAACGACCCATCTCGTTTTGATGTTGCGTATTCTAGCAACTTATTCAGCTAACACAAGAGGAAATTTAAAAACATCTGCATGATTGTTTATAAAAAGCACGATTTCCTCTTGTTTAGCTAAAAAATAAACTAGAAACGGTACTGATAGCTTTGAATGTTATCAAAGATTTCAGTATTTACATCACTATAGCTGTTTGTACCTGGTAATAAAACCAATAAACGTTCAGATGTTTTGCTCGGATTAAATGAGTCTTCTTTCAGTTTATTTTTTTGGTACTTAAATGTTCCAGTGGTTTCTACTTTGGCTTGAATGCGTAAAAATACTGGAATTGCATATGATGGTAAGCATTTTTTAAATACATTTACCATAGCGCTTAGATCAGTTTCGTTAAGCTCTGCACCATCAACCAAAGTAATTGCTGCCATACCTGCACGACCATTGGTATTTGGAATCTCTACCCCATATACCACAGCCTCTGCAATCTTATCGTATTCGCACACCATGTTTTCAACTTCGGTGGTGGATACGTTTTCACCTTTCCATCGGAAAGTGTCGCCTAAACGGTCCACAAACTGTGCGTGGCGGAAACCGATGTCACGAACCAGATCACCCGTATTGAAGTATGAGTCGCCCTTGTTAAACACATCTTTTAAAATCACAGATTTGTTCTTTTCTGGATCGGTGTAGCCATCAAATGGTGAACGGCTGGTGATCTTACCAATCAGTAAGCCAACCTCACCTGTTCTGACTTTCTTGCAGTGACCTTTCTTATCGCGAACTAATTCATTCTTTTCTTTATCAAATTCAACGATCGCGTATGGTGTTGGAGAGAAGCCAACTGTATTGTCAAAGTTAAAGATATTACTAAAACCAACATTGCCTTCACTTGATGCATAAAGTTCAAGTACTTCTTGCACGCCAAAGCGTTCTTTGAACTTACCCCAAATGTTTGGACGCATACCGTTACCAATCATTTTGGTAACACGATGAGCACGATCCTGTTCAGTTGCAGGCGCATCGATGAGGTAACGACACAGTTCACCGACATAACCAATTGCAGAGGCATTGAATTTCTGTACATCTTTCCAGAATGCGCTAGTTGAGTATTTACGACGTACTGCAAGGGTTGCACTGCCTGCAATCACACCACACCAGCACACGACTACACCTGTTGCATGGTAAAGCGGGAGGGTCACGTACATCACATCATCTTTACCGAGGTTAAGGATATGTCCATAGGTACCGTAAGCTAGAGTCCAACGGCTGTGTGTGAAAATAACAGCTTTTGGTAGGCCCGTTGTACCAGAGGTATAGATGTAGAACAAACCATCTTTACCTGTCACGGTGCGGGTAGTCGATGGATTGAATTTTGGAAATTGGTCAATTTGTTGCGCAAGGTTCACATAACCTTGTGGTGCAATCCCTGCATTTTTTCGTGTTTCTAGATCAGCAAACCAGTGGAAACGATCTTGAGCAACTTTTAATTCTGTGCGAGCTTCATCAATCGCAGCACGGACTTCTTCACCTGCAATCACTGCAATTGGATTAACCAAATTAATGCTATGAGCGAGGATTTTACCGACTTGTGATGTGTTTACGAGTGCGATCGTGACACCAATTTTAGCTAAAGCAACAATCGTAGCAATCAGTTCAGGACGGTTTTCAACCATCACTGCAATGACATCACCCTTTTTAGCACCAAGCGATAAATAGTAATGCGCAATTTGGTTGGCCCATTCATTTAGTGCTTGGTAGCTGTAACTTTGATCTTCAAATAACAGTGCGATGCCTTGAGGGTTACGCTTGACTGCTTTTTCAAAGGCAATGCCTAAACCAGCAGGTGAAGTCGGCGTTCGTATATATGCTTGTTTAAGTCCATTGAGGATATGAGGTACTTTGGTGATGAAGTTTGGAAGTCGAGTAGCAACATCACCAAGGGTAATAATATCGGTCTGCGTAGTTTGGCTCATATCAATCCTATTTATTTTTCGACCAGTCCAAAAATGGCTATCTGTTAGAACACAACCATTAACATCATTGTTGTTGATGCTGTTTTTACTGGTAAGTTCCTAGAGCAATCAATCTAATCTGACAAAATAACAAAAAAGCCTAGTCATCGAAATGACTAGGCTTTGCCTTATTGAGTACAATTTAGCAAATTATTCATTGCCAGTTGTGCTCTTTTTAGGTGGTCTTCCACGAGGGCGACGAGGGCGGCTAGATTTTTCCTTTTCTGCCTTCGCTGCTTCATCCTCTAGTTCTGCTTCAGTTGGCTCAGCTTTTTCAACAGTTTGAACAGTTTCAGTCGTTTCAGACACCGTTGCAGCTACGATTTCAACTTCAGCTGTTTCAGTCGATGTTACTGGCTCGGAAGCTTCAACTGATGCGGCTTCTGCTGGCATAACATCAGCACTGTCTAGTTCTAGTGGTTGTTGCGCTGGAGTGGTGGCTACTGTTTCATCTGTAACAATATTAACGACTGTTTCTGGCACTTCTTCTTTCGATTCAGTGCTTTCAATAGGTGCAGCAGTCGTATTTGCAGCGATATGAGCTTCCTTAGCTTGTTCAGCGGCAAGTTTAGCCAAGCGACGACGTTCGCGTGGATCATTTGCAACACGAGTAGCAGGTGCTTCAGGTGGAGTTAGTGCCAATACAGGTGCAGGTTCAACTTCTTCAGTTTGCTTTTGAGTTGGAAGTTCAGCATCACGGGTTACGGGACGTTTTTCTTCAGCAACAGTTTCAAGCACTAAAGTATTTGCATATTGCTCAGCAAACTTTTGTAATGCACGATTAAATGTTGTCACCAAGCCGAATTGCTCAATCAAAATAGTACAATCTTCACCATATACATGACGAATCAGGCTACTCATCGTGTATTGAGCTAATGTTGGAATTTGTGACGGTACAACTTTAGGCACAACGGCTTTAGGCGATGATTGTGAATCACGATGACGACGACGTGAACGTGGATCATTGCTAGCACGTTTTACAGGTGCTGGAGCAGCTTCAGTTGATGTCACTTCTTCAACTTCTGTAGCCACTTTTTCTGTTTGAACAGGTTCAAGGACTTCAGTTTGCTCTACAGCAACAGGTACTGTTTCAGTTTTTGTAACTGGCTTAGCCTGTTGTTGATTTAATGCAACAATTTCACTTTGACCTTGATCAATATTTACGATCAATGCTGTGTTGATTGGTTCTGCGCGAGGTGCATCAATCACATCAACTTTAATTTGTTGAGGACTTGCTACAGTTTCAGGTGTAGCGGCAGCAGTTTCATTTAAAACACTTTGGTCACGATGACGGTTTGGTCGATTTGGACGCTGTTGGTTATTGCGATCACGACGTGGCAACGCGCTTGTATCATTACCATGTCCAGCATCTTGATGCTGCTGTTGGTTTTGATGTTCTTGTGGTTGCTGACGTTTTTGCTGACGCTTTAACTCACGTTGTTCTTGACGTGATGGTTGCTCTTGACGAGAAGAAACTTGAACATTTTCTTCCTGCACTTGATTTTGTTGCTCATGTGCATGTGAATGATGTTCACGTTGTTCTTTATGTTTACGTTTCTTCGGATTTTGCGATTGATTTGGGCGATGAGCTTTTTCATCTTTCTCAAATGTTTCGCGTGCTTCTTGTTTCACGGGTGATTGTGAAATATAAGCATTATTGACGGTTGGTGCTGCAGTCTCAGTGATAGCAGCAGGTGTATTCATTTGACCAAACTGACCACGGCTGACTGCACCGTTATTAATCATTTGTTCAATTGCTGCGGCAGCATTTTGTGCAGAACGTGATTGATCAATCGTTTGTGCTTGCTTTTGAACGAATAAGTTCTCTAACCATGCGCAAGGGCTTGCTGATTTTTGTGCAACAGCTTGTTGTGCTTGCTTAGGTTGAGCAGCTTGTTGTTGAGTGGCTTTCTTTTGCTGTGCGGCTGCATTATTTTGTGCAGGTGCTGCATGGTGATGCTCTGCTTCTTCTAAATGCCATTCAGAAGACTCATAACCGAGTTGTTTTTCACTGTCACGGGTCGCTTCAGTACGTTCATAGCTTGAAGGCGCAAAGCCTGCTGGATTGTACTGAATTTCATAGTGTGGCGTTTCTAAATGTGGGTGCGGCAAAATGGTGACACGCACATTGGAAGTTTGCTCCAGATATACAAGGCTGTGACGCTTTTCATTCAACAGGAATGCCGCGATTTCCACAGGCACTTCCACCTGTACCTCACCCTGACGTTCGCGTAATGCAATTTCTTCTACTTTACGCATAATTGAAAGTGACAAGGAACGTAGGTCGCGTACCATGCCCGTGCCATGACAGCGTGGGCAAACGTAGCCAGTCGCTTCTTCTAAAGAAGGGCGTAAACGTTGACGGCTCATTTCCATGAGTCCAAAACGTGACAGTTGACCGAACTGGATACGTGCGCGGTCACTTTGCGTTGCTTCACGTAATTTCGCTTCAACCATACGTTGGTTACGGTCTTTGGTCATGTCAATAAAATCGATCACGACTAAACCGCCAATATCACGCAAACGAAGTTGGCGTGCGATTTCTTCAGCTGCTTCTAAGTTAGTATTTAAAGCAGTTTCTTCAACATCATGACCACGCGTTGATTTCGCCGAGTTAATATCGATTGAAACTAAAGCTTCAGTTTGGTCAATGACGATTGAACCACCAGACGGAAGTTTAACTTCACGTTCATAAGCGGTTTGAATTTGGCTTTCGATACCGAAGTGAGCAAATAGAGGCTCATTCAAGGTATAAGTTTTTAACTTATCAAGTTGGCGTGGCATGACTGCTTTTACGAAGTTATAGGCTTCGTTATAAGCTTGTTCACTATCAATCAGGATTTCTGCAACATCATCACGTAAGTAATCACGGATCGCACGTGTCACTACACCTGCTTCTTGGTGAACTAACATTGGTGATGGACCAGAACCTGCTGAACCTTGGATTTGAGCCCAAAGGTCAAGTAAATGTTGCAAATCAAGTTGCAATTCTTCTTGTGTACGACCAATACCCGCAGTACGAACAATGACGCTCATGCCACGAGGTACATTTAAAGAAGATAGAATTTCTTTGAGTTCTTCGCGCACAGAACCTGAAATCTGACGGCTAATACCGCCACCTTTCGGGTTGTTTGGCATAAGTACTAAATAACGGCCTGCAAGAGAAATAAAAGTAGAAAGTGCAGCACCTTTGTTGCCACGCTCTTCTTTTTCGACTTGAACCAATAATTCTGTGCCTTCAGTGATGAGTTCACGAATATTTGAAGTTTGACGAGGATCCGCTTTGAAATACGAGTTTGCAATTTCTCGCATAGATAAAAAGCCTTGACGCTGTGCGCCGTACTCAACGAAAACTGCTTCTAAAGAAGGTTCAACGCGAGTGACATGACCTTTATAAATATTTGATTTTTTTTGTTCACGAGTACGATTTTCTAAATCGAAATCGTAAAGACGATTACCAGTAATCAGTGCAACGCGAACTTCTTCGGCGTGGGTTGCATTAATCAACATACGTTTCATGGGTGTGACACCTAATAGTGATGCACACAAACAATCAGCTCGATACTTTTGAGCAAACATCAAATTGGCGATCAAGATTCAGAAGCAGCTTTGTACATGATGCTCTGAAACCACTGACTGTAAATATTCAGTTTGTGCTTTGATACGTTTATTTCGATGTCAGCAATAGTGCCTTAATCTTCAGTCTAATGATATTTCATCCATGTTTTGCATCTGTGAAATATCGTTAGACCCAGCATAATCAAAGTTCCTAGACGCTTCACTGGCGGGTGAGCGGTGCATTGGATGGTGACTTTCACTGTCATTAAGCATTGAAGTCGATCCACCTGGAAGTCTCGTGATACGGAATGATCATCGTATCTCTGCTTAGCAGTTCCAATGCATCAACGCTTTAGCCTGAATGCGACATCAGGGAGCAAATTGTCTGATGTGGATCAGTTTACGTTTAATAACCAACAAATTTGTTGGCAACATATTTTTTCTGAACAAACTGTATGTGCTGATGCACAATTAAACGCAACAGTTTGCCATTTTGCCGATATAATAAGCCTTCGGCGTCGGCATAATTCTTTAGGACCTATCCGAGTTATTGGTGAGTATCTCGTCGATTTAAAATTTTATCTAAATAAAATTTTTGATCTGATGCTCACTTACGGTGGTATCCGTGCGCTGAATATATCAAACCTTGCGGCATCTGCCTATGGGCTAAGTTTAGGTTTCTTGTGAAATAACTTAGCTAAGTGATCAATTTTTAATCATATTTAGCAAATCTTGGATTAATCGAGCGTATGAATTCTACACAACAATGGCAAAGTGTCACTTGGTTTGACGTGGATGAGCATCAAGACGGGCAGCGAATAGATAATTTTTTATTTACCCGATTAAAAGGTGTTCCGAAAAGTCGAATCTACCGTTTGATTCGTGAAGGACAAGTACGTGTAAACAAAAAAAGAATAAAAGCAGAAACACGTTTGAATATTGGCGATCAGATTCGTGTCGCACCAATTCGTTATGAACAAAAGGATGAAAGCGCGGCACCAGTGAGTGATGGCGTGGCCCAAAGCCTGCTTAGTCGTGTGGTTTACGAAGATGAAGGCTTATTAGTAGTGAATAAACCGTCTGGGATTGCTGTTCATGGCGGCAGTGGTGTGGCGTATGGTTTAATCGAAGCCTTGCGTGCCGCGACAGGTAAAAAATACTTGGAACTGATCCATCGTATTGACCGAGATACTTCAGGCTTAGTCATGATCAGTAAGAAACGTAGTACCTTAAAACTGCTTCAGGATTTACTACGCGAGCATAAAATTCAAAAAACGTATGCGGCGATTGTCAAAGGACAAGTCAGTTTGGATCAGCAATTGATTGATGCGCCTTTGCTTCGTTATGAACTTGCGAATGGTGAGCGACGTGTCCGTGTGACCAAAGACGGTAAGCCGAGTAAGACTGACTGGAAAGTGGTTGAACGTTTTAAGACAGCAACTTTGGTGCATGCGTCACCGCTTTCGGGACGTACTCATCAAATCCGTGTACATGGTTTAAGTATTGGTCATCCTTTAGTTGGGGATGATAAATATGGACATAATACAGACTATAAAGGCCCTGAAGCACGTCGTTTATGCCTACATGCCATGCGTTTAGACATTCCAAACTATCCAAGCATTGAAGCGCCAATGCCAGAAGATATGCAACAAGTGATCAATGAATTGAGAAAACAGAAATGAGTCAAAATATCGAACTGGTGATTTTTGACTGGGATGGCACTTTATTCGATTCGGTTGGACAAATCGTAGCAAGTCTGCAATATGCAGCACAGCAATTTGAGCAACCTTTAACGGATGATGCCGCAAAAAGTATCATTGGCTTGGGTTTGCCCGAAGTCATGCAAATCTTATTTCCGCAGGTTCCAGATTTGCAGCAAGATATTTTGCAATGTTATGCAGATCATTATGTTGCAAATTCAAAAGGCGATGCATGGTTTAGTGGAGTGGCAGAGTTGTTGGCTGACTTAAAACAACAAGGGATCAAGCTTGCAGTTGCGACGGGTAAAAGTCGTAAAGGTTTAGATCGTGTATTGAGTCAAACCAATAGTCATCAGATTTTTGATACTACTCGTGCAGCCAGTGAAACCAAGTCTAAACCTGATCCATTGATGTTGCAGGATATTCTTGCTGAGTTGGATGTAGCAGTTGAATGCGCCATTATGGTGGGGGATACCAGTTACGATTTAGAAATGGCAGAAAATCTGAATATGCAACGTATTGGCGTCAGCTATGGGGTGCATAGTATTGAAACTTTGCAACAATACCAGCCTTTAACGATTGCTCATAATGTGCAGGATTTACATGCTTATTTGCAAACAATCTTAGAACGTGCAGCGATTAGTGAAAGTTAAGCGATTCACATTATTTGCAAAGATAAGATGGTGAGAAAGCTGATTTTCTCATCATCAATAATAACAATAGGGATAGCATGAGTCGTGCTATTCGATTACTGAATTTATTACAATTACTTCGACAATATCGTTCTCCAGTCACCGCACAAGTCGTTTTGGCTGAGCGTTTGCAGATCAGTCAGCGTAGCGTTTATCGTCATATAGACACCTTGCGTGAACAAGGCGTTCAAATTGATGCAGTGGCATGATTGGGGTTTCAGCTCAAAGAAGATTTTTTGCTTCCTCCAATGACATTGAATGAAAATGAAGCCATGTTTTTAGCCCTATATTGGCTCAAAAGTATTGCTGACCAAGCTTTGAATGAAGCATCAATTTCAGTGTTAGCCAAATTAAATGCGGTATTACCTGAACATCGGCAAACTTTATTGCAGCAAACCACATTAAGAGCCTTTAACGTATGGTTAGCTGTCAATCAAATATTGGTTGAGCAAGTCAGAGTGTCGATTCGATCTCAAGTTAAAATTTTCTTTGATTATCTTGATGAACAGCAACGCACCAGTGCGAGAACAGTTTGGCGCGTTTGCGCTTGGTTATTTTAATGACAAGATTGTGCTCGCTGCTTGGTGTGAATTACGCAATGATTTTCGAAATTTTCGACTTGATCGTATGTAAAATCTAAGTTTAGGCCAAGAACGCTATCCACAATTCAAACAACAACTTTTTCAACAATGATGGACTCAGGAAGTATGCTGTTCGACTACTGAGAAAAACTGACAACGTGAACGATTAAATTTTAATAACACCAATAAACAAGGAAATATAAAAAATGGCACTTACATTTTATACAAATACTCAGTCTCGAGGTGTGGTTGTTGATTGGTTGCTCATTGAACTGGGGGTTGCCTGTGAGCGAATAGAAGCAGCATCGACCAACAAAATGTTGGGTGTAGAGATAAAATCTGATTAGAAAATATAAAACAGCGTGAAAGTTATCAAAAATTTGTGGCGTTTTTTAGTGAGCAAGCCTAAGTAGACAAACTCAAAGCCGGTTTAAATCGGCTTTTTTCTTAGCTTGCATAAAGTGCTAACTGTTCTAGTTCGAAAACTTGTCTAATTTCTTCCAAAAATTGTTCTGCTGCTTGGCTTGGTGAGGTGCGATGGAAACTCATAAATACATCGAGACTCGGCAGAGGGTGGTTTAATGGGCGAACAGCGATTTGATCCGTCGCAAGTGCTTGCATATAAGAAGGTAAAATCGCGCAGCTCGAACCACTCTGTACTGCTTGAATACATTCAGCGATCGTGTTGGTTTCGTGGACCGATTTAAATTTAATTTGATGCTGATCTCTGTATTTCAGAATCGTTTGAGCCAATGGTTGAGAAAGTTTATGTGATAGGATGGTCAGTTCTAATCCATTCAGTTGTTCAATATTTAATGCATTAAACTCCACTAAAGGATGCTGTTTCGGCAAGATAAAAATTAACGGTTCTTTCAAAACCAATTGACTGGCAAAATATTCATTTTGAAAGTCTTGATTAATAAAAATAATGTCTAAATCACCTTTTTTTAATTCTGCGATTTGATCACTTTCTTTTAAGTTTAATGTGTTGATTTGCAGTTTAGGTGTCTTGACACGTAACCTAGGGAAAATATAGGGAAAAATTCTAATTTCAGCAGAAGGTAAAAATCCGATTCTTAGGCATTGTACTTTTGCTGCCGCAACTTGTCGCGCCATAGTAATGGCTTTGTCCGCTTGAGTTAAGGTTAAGCGTGCTTGTTCTAAAAAAACCAGACCTTCCTCAGTCAATTCAACTTTACGTTTGGTGCGATAAAATAATTGAACACCAATATCATCCTCTAAATCTTTGATTTGTTGGCTTAAAGAGGGTTGGGCTGTATGCAGTTTTACCGCAGCCTTACTGAAGCTTAATTCCTCGGCAACAGTAATAAAGTAACGTAAATGGCGTAATTCCATTAGACTGATCCAAATATGTCTTACTATTATTGTAAAGTATGAGTGTTAGAAAGTACTTCTCGGTGTGCATTATATAATAGCTGTTTTTGTAAACAATATACTTTTTCTTAAAATATAAAAAATGTATTAGATAAATAAGAAAACTATATAAGGTATATAGTGGAAAGGTTTGATATGTTCCCTAAAATTGTATTGACTCGACTGGATAAAATCAGCATAACTAACAAGCTTATGTTAGGATCAAGTTCGATTGTTTAGAGACAGTTAAACCCTCTAAAAAAATCATACAATTAGATTGATTTTAAAAGTTAGAGTAAAGGACTGCTCATTATCCCAATCCTATCGGAATTTTGTGCGATTCAATTCCAGCAAAGAAGAAGTACATGAAAGATAAGCCGACATTAACCTATCAATTGCCGACCCAATCTTGCTTGAGCCATACTTGGGGGAAACCTCCATTTCCACATGAGCCTTCTGATCATTGTGGTATTGATCGTTTTTATAATTTAGAAAAACCGCTTACACCGTTTGACCGTAAAGGTTTATTTAAATGGCTAGCGACACGAAAATCTTATACTTGGAATGTTGATCGCGCACATGAAGCTAATTTGCGTAATCAAATGCTTGAGTTACCACAAAATAGACCACACGCAGATTTAAATAATTGGCAGATTTGGTTTGTAGGACATGCAACCGTTCTCATCCAAATAGGCCCTTACAACTTCTTAACCGATCCTGTCTGGTGTGACTATGTGAGCCCAAAGCAAGGTCAAGGCCCACAACGAGTTTGCCCAACAGGCATCGCTTTAGAAAAGCTTCCAACGATTCATGCAGTACTACTAAGCCATAATCATTATGACCATATGGACTTGGCAACGTTGGAGTGGCTGCATCAGAAATTTAAAATGCCGATTTATACGGGTTTAGGTAATGGTTACTACTTAGCAAAACATTTACATGTGATTGAAATGGATTGGTGGCAAGAGATTCCTTTTCATGACGAAATCAAGATAGCCTATACCCCAGCACAACATGCTTCTGGACGTGGGGCACGGGATCAAAATAGAGCTTTATGGGGTGGTTTTTCGCTTCTAGCAAAGACAGGACATTGTTTCTTTGCGGGTGATACAGGTTATGCAGGGCACTTCAAACAAATACATGAGCGATATGGTGATGCACGTATTGCACTATTACCCATAGGTGCTTATGAGCCACGAAAGTTAATGCGATATGTGCATATGAATCCACAAGATGCTTTTCACGCGCATTTAGATTTGCATGCGCATCGTTCATTGGCCATTCATTTTCGAACTTTCCAACTTACTGATGAAGATCGCAATGCTCCTGAACATGAGTTACAACAAGCAATGAAATCTTCATCTAAATTAGTCAATCCATTTTATTGTATTCGTGAAGGACATTTCATTCGGGTTTAGTGTGAGTCTTTGCGTTGAGGCACCAGATTGAAATCAGCGAAAGACTCCCTAATGCAATATTCATCACGACGGGATTAAATGCTTGGTAAATTTGATTTGGGTAAATGAATAGAATCAAAATAAATAACCCAACTAAACTCAAAATGCTGAGCCAGTGCAAATATTGATGTCTTATAAACAGAAAGAGAATACCAAAAATGACCTCGCCAATCCCTGAAAGCGAGACTAAGCATGGTATATACACATCAGGAATATGTAATTGTTGCCAAACGTATTGTTCACCCTCTACCTGAAAAATTAATTTAGGAACTAAACCTTGATAAATCCAAAGAAAGGCAATAATCAACTGACAGAATTTTAAAATCTGTGCAATTGTAAGTTCAGCATTTCTCATCTTAAAACATGATCTAATAAAAAATGCTGTTTATCACTTGCTTGAATCACATAACAATCTTCAGTCTTACCAAAAAGTTGATAACGATTAAGGGCAATACGTCGATAAGTAAAGTCACGTACAAATTTTGGAACAAACTTGCCATATCGTAATGTATTGTAAGGAAAATCAAGGGATTCCATCACACGTAAGAAAGCTGTTGGTTCAGTGAATAATTGCCCCTTCTCAAGTAAGAGCATGGTTTCAAAATGGTCCGTTGGGAAATGGTACTTTTTTAAGATCTGTTGCCTCAAATCTGATTGCACAGAAACGAGTTTGAATTGATAACGTAGATCATGCTTGATCATAAAATTTGCCCATGCTGAGCAAATAACACACACGCCATCGAATAAGATCAGGTTATAGCAGCTTTGAATGAGTTGATCTAATTGTTTTGACATGATTATTTTTCTATAAGAGATTGACTAAATTGTTACCTAAGTTCATAAAAAAAGCCATCCGCAGATGGCTTTTTATTTAGATGTTTTAGGGTTTAAAGAAAGCTTGGTAAATGACGGGCTGGATCTGTTTCACGTGCTGCTTGAGCGTCTGCAACAGTAAGTCCTAGGGCTGCAGCAACACCTTCGCCATAAGCAGGGTGGCAAGCATAGCAGTTTCGGATATGACGATATTTGATGAAGTCCAACGCATCGCCCATCGCGCGTGCTGTATTGCCAAATAAGGCATCTTGCTGTTCAGGTGTCATTAACTCGAACAAGGCACGAGGTTGACTGAAGTAGTCATTATCATCTTCACGATAATCCCAGAAGTCTGCATCGCCATTGATTTTCAATGGTGGTTCTTTGTATTGCGGCTGTTCTTGCCATTGGCCGAAGCTGTTAGGTTCATAATGTGGTAAACCACCATAGTTGGCATCAATGCGACCTTGACCATCACGGTGATTACTGTGAACAGGGCAGCGAGCAGCATTCACTGGAATTTGTTGATAGTTCACGCCTAAACGGTAACGTTGCGCATCCGCATAGTTAAATAGGCGTGCTTGCAACATACGGTCAGGTGAAACGCTAATACCTGGTACTAAGTTACTTGGTGCAAAGGCTGACTGTTCCACATCCAGAAAGAAGTTTTCAGGGTTGCGATTGAGTTCAAACTCACCAACTTCAATCAGTGGATAGTCGCCATGAGGCCAAACTTTAGTTAAATCGAATGGATGATATGGAACTTTCTCAGCATCTTGTTCTGGCATGATTTGTACGAAAAGCGTCCATTTTGGATAGTCTTGACGTTCGATGGCATCGAATAAATCGCGTTGATGGCTTTCACGGTCTTGACCCACCAGTTCACCAGCTTCTGCATCAGTTAGGTTTTTAATTCCTTGTTGCGTTCTAAAGTGGAATTTCACCCAGAAACGTTCATTGGCTGCATTAATGAAGCTATAGGTATGACTACTAAAACCATGCATATGTCGGTAGCTAGCAGGGATACCGCGATCTGACATTACAATTGTGACTTGATGCAGGGCTTCTGGCAATAAAGTCCAGAAATCCCAATTATTGGTAGCACTGCGTAGATTGGTTTTTGGGTCGCGTTTTACTGCTTTGTTGAGATCTGGGAATTTGCGTGGATCACGTAAGAAGAATACAGGGGTATTATTACCTACCATATCCCAGTTACCTTCTTCAGTATAAAATTTTAAGGCAAAACCACGAATATCTCGTTCAGCATCCGCTGCGCCACGTTCACCTGCAACCGTGGTAAAACGAGCAAACATTTCTGTTTTTTTGCCGATTTCGCTAAAGATTTTAGCGCGAGTATATTGAGTAATATCATGGGTAACTGTAAATGTACCGAATGCACCAGAACCTTTAGCGTGCATACGACGTTCAGGAATCACTTCACGGACAAAGTTGGCAAGTTTTTCATTTAGCCATAAATCTTGGGCTAATAAAGGACCCCGAGCACCTGCTGTCATACTATTTTGATTATCCACCACGGGTGCACCAAAATCAGTGGTTAAGTGGCTATAAGGACATTTTTTATCGTCTTGGCTCATGTTCTATCTCCATCAAGATGACCTGTGAGCTGGGTCATCTGAACTGTTTGACCGTTCAAAGATATGAATGTTTAACCGTATCGGCTACAAAATGGGTATCAAAAATGAAGATGCCTAAATTGATTTGTAATGATGTGGTTTACATCCGTTGTATTTTTACTCTAGATTGATGAAAGTTTTTTTTCCAATGGATTAAAGTTGATGTCATAAATGCTTTATCCGATTGAAGCTGTTTAAATCTTAAATGTGGCAATGAGAATTGTTGAGCAATAAATTGTTAAAATTTGAAAAAGTCCCATTAAAATAACCAATTAAAGGGAATTGAATAGTTCGTTAAGGGTAATTGTATAATCAACTCCCAAATTCAGCTTGTATGCTCATATATAAAAACAGGAGGTTTTTCACCTGTTGCAGTTATGTAAAGGCATCCTTGAAAGGATGCCCTAGTTATTTTCTAGGCACTGACCAAACGATTTGATTTAACCATATCTGCAAGACCATGCGTTTTAAAGTAGTGTTCAAGCCAACTTTTAATGACCAGAGGGTTATTCATGTGTAAAACATCGTCTAAGAGTTGTTTTGCATCACTCATTGGGACATGACAAATCGCTTTACGAACTCTTAATATATTACTAGAACTCATGGAAAGTGTATTGAAACCCATCGCCATCAGTAGAATGGCAGATAATGGATCTCCTGCCATTTCACCACAGACACTGACTGGTTTTTGATAGATATGACAATCTTCTACTAAACGGTTTAAAGCACGTAAGACAGACGGATGAAAGTGCGAATATACGTTAGCTACATGAGGATTGTTACGATCAACAGCCAATAAATATTGGGTTAAGTCATTGGAACCAACTGAAAAGAAGTCGACCAGCTCAGCAAACTCACCAATTTGTAAAAGTACACTCGGTACTTCAACCATGATCCCAATTTTAGGCTTAGTGATTTTGACTTGTTCTTCTTCTTGTACAGCTAACCAGTCTCGTTCCAACAGATACAAGACTTCTTCAACTTCACTGACACTTGTCACCATCGGTAACAAAATATGCAAATTATTCAAACCAATACTAGCTTTTAGCATGGCACGGATTTGCGCTGAGAAAATTTCAGGGTGATCCAGAGTAAAGCGTAGACCACGCCAACCTAATGCCGAGTTTTCTTCTTCAATACTAAAATAAGGCAAATCTTTATCCGCACCGATATCGAGAGTTCGCATAATCACGGGCTTATTGGCAAAATGGCTCAACTGCTGACGATAGATGGCACGTTGTTCTTCTTCACCTGGGAATCGTTCGCGTAGCATGAACGGAATTTCGCTGCGATATAAACCAACACCTTTCGCACCACGTTGCACGCCACGAACAACGTCAATCATCAAACCTGTATTTACGAATAAAGGAATAGAGACACCATCAGGTGTAATCGCATCTTTGGTTTCATATTGCTTCAAATCTTTGGCGATTTGCTCTTCTTCTTTCTGGACTTCCTTATAACGCTGGCGTAAGCGGCGCGGCGGATTGACAAAGACACGCCCCTGATAGGCATCGACAATCATCTCGATGTCATCAAGGGTGTTGATTGGCAATTCGGTGACACCCACAACGGTTGGAATCCCCAGAGCGCGTGCCACGATTACCATGTGTGAATTGGCAGCGCCTTCAGAAGTCACAATCGCAGCGATTTTATCAACAGGAAGTTCAACTAAAGCCGCCGTACTAATTTCTTCACCAATTAAAATACTGTCTGGGCTAAGTTCACGATGGCTGGAATCCGCCTCCTGTAGGCAGGCCAAAATGCGCCGTCCCAAGTCCTTAAGGTCAGAAACCCGTTCACGCAGGTAGTCATCTTCCATTTGTGCAAACAGCGCCACATGCTTGTCAATGACTTTACGCACCGCACCTTGTGCCCAACTGCCTGCACGAATGTGATCTTTAATCTCACTTGGTAAGGCATTTTCATCTAACATCCGCAAGAACACGCTAAATAACGCACGTTCTTCTGACATCAATGAGTCTTGCATTTTCTCATCTAAAGATTGGATCTCTAAACGTACCGCAGCAATCGCTTGATCTAATAGGTCGAGTTCATCACTGATATCTTCAGCTTCACGATCGGGAATTGCAGCAAGATCGGCTGGGGGATAGAGCACGATGGCGCGACCTAATGCAATCCCTCCAGCACCTGAAACCCCTTGGAAGGTTTTGTAAGATGAACCACTCGTTGGTTTGCGGAAAACATCAATATTTCCGACCGCATGTGCATGGGCAATTACCCCTGAGAGTTGCGCACATAAAGTAACGAGAAATGATTCAGCCGCTTCACTAAAGTCTTGAGGTTCTTTATTTTGAACAACTAAAACGCCCATCACTTTACGGCGATACATCACGGGTACGCCAAGAAATGAGTTAAATAGCTCTTCACCTGTTTCAGGCAAATAAGCAAAGCGTTCATGCTTAGGTGCGTTATCTAAGTTTACAATTTCTTCACGGTTACCGACTAAACCGACGAGACCTTCACCAACACTCAAAGAAACATGTCCAACAGCTTCAGGTTTTAAACCTTTTGAAGCCATGAGCACATAGCGTTTATTTCGTTCATCCAATAAATAAATGGAACATACATCGACATGCATCGCTTCAGCCACATGATTGACCATAATGTCTAAAGAATCATGCAAACTGACGGACGCATTAATTTCTTGCACAATGCGTCTAAGCGTGTCGAGTTGCATGTTTGACATGGATGTTTACTCCAATTTATAAATCGTTATCGGTCTAGTTATAACAGCTCTATGATCAAAAATCATTGCTTAAAGTGATGATTTGTTGACGATTAACGCTACGGTAATTGTAAACACAACTCCATCATGGCTCTGCGGTAAACATCTCTTTTGAAGTTCACTACTTGACCTAATGGATACCAGTAACTCACCCATTGCCATTGATCGAACTCGGGTGGGTCTGATAGATTTAACTGAATATGATGCGGCGATGCCGTTAATTTCAGTAAAAACCACTTTTGCTTTTGTCCAATACATACCGGATCAGAATCTGACCGAATGTACCGATGTGGCAAACGATAACGCAGCCAACTTTTAGTCTGCGCTACTATTTGGACGTGTTCGGGCAATAAACCGACTTCTTCTCTCAGTTCACGATAAAGTGCCTGTTCAGGGGTTTCTCCAAACTGGATCCCTCCTTGTGGAAATTGCCAAGCATTGTGACCAATGCGTTTTGCCCATAAAACTTGTCCGTCATCGTTTGCCAAAATGATCCCGACGTTGGGTCGGAAACCTTCTGAATCGATCATTTGGCTACCTAAATTTTCTCTATATCGTTGACTTTGATCTCGGGGACAGTCACTCTTCACGTCCAACTCGAAAAAGGTCAAAGTAAAATGTTTAAAATTGCTATGATCTTAACGAATTTTTAGTCACTTACGGAAATAGATTTACGTTTTTTTTCTTTAATTTGCATTTAAATGAGCATTTATATGAAATTGGCTTTGTTTGATTTAGATCACACCCTGTTAAATACCGATTCTGACCACTCATGGGGTGAGTTTTTAGTGAATGAAGGTTTGGTTGATCCAGTTCATCATCGTCAAATGAATAATAAATTCTACGAGGACTATAAGGCAGGACAACTTGATCCGATTGCCTATAACGAATTTGTCTTTGAATTTTTGACCAAGCATGACAATACTTATTTAACTGACCTACACCAGTTGTTTATGCAAAAAGTGATTCGCCCCCAAATGCGTCCGAAAGGTTTTGATGCAATTAAAAAGCATCAAGATTTAGGTCATGCGATTGTTGGGATTACTGCAACCAGTGATTTTATTACGGCTCCGATTTTTCGTGAATTTGGTATTACTGAAATTATTGCCACCAATGCCGAAGTTCTTGATGGGAAGTATACGGGTAAGGTGACAGGTTTACCTTGTTATCAGAAAGGTAAGCTTGCTCGTTTAGATCAATGGTTACAGGGAAGAGCAGTTGATGAGTCTTGGGCGTATTCAGATTCAATCAATGATCGTTTCCTGCTTGAATATGCGACCCATGCAATTGCAGTGAATCCTGATGATCGTTTGGAGAAGCTGGCACGCGAACAGGGCTGGGAAATTCAGGACTGGTCGATTTAATCAAAAAATATAGAAAAATGTTAAACATATTACAGTTTTAATATGTTTAACATGTTGAATAATAAGAAGATCAATAATTGGATATAAAAATGAAAGATCATCCACAGGAAAACGAACCTAGCAAACAGCCAAAATGTAAACAGGTTTGCGCAGCATTTTTTGGTGAATTGGTGGGACAACTTCTACCATACGGCGCTTTTTTTCTCATCGCCAATGTTTATTTTGCTTATATTGTTTTTGGTGTCGGCGCATTATTTTTAATTTTACCTTTTGCAATGCTGATTTATTATGCAGCAAAAAAGTATGTGCAAAAACAAAAGGCACATGACAAAAATCATAAATTGAGTGAAAAATAAAAATTATTTATCTGATCCATTCAATTTATTGTTATAACACTACTGAATTTATGTCGGGGGTGTTATGAAAAAACAACAAATTAAACTGCCAAAACAACTTTGGACAGAAGACTGCATTGATCTTACTCGGCATAGTTATCAAGGTAAGTTACTGACAAAAAAAGAAGGTTTTAAATTAGGAAAAGCGCAACGTCAAAAAGTTTCACGTGAACAGTTGTCACAACTATCGCAACGCCCTAAAGGTCTAACGGCTTTAAATATTTATGATTGGAGTAACCAAGGACGTTTAGAGCAGCTTAAGCCGATTCGTGCAAAACGTATGAGTGTTTCTCCATTTACCTATTATCGTGGTATGCCTTCTTTAATGTTGTTTGATCAAGCATGGGAGCAGTTTAACTCAGGTTTATTCCAGCAAATTTGTGGGGATTGTCATTTAAGCAATTTTGGTGGTTTTGCTAGTCCTGAACGTAATCTGTTATTTGGAATTAATGATTTTGACGAAACTTTAGTTGCGCCATTTGAGTGGGATTTAAAACGTTTAGCAACTAGTTTTGTAATTGCAGCACGTGATATTGATCTTGCTGATAAAGTCGGTTTAAAAGCCATTAAAACCATGCTGAATAGTTATCGCCAACATCTACTGCAAAATACTGAATTATCACCGCTACAAGTTTGGTATGACAAAGTCGATGCCAGTAGGTTGTTAGAAAATACGGAATGTCGAAAACTGAGAAAGAAGCGAGAGAAGCATCTTGATTCAGCACAAAAAAGAAATGCCCACTCGGTTTTGCCTAAACTGACCCAGCAGGACAAAGAGACGGGTTTTCGACACTTTATTGATGATGAACCTTTGCTTTGGCATCCAAAGTTAAATGAACCATTCAACAAAAATGTTGATGAGTTTTTTAGACAGTATCGTGATTCATTGAAATATGATCGACAAGTTTTATTTGATCGTTATCAACGCACAGACGTTGCACTCAAAGTGGTTGGGGTTGGAAGTGTTGGCACACGCTCTGCTGTTGCGCTGTTTCAAGATGCAGATCGAGAGCCATTGATATTACAAATGAAAGAAGCGAATCCTTCAATACTTAGTCCACTTTTCAAAGATAAGGTAGAACATGAAGGTGAGCGAGTCATTCATGGTCAACAATTAATGCAGGCTGCTAGTGATATCTTCTTAGGATTTTCTACATTAGATAAACATTTCCACATCCGTCAGCTTAGAGATATGAAGATTTCTGTGGATTTAACAGATATGGATGACGAATATTTTTATGAATATGCTGAAAGTTGTGGCTTAGCGTTGGCGCATGCACATGCAAAATCTGGTAATGCCGATGTTTTGATGGGCTATCTAGGTGAAGGCAACAAGATTGTAGATGTTTTGCAAGAGTATGCCATGCAATATGCTGAGCGCAATTTGAATGATTATCAGCAATTTATGAACGAAATAGCAGATGGCAAGCTTCAAATCGCTGGGGATGAAGCACTTTAAAAATAAGTAGCCAGTTATAGATTTAACAAAATAATTCAAAAGGGTTGAAATATGTTTAAAAAAATGATGTCAAGTTTGGGTATTCAAGGGGTAACTGTAGAAACGCATTTGCATAATCCAACTTTACAAGCGGGTGGAACATTAGAAGGGGAAATTAGTTTTAAAGGCGGCTCATCTGATAAAGAAATCAATAGTTTGTATTTACAATTGATGACCATCGCCGAAGTTGAGTCAGGGGATCATGAATTTAATCAACCTTTGATTTTGGATCAGTGGTTAATCAGTTCAAATTTTTTATTAGCTGCACATCAATCCCATCATATTCCATTTACGATGCAAATCCCATATGAAACGCCTATTACTGAAGTTTCTTGTCGCCGTAATGGGACTCGCGTTTGGATCAATACACATATGGATGTTGATTGGGGGCTAGATGCAACTGATCGTGATTATTTAAGTGTGTTACCCACACTAACCATGCAAGTGTTTTTACAAGCAATGCAACAATGTGGTTTTGTCTTATCGAGTGTCGATGTAGAAAAAGGACAACTCACGGCACGTAATTTTCGATCAACCATTGGTTGCTACCAAGAATTAGAGTTTGTTTCTTCACATCTGTTCAGCGGTTTTAATGAGGTCGAAGTGTCATTTGTTGCAGAAGCACATCAAACGCATGTGATGTTAGAAGTGGATCGAACTTTGCGTTCAGATCAGCTATTGACGATGACACTTCCAAATCAGCAATTGGATGTGGGTCAAGTGACGCAACAAATTCGCCGTTTGTTAAAAATAGGATAATCTATATCATCGATGCCTCCCATAATTATTGGGAGGTTTTAATGTCATATAACTGTCATCTTTTGTTCTTAAGATGACAGTATGAAAATAAAAACAAATCAGGAAGAACAGACTTCCAGCATGCTTGATGCATTACTCAAATTAGAACGCCAGCAACCGATGATAAAAACACGCTGGATGATCCTGCCGATTTTAGTCTTACTGCTCATGTATAGCTGGCAACAGCAGATCTTTACCGCTTGGGTTTTACTCCCATTAATATGGACAATTATTGTTTTAAACTATGTTTTGATCGCCAAGACTCGAAGGAATAAATTAGAGAAGATTGAGCAACTCAACATTGATCCAATATTTTGGAATAAATTAAAACAACAATATCCCGAACTGAGCTTAAAACAACGTCGGCTGATTGAACTTGGATTTAAGGATTATTTGGCATTACACGTGATGCAAAAACAAGCCTATGCCATGCCTTCACATGCAGTCGATGCTTTATGGCATGTGATGTTGCAATATCCGATCCAGTATCAGCAATTATGTGAGCAAACCATAGGTCGAACGTTGCATCATAGCCCTTATGACGGAACAACGAGACCAGAAGCACAAGCAAAGCAATTATTTGAAGCTTGGAAATATAGCTGTATGTTACATGGATATAATCCAAGCAATACGATGCAATTGCCACGACTATTTGCGGTTGATCAGGTGTTGGGTTGGGAAAATGGACAATCGTTTGAACTGGCGCAAATGACTCAAGATTTTGCAAAATATATGCAAGATCAATCATCATCTTCATCCAGTTGTGGCAGTAGCTGTAGCAGTTGTGGCGGAGGCGGTGACTAACTTGGCTTTAGCTAGCCTAGCCAAGTTGCATCATATTGATTAATTCTTCCGCCGCTTTAGATTGAATCCGTGCAGGATGCCACACCATACCCAGTTGACGTTGCATATCGAGATTCAGATCAAGTTGTTTTAAATCTTGATTCACCAACGTTTTAGGTAATACCGACCAACCTAAACCAATAGAAACTAACATCCTGATTGATTCTAAAGGATTGTTGCTCATGCTGATTTTAGGTTTTAAGCTCTTTTTTTCAAACTCTGCTAATGTGATTTGACTGGTATAAGTGTGTGCTGCGGGTAAAAGGCTAGGATAAGCAATCAAATCTTCTAATTTAAGTTGTGATTGTTGCGCTAAAGGATGAAAAGGTGAGGTCACAAAAACCAAAGGATCATTCCAAATCGTCAAGTAACTTAGGCGTTCATCTCCAATTGGAGGGAGGGTTAAAAAGGCCAGTTCGAGTTCACCTGCTAAAACTTGTTCATGCGCCTGTTCTGAGTCTACAAAATGCACATCTAAAGTGACTTGTGGAAAAGATTGCACAAAAGCTTTCAGTGGGTCTGCGAGATGATGCAATCCGATATGATGACTCGTCCCAATTTTTAAACGACCCTGTACCTGATTCTGCTCATGACTCAGCGTATGATGAATTTCACCTAATTCATTGAGCCAAGTTCTCACTTTCGGTAATAAAGAATGTGCTGCATGGGTCGGTTGAATACCGCGTCCTGCGGATTCAAACAGTTTTACTCCAAAATATTCTTCAAGCGTATGAATTCGTTTGGTCACCGCAGGTTGAGTAATAAATAATTGTTCTGCTGCAATCGAAATTGATCCCGTTTCCATCACTTTTAAAAATGCTTCAAATGCAGCAAGATTCATACAGGCTTACTCAAATAACTTTAAAATATGTGCTCAGATATTGAGGTTGAAAATTAGAAATAATTCCAAACTTTTTCATGGAAGAAAAAGGCAAAAGCTTGTACGGTTGGTTCAATTAAACTTAAGGTTGCAGCCATGATTAAATTTCCCGTAATCATATAGGCAACTATCATCGCAACACTAATATGCATGATGTAGTAACTCAAGGTTTTTTTTAAAGTCCGTCGATTGTTAATCACGAATTGCTGAATGTTTGCCATATCGCTCACCGTTTCAAATCTTATTTAATTAAATAGTAATGATTATCATTTAAAAAGTAAAAAAGAAATTTCTACTCTCGATGATCGAACTTTTAGATAGATAAGCATTGATCTCTTTATTGAAAAAAATTGATGCATAAATGAATTAGGTATTCCAAAAAGTTTGATAACTAATAAAAATGATAAATTAGATTTATGTGAAAGCATTGCTATAATAAATTTAAGATTTAGTTACCCAGTCCTATGACAAGCACGTTGGAGAGCGACGACATGGCAGGCAAGACATTATATGACAAATTATGGGATGACCATTTAGTTAAGCAACGTGATGATGGTTCAAGCTTGATTTATATTGATCGTCATTTATTACATGAAGTGACTAGCCCTCAAGCATTTGAAGGCTTACAACTTGCTGATCGTCAGCCATGGCGTTTAAGTGCCAATGTCGCAACACCTGACCATAACGTTCCAACTTCTAAAAAAGAGCGTGAGCAAGGCATTGCTGGAATCGAAGATGATACCTCTCGTATCCAAGTCCAAACTTTAGATGATAACTGTAAGACCTTTAATATCGTTGAATTTGGTATTAATGACATTCGTCAAGGTATCGCCCACGTGGTAGGACCAGAGCAAGGTTTAACTTTGCCGGGTATGACCGTGGTCTGTGGTGATTCACACACAGCTACACATGGCGCATTTGGTTGTTTAGCACACGGTATTGGTACGTCAGAAGTTGAGCATGTGTTAGCAACTCAATGTTTAGTACAGAAAAAATCGAAAAACATGCTTGTTCGTGTCGATGGTGTATTAGGCAAAGGCGTGACGTCGAAAGATGTTGTTTTAGCGATTATCGGCAAAATTGGAACAGCTGGTGGTACAGGCTATGCCATTGAATTTGGTGGTCAAGTGTTCCGTGATATGTCGATCGAAGGGCGTATGACCGTATGTAACATGGCAATCGAAGCGGGTGCGCGCGTAGGTATGGTTGCTGTTGATGACAAAACCATCGCTTATGTGAAAGATCGTAACTATGCGCCTAAAGGTGAGCAGTGGGATCAAGCCGTAGAATATTGGAATACCTTACACTCAGACGAAGATGCTGTATTTGATGCAGTCGTCGTATTGAATGGCGCTGAGATTGAGCCACAAGTGTCTTGGGGAACGTCTCCAGAAATGGTGATCCCTGTTTCGCAAGCAGTACCGACTTTAGAACAAGCAAAAGATGATGTTCAGCGTAATGACTGGACTCGTGCTTATCAATATATGGGTTTAACTGCTGGTCAAGCGTTGTCTGATATTCAATTAGATCGTGTCTTTATTGGTTCATGTACCAATTCTCGTATTGAAGATATTCGTGCTGCGGCAGATGTCGTGAAAGGGCGTAAAGTTGCATCTAGTATTAAACAGGCGATGATCGTTCCGGGTTCAGGTTTGGTGAAGCAACAAGCAGAACAAGAAGGCTTGGATCAAATTTTCTTAGATGCTGGTTTTGAATGGCGTGAACCAGGTTGTTCGATGTGCTTAGCAATGAACGCTGATAAATTACAACCGGGCGAACATTGTGCATCTACTTCGAATCGAAATTTTGAAGGTCGTCAGGGTAACGGTGGTCGTACACATTTGGTAAGCCCAGCAATGGCTGCAGCGGCTGCAATTGCTGGTCATTTTGTTGATGTACGTTCATTCTAAAGGAGCAAAATCATGAAAAAATACACTGTAGAACAAGGTATTGTTGCACCTTTAGATCGTGCAAATGTTGATACTGATTTAATCATTCCAAAACAGTTTTTGAAGTCAATTAAGCGCACAGGTTTTGGCGATAACTTATTTGATGAATTGCGTTATTTAGATGAAGGTTATTTAGGGCAAGATATTAGCAAACGTCCAATTAACCCTGAATTTGTATTGAATAAACCGCGTTATCAAGGTTCAACGATTTTATTGGCACGCACAAATTTTGGTTGTGGCTCTAGTCGTGAGCATGCGCCTTGGGCTTTGAATGAGTATGGTTTCCGTACCGTGATCGCGCCAAGCTTTGCAGATATTTTCTTTAATAACTGCTTTAAAAATGGCATGTTGCCTGTGATTTTATCTGAAGAGATTGTTGATCAGTTATTCAAGGAATGTGCTGAAACAGAAGGTTATCAATTGACCATCGATTTAGAAGCTCAGGAAGTGCGCACGCCAACAGGTGAAGCATTTAAATTTGAAATTGATCCATTCCGTAAGCACTGCTTATTAAATGGTTTGGATGATATTGGCTTAACTTTGCAAGTGGCAGATGATATTCGTGCCTATGAAGAAAAAGCCAAACAGGCGCGTCCTTGGGTGTTTCAAGAGATAGAAGCTTAAGTTTTATTTATATCTCATCAATATAAACATAGCTTAATGTTTTAGTACATTTTAAATATAGCCATAGCGCGGACATGGAACTCTTGCTAACATGCGAGTAGATATATTCGCTTGCATGTTTGCATGATATAGGACTGGGCTTGAATAATGAAAAGAAGACTCCCTCGCAGTATTTTGCTGTGTTTAGGTGTTGGTATGACATTAACCGCATGTCAGAATTCTACGAATATGGTTGATCAGGTTCGTATTGCCCAAAATACAGTAGGCAATAAAGCAGAAAATGCAACTTTGTATTGTTCAGGCGTCGAAAATTGTGAGTTTGAACGAATCAATGATATTGCCGTGATCGATGCCAAATCGCACCGTATTAGCCAACAGGCGATGGAGCGAGGGATTGTACGATTGCATGGTTCGGTTTTTAGTAGAAAACAACAAGTCTACTTAAATGTACCAGCCAAACAATATGAAGTAGTCATTCGCTTTTATCCTATTTCACCAGACCGAGCTGAAACCTTCCATGTGATTCATGCGTTCAAGCCGCATCAAAGCTATACCTTTAAAATGTATCGGGACAGGGCCAAACGCTCAGATAGCCTGTTGAATGTGTCTGCACCTGAACCCTTATGTGTGGATTTACAGCAAGAGCAGCATACCATTCGCCGCTTCTGTCGCCCATATGATGTGGTGACAGGACTGGGCGAGTTTGTTGAGAAAAAGATTTAATGATTTGCAGTTTAAAACTGCACTAATGAAACTGGAAAAATAGATGTCTAAACATATTTTAATTTTGGCAGGTGATGGGATTGGTCCTGAAATTGTGGGCGCTGCTGAGAAAGTTCTGACCAAGGTCAATGAAAAATTTAATTTAGGTTTGACATGGGAACATGGTTTGTTGGGTGGTTCTGCGATTGATGCACATGGTGAACCTTACCCTGCTATCACCAGTGAACAGGCGAAAAAAGCCGATGCAATCTTGTTGGGTGCGGTTGGTGGTCCTAAGTGGGATACCATTGAACGTTCGATTCGTCCAGAACGTGGCTTGCTTAAAATTCGTAGCGAATTGAATTTATTCGCAAATTTACGTCCTGCGATTCTTTATCCACAATTGGCTGATGCTTCAAGTTTGAAGCCAGAAATCGTTGCTGGTTTGGATATCCTCATTGTTCGTGAATTAACGGGGGGGATCTACTTTGGTCAACCACGTGGTATTCGCGAATTAGAAAATGGCGAAAAACAAGGCTATAACACTGATGTTTATTCAGAAAGTGAAATCAAGCGTATCGCCAAAGTTGCATTCGAGCTAGCAGGCTTGCGCGGTGGCAAAGTATGCTCGGTTGATAAAGCCAATGTATTGGAAGTGACTGAATTGTGGAAGCAAACGGTTACTGATTTACAGCAAGCACAATATTCAAATATTCAACTCTCACATATGTATGTTGACAATGCTGCGATGCAGTTAGTGCGTGCACCAAAGCAGTTTGATGTAATCGTTACAGGTAATTTATTTGGTGATATCTTATCTGACGAAGCAGCAATGTTGACAGGTTCGATCGGCATGTTGCCTTCTGCATCTTTAGATGAAAATGGCAAAGGCATGTATGAGCCATGTCATGGTTCTGCACCAGATATTGCTGGTCAAAATGTTGCTAATCCATTGGCAACTATTCTTTCAGTTGCGATGATGTTACGTTATACCTTCCGTGAAGAAGCTGCAGCAAAAGCAATTGAAGATGCTGTGGGTCAAGTATTAGATCAAGGTTTGCGTACAGCAGATATTATGTCTGAAGGCATGACAAAAGTTGGTACAGATGCTATGGGTGAAGCCGTAGTTTCAGCACTAAACTAAGAATTATAGCCAATAAAAAACGCAGCTTGGGCTGCGTTTTTTTATAACTTAATAGTATATAAGCAAACTAACAAGCCTTGCCTTCATAGCGAATAGAGCGAGCAATTTGCTGTTGGTCTAGCTCAAAAATGATGTGACATTTTAAATTGAGATCATAAGTACTATCTGTATTGCCAGCACTTTGAATTGGTATATTTTGAGCACCAAGTTCAGCCGATTGAGCGATAGGAATAGGAATACGAATTGGGCGAATGACAGTGTAAATCAGCTGATTGCTTTGTTCGATTGGTTGGGCGATAGTCTGAAAACCTAGAGGTTTAAATCGAATGGCTGTTGGATTATGGTTGCAGATTGCCCGATAAAAAGTTGTAAATAATCAGGTAGGCTGGTTCGATTTTGGTATGCAGTGGTACATGCTTGTAAAGATAATATGATTAGAAATAACAAATACTTAAATTTTTATTTTGATTAATCCTTATCCTCTTATCTATGTTTATTCAATCCTTAAATGATGTTGGTGTCGAGTTCATTTGTGTGAATTGATAAAAATATACAAACTAGTCTATTTTTAGGCAATATTCAATTGAGTTCAAATGTGCTTACATAGATAGGATATTAAGCGATTGAGAAAACTTGATGCACAAATTTATATTTGGACTGATGTGTGGCGCTTTAGCAACATTCAGTCATGCAGATAATTGTGATAAGGCACGCAATACGTATGATGATATTTATTGCACGAATAAAATTTATGCGAGTGCTGATGCTGATTTAAATAAAAATTACCAGCAATTGCGTCACCAACTCAATGAGACACAACAAAAGATTCTTAAAAAGTCCCAGCTCGCATGGATTCATCATCGAGATGCAGAATGTACTGATGATCAAAAAAATAGCGTAAGCGTGCAATGTAGACTTACGACGACACAAGAGCGTAATCATTGGTTAGAGGAAAGATTACGTGAGTGTCAAACGGTAGGGTGTAAAACAACACGTTTGAGTGAGTAATAAGAATCAAGCATAAAAAAAGCCACAAACAAAATGTGGCTTTTTTGCATTCACGAATCTCTTAGCGCGCGCGATAAGTGATACGACCCTTTGTTAAGTCATAAGGTGTCATTTCTACTTTTACACTGTCACCCGTCAAAATACGGATATAGTGTTTGCGCATTTTACCAGAAATGTGAGCAATAACTTCGTGACCGTTTTCTAAACGTACACGGAACATCGTATTAGGAAGCGTTTCGGTGACAACGCCTTCGAACTCAATGAGTTCCTCTTTATTGGCCATAGCCTACCTGATGATCAAATTGGAAAGGGGCAAATTATAGTCAATTTATTTGAATTTTACAAGGTGAAGCGTATGTAAACCTTTTAGATCTTTATTCATAAAAACTGTCGGACAATTGACAATCTTTTTTAACAAAAGAAGCAGAATATTGTTGTCAGTTTGGTCAATCAACGTTAATCTAAAATTGTTGTTATTGTTACAAGAACGTATCTACAGGGAAGGGCACTGAGTGGGTCAGTTAACAGATGCATCAGTTGTATTGCGCTTTGGTTATCAGGCAATTCGTAAAGCGGGATTGCCAACTGAAGAGATTCTAACAAAAGCAGGGGTAGCGCTAAATCAAATTGATACCAATGCCAGAACGCCATTAAGTGCGCAAAATGCATTTTGGATTGCTGCACAGGAAGTTAGCAATGATCCTGATATTGGATTGCATTTAGGTGAGCATTTACCACTCTATCGTGGTCAGGTGATTGAGCATCTATTTATTAGTAGTGAAACATTTGGTGAGGGTCTAAAACGAGCTTTAGCTTATCAGCGTTTGATCAGTGATGCCTTTGATGCCAAACTGGTGATTCAGGATGGACGCTGTTATTTAAGCAATGGCGAACAGTACTGGTCTGACAATCTGGTCAATCGCCATTTTTCTGAATGTGCGATGTCAGGTATTCTTCGCTTCTTTAAATTCATCACCGAAGGGCAGTTTCAGCCGATCTACATTGACTTTAACTTCAATGAGGGTGCGGATGATGATGAATATTTTCGAGTGTATGGCTGTCCTGTCAGTCTGGGTCAAAAAGAAACCCGCCTTTATTTTGATCATGCTGTGCTTGATTACCCATTGTGGCAAGCTGAACCAGAACTACTACAATTACATGAACAACTAGCGATTGAGAAATTACAAGAGCTTGCACGGTATGATTTGGTTGGTGAAGTTCGCCGTGCCATTGGTTCAACTTTAGAAAGTGGTGAAACTACGTTAGAAACAGTTGCAGCTCAATTAAGCATCACGCCACGACGCTTAAGAACACAGCTTAGCGAGGCGAATACGAGCTTCCAGCAAATCCTTTCAGATTATCGTTGCCGCCTAGCGAAAAAATTATTGGCGAATACCAATGAAAGTGTAGAAAGAATTGTGTATTTAACGGGTTTTTCTGAACCAAGTACGTTCTATCGTGCATTTAAGCGTTGGACGAATGAAACCCCTGTCGAATATCGTAAGCGTAAACAGCGTTAATTTTTCTAAGAAAAAAGCCTTATCTCCCGATAAGGCTTTTTTTATTCAGGTAGATTTAACCATTGGGGACCTAAAGGCAGCTGTGGTAAATCAAACTCATCAGGATAATAGGACTGAATAAAATATAAACCATCAGGTGGGGCGGTGATGCCTGCCGCTGTACGGTCTTCTGCGGCAAACATGGTATCGATATGATCAATCTCATACATACCTTGTCCGATTTCTAGTAAGCATCCCATGATATTGCGTACCATATGATGTAAAAATCCATCGGCTTGAATATCTAATACTAAATAGCGTCCATGTTCAAATAGACGGCAGTGTTTTACATGACGTATGGGTTGATTGGATTGACAGGCAGCAGCTCGGAAGGTCTCGAAGTTATGCGTTCCCTCAAATTTTGCTGCAGCGACAATCATCTTCGGTACATCTAATTTTTGATAAAGATGAGTGACTTGTTTATACAATAGTGCAGGACGGGTGGGTGCGTTATAGACGACATAACGATAACGTCGTGCAGTGGCTTTGAACCGTGCATGGAAGTTCTCATCCATGCATTTAATCCATTGAACTGAAATATCTTTTGGAAGTTGACTGTTGGTGCCACGAATCCAACCTTGTTCTGGGCGAATGGCTTCGGTGTCAAAATGAGCCACCATATTGGTTGCATGTACACCTGCATCAGTTCGTCCAGCACCATGCAAAATAATGGGCTCATTGGCAATACGGCTTAGTACTTTCTCGATGGTCTCTTGAACAGTTACAACGCCAGGCTGCTGGGTTTGCCAACCACGGTATTGCGTGCCACAAAATTCAATACCGATTGCATAACGTTGCATGTTTTAACCTCAAATATTAATGCTGATGCCAATTCGCGAACCATTGTTCGTGGCTCGGATATTTTAAATAGATTTGCAAGACTTTTGCATATAAATCAGCATGGCTATGGCAATCATTGATTAAAACTTTGGCAGATTGAATCCATGAACTGACGGCATAGCGTTGATCTAGTTGCCCAAAGGTCACTTGGGTGCTGATAATAGGCAGACATTTTTTTTGATACAGTTGCTCAAACAGCATCAGAATTTCGTCATTTACTGCAATATTGCCTGTGCCAAATCCTTGTAGAATCAAGAAATTTGGAGGGTTAAGTAGAATATTTTTTAACTGTAGAATGAGTTGTTCTTTTGCAATCGGCTGCAACATCAAATTTAAAATGCTGAGTTCAGCTGCTTGCTGAATATATTCATTTTGAACAACAAGAGAATCTGCTGTGGTTTGACAACTTTGATCAGCTTTAACACCGACAAAAGCATCCAACTCAGTAGTATGTGCTTTTAAGGTCGTTTGTGCGTGAAAAACTTGTTCATGGAACGCCAGATAAACACCCCTTGGCAAAGAGAGGACTTGCTCTAATGCTAAATATAGGTTGCCTGTGGCATCTGTAAATTCACGGGTATCATTGCCTTCAACATTCAATAATGGGTATTGGCTACCTGTAATGATGGCATGACAAGAATGTCCCAAGAAACGAGCAAGTGTTGCTGCAGCGTAACTTAAAGTATCTGTCCCATGAATAATGACAAAATGTTGAAAACCATTGAGTTGCAATTGCTGGATTTGTTGTACCAACTTTAGCCAATCCGTTGCGGTGCAGGCACTACTGTCTTTGATACTAGGCGCAGCGAAGCATTCGACCTGTAAATGAGGTGGAATGATCTTAGCTAGTAAAGGTAGAAAATCCTGTTCTGGCATCGGCATCAATGGTTCGCCAACGCAACCAAACGTCCCACCCATATAAATTAAAGCGATTTTTTTCATCATAAAAAAAGCAGTCTGAGAGACTGCTTATATTAGACCGATCAAATTCAGGAAGCTATTTTATTCAGTAAACTTTGTGAATGTTGTTGTTGCTCTGCATTAAATGACGGGCTATTTTTTAATAATTCACGTGCAGAATCATAAGCGCCCAATTCAATATATTGCTCAGCAAGTTCTAAATTGAGCTGTGCTTCATCAAGCTGTTGTAAATCAGGAAATGATTGTACAAGAGGGTCATTGATTGCAACAGATGTAGTTTGAAGCGAGGTTTGAACAGGTTCAAGTTCAACAACTGATTCTGTAACTTCAACTTGCTTGTTTTCTGTCGGTTCAAAACTAAAATCTAACGTTGGCGCTGCTTCAGTTTTTTGTTCTGTAACTTCTAAGTTTGAAAAATTGAAATCTAATTCAGGCTTTGCTTCTTCAACTACAGGAGAAGTTGCAGGTGCAGCATCTAAATTGAATGAGAATTCTAAAGGAGCAGGCTCTTTATTCTCTTGTTGCTCGATTGTTGGCGTAGCTTCGGTTGTTTCCTTTTTCTCAAAGGAAAAATTAAAATCTAATGGCTGAACTTCTGGAACTGGTTTAGTTTCTTCTGCCGGTGCAACATATCCAGATTGTAAGTCATCAAATGATTGTGACGTTTTTGATGCCGCTAATGCGTCAAAATCTGTGTTGTTTTGCTCTTTTGCTAAACTATCTGATGTACTGGTTTGCTTGAAATGGCTTGAGCCTGAATTGAACTCACTTGCATCAGGTTGTTTATTTTTTTCATATTCGCGTTGCTTTGCTTCAGCAGCTTGAGCAATATCATCAAGTTTCAAAGCATGAATATGTTTGATCAATTGATCAATTGCAAAATCATCTTTTTGAGCTAAGTGAATATCAAGGAGAAATAAATATAACTCATGTTGGGAGTTATCTTGTTTTAAAATCTGATTGATTTGTGCTTCTGCGCTTTGATAATTGCCATTTTGAATTTGCTGTTCAATTTTCTGGCGTAAAGACTCTGGAATCGCGGTTGCGGCGGCTGGAACAGATTCCTGTTCTTCACGTGCTAATGTCGTACGTGAAGTTTTAGTTGTAGCTGCTTTCTTCGCTGATTTTGCTGTAGCACCTTTTTTAGATGTTGCAGTAGTTTGATTGTCACTGCGTTTTTTTAAAACGATTGCAACAACTAATGCAACGATTAGCAGTACAATTATTATAGTTGACATGATCTATACCCCTTAAAGATAGAGCCGCTTTGTTGCAAATTTATGAGAATCTTCTCGTAACCTAGCGTGTTGGCTTTTTAGTTTCCTGCTGCACTTTCAACTGATCTTGTAACTCTGCAAGCCGAGCATTTAATAGCTGAATACGTTGTTCCTTGTTGCGTAATGCCAATTCTAACTGTGTTACGTTTCTTTGTAATGTAACGGTTTTTTCTCGTGCTGTCATAACTTTTAATGATAAATCTGCACTGGTTTTTTGCTGTAATGTGTCTTTTTTCGCACTTCCATTGCTTGAATCTTGGTTACTTTCAGCGACCAGTGACATTTCAGCTTGCTGCAGGCGATATTTGGCTTGACCTGATCGAGGATGTGTTGTCTGTGCTGCTATTTGATTTATAGCTGTATTCTGACGAGATGGTGTTGTATTTAGATTGAAATTTAAACGAGACCCTTGTCTTAAACGATTTGCATTGCCACCAATAAAAGCATGCTCATTCTGTGCTTTGATCTGATTCATAACTTTAGCAACAGGCTGTTGTATTTGTGATGCGATTTGTTGCGCAATACTCCACAAAGATTCATTACGCTGCACGACATGCTGTTGAGCTGAGTTATTAGATGCAGTCATGGAATTGCTATTTGTGGCAGGTGCTTTCTTTTTAGCTTGTTGTGCAGTTTGTGTAGGTTGTTGTTTTTTAAATTTCTCTTGTGGTTCGGCTGGCTTTGTATCGAGTGGTTTTGATTTTTTTTCGATTGGTGTTGGTGGTTGACTCGCAGTTTGAACTGGCTGAGCTGCGACTCGAACAATAGGCTGTTTAGTCATGGTAGGCGTTGGATTTGATTCAACTTTTACTGGTGCAGTCGTATTTATATTATTTGTTTCGATTTTAGGGCTAATTTTTGCAGTTGCAGTGTCCTGATTTTGGCTTGGTATCGACGTTGTAACAACAGATATTGCTACTGGAGAGCTTTGCTTTGATTGTGAGCTATTTAATATGGGTGGTAAAGCTGAGGAGACATTTAATAAATTTTCTTGCTTTAAATTAAGCTCTTTTACATTTGTTGCAATCGGTGAACTGAAGCGAGTGCTTTCGGGTAAATTGAGCGCAATATCTTTTTCACTGACAATATATTTAGGTGAAAGTGTTTTTTCATTCGCAGCTGCTTTAGTGGATATCGCTCTCGAACTTTGTCCTATAGGTTGCTTAATATGCTTTAAATGTGATGCACCACTTTCTTGTATTTTAAGAATAATATTAAGTTCACTGTCTATCATTGGACGTGTAGAAGTGATCACAATCACCCCTTCACCTTGTGAATTGCGACGTGTATAAAAATTTAGGCCACTCGGAGGCTGATGAGCAGCACCCATCATTAAAAGATCTTCAGGTGTTGCTAAGCCTACATCTAATTTTGCGGTAGGATCAGCTTGATGAAAACTCATTTCTGCATAGAGTAATTCACCAGGTGCAGATTGGATTTGCAATGGATCGAGTGTAATCGCATAAAGGTGTTGCGAAGAAATGATGGCTAAAATGGAAACTTTTAATTTGTTATAAACAGTCATCTCGATCCATGAAAAAGTGATGTTTTAGTCAATTCAAAAGTATACATTACCGTGATGTAAATGAATTGTAAAATATTCATGTTTGATAAAAAACAAAAGCCGATCAAATGTGATCGGCTTTTGTTTTTTAAATGTTTTTGCTTAAGCGTTCTTGTATTCAACTAAAATACGAAGCATACGGCGTAAAGGTTCAGCAGCACCCCAAAGTAGCTGATCGCCTACTGTAAATGCACCTAAATATTCTTTACCCATATTTAGCTTGCGTAAACGACCTACAGGAACAGTTAAAGTACCTGTTACTGCAACAGGCGTCAGGTCAGTCATTGAAGCTTCACGAGTATTTGGAACCACTTTCGCCCATTGGCTAGAGTTACGAATCATGTCTTCAATTTCATCAAGCGCAACATCTTTTTTCAACTTTAAAGTGATTGCTTGTGAGTGGCAACGCATTGCACCGATACGAACACAGTGACCATCAATTGGAACGATTTGTTGATTACCCAAGATTTTATTGGTTTCAACTTGACCTTTCCATTCCTCTTTTGATTGACCACTTTCAAGCTGCTTATCGATATATGGGATCAATGAACCTGCTAATGGCACACCAAAGTTAGACTTTGGAAAACCTTCGCCACGTTGCAACTCGGCAATTTGACGGTCAATATCAAGAATTGCAGATTTTGGATCATCCAATAACGTTTTAGTATTGTTATATAAATAGCCCATTCCAGTGATCAATTCACGCATGTTTTGCGCGCCCGCACCAGAAGCTGCTTGATAAGTCATCGAAGTTGCCCATTCCACTAAATTATTTTGGAACAGAGAGCCTAAACCCATCAACATTAAAGAAACTGTACAGTTACCGCCAACGAAAGTTTTAGTGCCGTTGACTAAACCATCTTTAATCACGTTTAAATTGACTGGATCGAGTACGATGATCGCATCATCTGCCATACGTAGTGTAGATGCTGCATCAATCCAGTAACCATCCCAACTTTCAGCTTTTAGCTTAGGGAAAATTTCAGATGTATAATCACCACCTTGACAGGTTAAAATGACATCCATTTGCTTCAGACTCTTAATGTCTGACGCATCCATAAGTGCTGGTGCAGTCTTACCACCAAATGAAGGCGCGTCGCCACCTGCATTACTGGTAGAAAAATAGAATGGCTCAATATGAGCAAAATCATTCTCTTCAACCATACGTTGCATAAGGACAGAACCCACCATCCCACGCCAACCGACCAGACCTACTTTCATGTCATTGTGCCTCGGTATTTCAAAAAACTTTTAAGGGGTTTGAGTGTATCAAAAGCGACCACAACTGCAAGCTTTACGTAAATAAAACGATAATTTAATTGAGTGGAATAATTTGTTTGTATTAGATAGAAAATAGATAAAGCCATAACTTTATTGAGAATCTAAGACATCCCCACGAGAAAAATGAACATGATATGGATTCAGATTTGTGCAGTATTGGTTATATGGCTTTCGTTTTGGTCATTAATCCCCAGAGATGAGTGGTGGTTTAGAGGTGCGGACTTTCCGCGCTTACAGATTCTGGCACTCGGTCTCTTCGCCTTTTTTGCAATGTTATTTGCCATTCCCGAATGGACCTTGACTACCGAGTTGTTGTTTGTTGGATTGGTCGCAGCAATCGCTTATCAGTTGAAAATGGTTCTACCATATACCCCGATTTGGAAAAAACAAGTTCAAAAAGTTAAGCCTGAGCAAATCAATGAAAACCAGCAAATCTCATTGCTGGTTGCCAATGTGTTGACGCCAAATGATAAATATCATCTATTGCTTGAGCATATAGACACACTAAAACCTGATGTTGTGCTGACATTAGAGTCAGATTCAAGTTGGCAAAATGCGTTAGTTCACATTGAACAAGATTATTCTTATCGCGTGCCCGTACCTTTAGATAACTTATATGGTATGCATCTATATAGCCGCTTGCGATTGCACGATACAGAAGTGAAATTTATCTTAAGTGATGAAATTCCATCTATACACGCTTCGGTAACATTACGTTCAGGTATCCAAGTACAGTTATATTGTTTACACCCTAAACCACCAAGCCCAACTGAAGCTAAAGATTCAACTTTAAGAGATGCCGAGCTTTTAATTATTGGCGATCGAATAAAAGATTTGGATGAAAGTTGTATTGTCATGGGGGATCTTAATGATGTGGCATGGTCACGCACCACGCGATTATTTCAACGAATCAGTGGTTTGCTAGATCCACGGGTAGGTCGCTATTTCATGAATACTTTTCACGCAGATTATCGACTTTTACGTTGGTCTTTAGACCATATCTTTCATAGTACTGACTTTGGCTTAGTGGAAATGAAACGTTTATCTCATATAGGTTCTGATCATTTTCCAATTTATGTCGTTTTACAGACGGGTCGTATTTTTGAGCAACAGCAGGAAGAACTAGAACAAAGCGCTGAAGATGAACGAGAGGCTCAAGAAGCGATTCGGGATGGTATAGAAAAAGCAGAACAAGAGCACAAGCAAGTTGTTGATGAATTGGCTCAGCCTTATAAGTGATTCAATAGAATGAAATGGCAAATATCGTGATGTAAGCAATATCGTACATTGATTTAAGTCTACGGCGAATAGTCGAGTTTGATCAAAAGATTTATTCTAAATACATCAGCACATGGACGCAGGAATGGATTTCCGTTTAAGGATAGCGACGCTGAGATGGAAAATGCATTATGGATATGATGCATGCTATGGAAGCAAGATAATAACAAAGATCTGAGAGCACAACCTCATTTGCCCGAGTTTTGCAGGATGCGAAACTCGGGTTTTAATTTTCTCTAAATATTAATAAATTATTAATAAATTTTTTCGTAACCTTCTGCTCGGGTTTTGAATCTACGGTGAAACCACATCCATTGAGTTGGTGCAATGCGCAATTGAGCCTCAATGATTCTATTCACCCGAATTGCATCATCGAGTTCATTTTCACTCGGCATATTTTTAACAATAGGCTCAATCAAAACTTTGTATTGTGGATTACGAACATCACCATAACGATAAAAATAAAGCGGGATTGCAACAGATTTGGAGATTTTTAATAGACGACGATGTGCAGTAACAGTGGCAGCAGGAACACCAAAAAAAGGCGCCATGACACCTTGTTTTAAGCCAAAATCTTGGTCTGGACTATACCAAATCGCACCGCCATCTTTTAAGCGACGAACCAAGCCTCGCATATCATCATGATCAATTTGTTGTTGATAAATGGTTGCGCGACAACGATAAATCAGCATATCCAACATCGGATTATTCTGAGGACGATAGACCACATCAGGCTCAAAATATTGAGCACAAATATAACCACCGGCATCCAATAAAGTACTGTGTGTACCTAGCAATAAGATACCTTTGCCTTGAGCTTTGGCTGAGTTGATGTGCTCTAGCCCTTCAATACTATGGCGTCCTTTAAACCAATTTGGACAATACCAAGCATTCAATGTTTCAAATACACCCAACATCATGTCGACAAACACTTGTTTTGCTTGTGCTTCAACCTCAACAGGAGACCATTCAGGGAAGCAAACTTCCAGATTTCTGATTGTGGTTTTTCGACGTGATTTGAGCAAGTGCCAGCATAATGAGGCTAAACCATGTGCCAAGCGCCATTGAATTGCCCAAGGTAAGATTGCTAAGAGCATGAGAAAAGTGATGGCGATCCAGATTTTCCAATACTTAGGGAGTAAAAATTCCCATTGAAACTCACCAGGAATATAAGACGATTGTTGGCTCATAAACTAGAAATATGAATGATATTGAATTTTGAAGCAGTGTAACATGAAGTCAGTTTTACGACTTTAAATCTAAAAGATAAAGCACAGCCTTTTTGTGTATAGATAAATAAATATTTTGATCAGGAGACCATGTTGAAACAGATAAGCATACTTAAGGGAGATATTACCCAAATCACAGTGGATGCTATCATCAATGCAGCAAATACCTCACTTTTAGGTGGAGGTGGGGTGGATGGTGCAATTCATCGTCGTGGAGGTGCCGCGATTTTGGCAGAGTGTCAAAAAATCCGTGCCAAACAAGGTGGTTGTGCAGTAGGTGAAGCGGTGATAACCACCGCAGGAAATCTACCAGCAAAATATGTGATTCATACTGTTGGACCAACATGGTTCAATGGTGAGAAAAACGAACCAATTTTATTAGAAAATGCTTATCGTAATAGTTTTAAACTCGCTGATCATCTGGGTTTAAAAACAATTGCCTTTCCAAATATTTCAACAGGAATTTATCGGTTTCCTAAACAACTTGCTGCTCAAATCGCGTTTAAAGTGATTAATGACGAGTTAAAACAAAGTCAATCAGTCCAAGAAGTAGTTTTTGTTTGTTTTGATGATGAAAATTTTAATATTTATCAGTCATTAAAAGATGATTTTGAAATCTAAGCATTCATTGGATTTTAATAGAGCATCTATCCATATAACGATAGATGCTCATCATCTGATTAATTGCCTTTCGACATATTTTCTAAGATGTCCCAACGTTCCAATTTCTCAAGCAAAGATTCTTCAATTTCAGCTAAGCGTTGACTGGCTAAAGTCGCTGCATTGGCATCACTGACAAACCATGAACCATCCGCTAGTTTCTCTGAAAGTTCAGTTTGTTCTTTTTCTAGCTTTTCCATCTCAGCAGGGAGTTGTTCTAACTCACGCTGATCTTTGTAACTCAGCTTGACCTTCTTTGGTGCTGATGCTGCGGCAGCCGCTGCTTCAGCTTTGGCTTGTGCTTTTTTCACATCACTTTTCTGATCAACCACTTTTTGGTCAGGGCGTTGTTCCAAGTAATCTTGATAGCCACCAATGTACTCATCAATATTGCCCTTACCATCGAATACCCAAGTCGAAGTCACAACATTGTCCATAAAGGCTCGGTCATGCGAGATCAGTAACAAAGTACCTTTGTAGTCAGACAGCATTTCTTCAAGCAACTCAAGTGTCACCATATCCAAGTCATTGGTTGGCTCATCCATCACGATCAAGTTCGATGGTTTGAGTAATAGTTTTGCTAATAGGATACGGTTTCTCTCACCACCAGACAGTGCTTTGACTGGCGTACGAGCGCGCTCTGGTGAAAATAAAAAATCTTGTAAATAGCTATAGATATGACGGCGGTTACCATTCACATCGACAAAATCAGAACCTTCAGACACGTTGGCCATCACGGTTTTTTCAAGATCAAGTGCATTACGCAGTTGGTCAAAATAAGCCACTTCCAGTTGAGTACCTGTTTTCACCGCACCGCTATGTTCGATTTCACCTAAAATCGCTTTGATCAGGGTGGTTTTACCCACACCATTATCGCCGACTAAACCGATACGATCACCACGTAATACGATTGCTGAGAAGTCTTTAATTAACGGCTGCTCACCATAACTAACGCTTAGGTTCTCAATCTCAAACACCAGCTTACCAGAACGATGAGCTTCTTGTGTCGCCATGCTGACCTTGCCTTGCTGTGAACGACGCGCTTTAGATTGTTCACGTAAGTCTTTTAAGGCACGGACACGGCCTTCGTTACGGGTACGGCGTGCTTTAATCCCTTGACGAATCCAAGCTTCTTCTTCTGCTAATTTTTTATCAAATAAAGCATTTTGTTTTTCTTCAGCTTCCATTTGCTGAGCTTTGAGCTCTAAATAGCGTGAATAATTTCCTTCATAACCACGTAAAATACCACGATCGAGTTCAACAATACGTGTTGCAATGTTATCTACGAAAGAACGGTCATGTGAAATAAATAAAAGCGTTAGATTATTTTGATCAAGTAAGAACTTTTCTAACCATTCAATACTTTCAACATCCAGATGGTTTGTCGGTTCGTCCAGTAATAACACATCCGGTTGGGTAAGTAGGGCACGTGCCAAGAGCACACGACGTTTACGTCCACCTGATAGGTCTGCTAAATCTGCATTTGGATCTAGCCCCATTTTACCTAAAATGGTATTTACTTTGTTTTCAAGTGCCCAACCATCGAGCTGATCGAGCTTGTGTTGTAACATGCCCATATGGTCGCAGGCTTCCATATCGCCTAATACACAGGCATCACTGGCTTCATGATAGGCTTTGAGTACGGTTGCAGCTTCTCCTGCGCCATCAGCAACAATATCGGCCACTTTGCCTGAATCCATTGGTACGTCTTGGGCTAACATTGAAACGGTTAAACCATTTTGAATCGAAACTTCACCTGTATCAGGTAATAAACTTCCCTCAATCAGTTTTAATAAAGTAGACTTGCCTTCGCCATTACGACCAATTAAACAGACTCGTTCGCCACGTTCTAGGTTAAAGTTCGCGCCGTCGAGTAGGGCAGGTCCGCCAAATGCGAGATGGACATCCCTTAAAGTAATGTAGGCCATAATGTTTCCTAAGAGTTCAGATGAGGTCTGAAATGACTAAACCACAAAAATTTGATGATCACGCGTCATTGTCCGCACCCATTGAAGATTTGCAAGTCCGAATTGCATTTTTAGACGATTTAGTTGAACAATTAAATCAACAGCTCGCAATTCAGACACAAGAAATTGCAGTTTTGAAGAAACAAATGCAGCTTTTATACCAACGCGTTGAGTCTTCAGACTTGTCAGAAGGAATTGCACCGTTTGATCCAATGAGTAACAAACCACCGCATTATTAAAACATGACTGATATTATGCAAAATATATTATTATTGGATATCGAAAACCAACCTAAAAAAATTCGTGAATTAAACTTTCTATTAAAACAATACAGTCAAGTGATTGTAGTTTATGCAAATTCAAATTTAAATATTGCACTAGATGATTTAATGGAACTTAGTCTTGCCATACAAGATAAACGCTTGCTCATCATTAAAATGCCTAAAACAGGTGCAAATTCTGCTGACTTTGGTTTAACCTTTATTGCGGGGCGTTTATCTGCTCAATTAGAGAAAGGTGGTTCAATTGATGTCATGTCAAATGACACTGCAATGTCATATGCAGTTGAGTTACTCGGGCAGATAGGGATTCAATCAACTCATATTAAACAATTAGCTGAGCCTGTAAAAATTGAGCAAAGCCAGCTCGCTGTTCAAGAAATAAAAATAAAGCCAAAGCCTCAAATAGAAGTAAATGTAGATAAAAAAGTTTTACAACTTCTCGCAAAGAATCAGCCTAAAAAGCCAAAGTCGCTGCTTAAATCTCTAATGTCTTGGTGTAACCTAAATCTGCAACAAGCTGAAATTCTCTTAGAAAAACTACAACAGATTAAGGTGGTGGTGATTGAACAAAATAAATGTGAATATAATAAGAAAGAATTAAAGAAAGCACTTGGTCAAGGAAATTTGAATACTACTAGCCCACGCCTCACAATGACAGAAATAGAGTTGCGTCCGCATTTGATGCGAATAAAACAATATTGTGATTACTTAAGCAAAGTGACAAATAATAAACCATCAAAGATCGATACTTTAAGTAATTCAATCAAAGCTTTGTTTAAATTCGAGAAAGATGAGCATGTGCAACAAATGATTAATTTACTTAAGAAACATCAAATTATTCAATTAAATGCACAAAAAATTGTATATTTGCAAAGTAATATTGATATCTGGTCAACCATTAAATAAATCATTAAACAAGATAAATTGCCTAAAATGAATTTTGTCATGTGATATTGCCTTTTTCATTCAACTTATGTAACGCTAATAAAAGGAAGTTTTGGGCACCTTTAATGAGTAATGTTGGAATTTGGATCACGGTTGCCATTGTGCTATTTGTACTTGGTTCTATTTTTGGTTTACGTGTGAGTCCAAGAGAAAAAGCACTCGGTTTAATGCGCGATCAAGCTCGCAAAATGGGATTACACCCACGACTCATCGTTGCGCCTGAGTGGACGAAAATTCCAATGGCATCTGAAAAACGCGCCAGTATGGTTGCTTATTATAGTGTGCTTATTCCGGATGCTCGCTTAGCACTTATGCGCGCGCGCGTGGTTGATGGAAAACTTCAGGTTGTGCAGGGTGATCAGAAATTTAATGATTTACCCATTGCATTAACAGGAGTTTATGCTATTGATATGCAGGCAAACTGTGTCGGGCTATATTGGGATGAAGAAACTGATTTAAGAGCCACTCAGCTTGAAGCAATGAAAGCATATTTACATGAATTAGCTCAGCGCTAATTATTTGATTAATTATAGGAAAAACGATTTATTATGGCGAATACTCCACGCTCTGCTTCAGAAAGCACAGCAGCTCCTACACCTGCTGCAAAGAAACGTGCCTTAGTGATTGTGGAGTCGCCTGCAAAAGCGAAAACAATTAATAAATATTTGGGTTCACAATATGTGGTGAAGTCATCGGTGGGGCATGTCCGTGATTTACCGACAGGAGGCGGGGCGAAATCCACTGAAAAGAAGCCCGCAACTCGTACTAAATTGACGGATGAACAGAAAGCCGAAAAAGCCCAGTCCGCACTGATTAATCGTATGGGTGTAGATCCCGAGCATGATTGGATTGCACATTACGAAGTGCTACCAGGCAAAGAACATGTGGTTGCTGAACTAAAAAAACTCGCCAAAGATGCAGATGCAATCTATCTCGCAACGGACTTGGATAGAGAAGGGGAAGCAATTGCTTGGCATTTAAGAGAAGTGATTGGTGGGGATGATAGTCGCTACCATCGTGTCGTCTTTAACGAAATTACCAAGAATGCCATTCAAGAAGCATTTAAACAGCCAACACGACTTGATTTAAACCGTGTGAATGCTCAACAGGCGCGTCGTTTCCTCGATCGTGTGGTGGGTTTTATGGTGTCGCCATTACTCTGGGAAAAGATTGCCCGTGGTCTATCGGCAGGACGTGTGCAGTCAGTTGCTGTGAAACTGGTGGTTGAACGTGAACGTGAAATCCGTGCATTTATCCCAGAAGAATACTGGCAAGTTTTTGCAGATACCATTTCCAAGAAAGAAGACATTCGCTTAGAAGCGGTTAAGCAAGCAGGTAAAACACTCAAGCTTAAAAATAAAGCCGAAACTGATGCCTTACTCAGTGTATTGAAAGATGCTGAATATAAAGTGGCATTGCGTGAAGACAAACCCACCAAAGTTAATCCAAGTGCCCCGTATATCACTTCAACTTTACAACAAGCAGCGAGTACGCGTTTAGGTTTCTCTGTAAAGAAAACCATGATGCTGGCGCAGCGTTTGTATGAAGGTGGTTTTATTACTTATATGCGTACCGACTCAACTTTCTTGAGCGATGACGCGGTGAATATGGTGCGTAACCATATTCAGCAAAATTTTGGTGAAAAATACGTGCCTGCCAAGCCAAACCGTTATGGCAATAAAGCAGGCGCGCAAGAAGCGCATGAAGCGATTCGTCCATCAGATGTCGGATTGACGGGTGACAAACTTGCAGGCGTCGAGCGTGATGCACAGCGTTTATATGATTTGATTTGGCGTCAATTTGTTGCTTGTCAAATGACACCAGCAGAATATTTATCTTCAACCTTGACTGTTGACGCGTCAAATGTTGAGTTAAAGGCGAAAGGCCGCACACTGGTATTTGATGGTTTTACCCGTGTTCGTGGTGCCAATAAATCAGATGATGATATTTTATTGCCTGCGGTAAAAGTTGGTGAAGTTCTTAAGTTAGAAAAACTTGATCCGAGTCAGCATTTTACCAAGCCACCTGCACGCTTTACTGAAGCGTCTTTGGTGAAAGAGTTAGAGAAAAAAGGCATTGGTCGTCCATCGACTTATGCTGCAATTATTTCAACGATTCAAGAACGTGGTTATGTAAAATTGGAAAACCGTCGTCTCTTTGCAGAGAAGATGGGGGAGATCGTTACAGACCGTTTGGATGAAAGTTTTAATAACTTGATGAATTACGCCTTTACCGCAGATTTAGAAGGCCAATTAGACCGTGTCGCAATGGGTGAGCGTAACTGGAAAGAGTTACTAGATACATTCTATGGCGATTTCAAGAAACGTTTGACCAATGCGCAGGGTGAAAGCGGCATGCGCCGTAATCAGCCAGTCGAAGTGGCGGATGTATCTTGTCCTGAATGTTCGCGTCCAATGCAAGTTCGTACTGGAACAACAGGTGTATTCTTAGGATGTTCAGGTTATAACCTGCCACCGAAAGAGCGTTGTAAAGGCACACTCAACTTAACACCAGTCGAGTCTTTGGCGGCATTGTCGGATGATGATGGTGCTGAAACTGCTGATTTGATGTCGAAACACCGTTGTCCTAAATGCGGTACAGCAATGGACAGTTATGTGGTCGATGGTGGTCGTAAATTGCATGTCTGTGGTAATAACCCAGATTGTGATGGTTACGAAGTCGAGGAAGGCGAATTCAAGATTAAGGGCTATGACGGTCCAACCATTCCATGTGATAAATGTGATGGTGAAATGCAGTTAAAGACAGGTCGTTTTGGTCCTTACTTTGCCTGCTCAAGCTGTGACAATACTCGTAAGGTATTAAAGAGTGGTCAGCCTGCGCCACCGCGTGTTGATCCAATCAAAATGGAACACTTACGTTCAGCCAAGCATGATGATTTCTTCGTGTTACGTGATGGTGCGGCAGGTCTGTTCTTAGCAGCCAGCAAATTTCCGAAAATTCGTGAAACGCGTGCACCGAAAGTGGCCGAGCTACGTAGTGTTGCAGATCAACTTGATCCGAAGTATCAGTTCTTGTTAGAAGCACCAGATGTTGATCCTGAAGGCAATCCAACGGTGGTGAAATTCAGCCGTAAGAATCAGGCACAATATGTGGGTTCTGAAACTACTGAGGGCAAGCAGACCAAGTGGAGTCTGGTGTTCCAAGATGGGAAATGGGTAGAAGCTTAAACATTAAAGTTTAAAAAATGCTGGCGATTGCTGGCATTTTTTATTGAACAAATAAAAAGAAAAATTAATTTTGATTAGGGTGAAATGCATGTGGAAAAATATTCGAGTCGCTTGTTTACTACTAGTATTATTGATTGTTGCGATCAATGCTTATCGTGATCAAAATCAGGATTGGAATCAGCCGATTAATGTATTGTTGCATCCGATTAATGCCGATGGGTTGCCTACAACACAGCAGTATATTCAAACATTGCAGCAAGATGATTTTGCTGAGGTGAAGCAGTATCTAGAAAAAAATAGCCAGCAATATCGAGGGCAAAGCAGCTACTTTATGGTTCAAATCGGAAGGGAATTGCAACAAGCACCACCGAAGATGTCTGAGCAGCCAAGTATTCTGGATAATATTCTATGGAGCCTAAAGTTTCGCTTTTATGCATGGAAGCAGCATCAATCGATTGATGGTTCACCAAGTTTAACTCTATATCTGAATTTCTATGATCCGAAGCAAAATCGGGAACTCAAGCACTCAACTGCGCTGGAACGTGGACGAATTGGTTCAGTCAATCTGTTTGCCTCAGCTAAACAGACACAGCAAAATAATGTAGTGTTAGTGCATGAGTTATTGCACGGTTTTGGCGCGACCGATAAATATAATTTGAACAATGGTGAACCTATTTTCCCGATTGGTTATGCACAGGCGGATAAGCAACCTTTGTATCCACAAACTGAGGCGGAAATCATGGGAGGGCGTATCCCACTTTCAGAGCATAAAAGTAAAATGCCAAATGACTTGGAACAAACCGTGATTAGTGTGCTGACCGCGCAGGAAATTGGCTGGATCAAGTAAATTGTGGATAAGTTTCGACTTATCCATATCTTTAAAAACAATGACACAACTTAAAAAGATCAAAGTAAACATCCATTTTCTGACATTCCGTCATTAATTCTCAACATGCCTTATACAGAATTCGGTGAAAAACGCGATCAATATAGAGATATAATATTGATGATAAAAGAGTAAATCATGATGAAAACAGTGGGTAACGATCTAATTCGCAATCAGCTACATGCTGATCGTAAATGGTATCTGTTATTGGGCGTATTATTGGTTATTTTTGGCCTTGTTCTTTTAGCGGCTTTACCCTTTGCAACACTATCTGCGGTATTGCTGTTCGGTGTGTTGATGATGTTGGGTGGTATCTTGCATTTTGTTGCCGCATTTATGGTGTTTAAAGGGGGGACACGTTGGTTGTGGGCCTTGTTTGGTGTGCTGTATCTGGCAGCAGGTTACTTTGCGTTTACTACACCCGTGATTACTGCGGTGGTACTCACCAGTTTCTTGGCGATTGCCTTAATTATTGCAGGGATTATCCGTACCGTGAACGCCTTTATCCTTAGACCAATTTCAGGCTGGGGATGGGTGCTGTTTTCAGGCATATTAACCCTATTAACTGGGATTCTGATTTTGTCATCACCTGATTCACCGTTCTGGGTATTGGGGATGTTCCTTGCGATTGATATTCTATTCCAAGGCATTAATTACCTGACTTTTGCTGGTGCAATTAAGCAGTTACCACATAGCTCAACTACAATTTAAACGATCAAGTTAAAACTAAGAGCATGTAATACACATGCTCTTTTTGTTTTTGTAGTGAGAAACATTTCAATGGCTTGAGTCTGCTAAAATAGCATTTCGCTTTTAATTGACCGATTGTATGACGCTTGCCAAGCTAATTGATGAACTGAATCCACAACAAAAACAAGCAGCTACAACGACAGCACAAAATTGTCTGGTCTTGGCTGGAGCAGGTTGTGGTAAAACCAAAACCATTGTGGCAAGAGCAGCATACTTAATTGATCAAGGTTTGCCAGCACAACAAATTCAGATTCTAACTTTTACCCGACGTTCAGCAAGTGAAATTGTGACACGGGTTGAGCAGCATATGGGCGCACAGGCCAAAGGTTTACGCGCATCAACCTTTCATACTTTTTGTATGTATTTACTACGTCGTAATCCACGTGCGTTTGGTCTAACCCAGTTCAGTATTATTGATCGGGATGATCAGTTGCTGATGTTTCGTTTACTACGAGGCAATGATAAGGGCAATGTCTTACCTAAAGCGGCTGAACTCTGCGATCTATATTCCTATGCACGTAATACACAAACCAAGCTCTCTGATGCATTAATCATCCAGTTGCCACAAGCCATCGAATATAAAAAGCAAATTGCAGATTTAATGAAAGCCTACGAGCAGCGTAAGCAGGAGCGTAACTTTCTGGATTACGATGATATTTTAGCGATTGTGGCAGTGCATCTACAAAACTCACCTGAATTGGTCAATTGGGTGACCAGCTTTTGCCATGCTTTGCTGGTCGATGAAATGCAGGATACTAATCCACTGCAATGGGCTTTGCTTCAGCCTTTAGTTGGCAAGGTGAAACTGTTTTGTGTCGGGGATGATGCACAATCCATTTATGGCTTTCGTGGTGCAGATTTTGAAAATATTCATCATTTTAAAGAACGTGTACCCGATGCCGAAGTGTTGACTTTGGAAATGAATTATCGTTCGACCCAAGGCATTTTAGATTTATCCAATTGGCTGCTGGAGCAGAGCCAAATTGAATATGACAAGCATCTACAGGCCTATCGAGGTAAAGGTTTAAAGCCACAACTGCATATTTTGAGTAATGAGTTTGAAGAAGCCAATTGGATTATTCAGGATTTGAATCGTCGTCATATGCAAGGTGCTGCTTGGACAGAACATATGGTGTTGCTGCGCTCAGGTTTTAGTGGGCGTTATTTGGAAGGTGCTTTAATTGCAGCCAATATCCCTTATCGCTTTATTGGTGGGGTAAAGCTGCTTGAGTCTGCACATGTTAAAGACGTATTGAGCTTACTTCGGGTCAGCGTTAACCCACAAGATGATTTAGCCTGGATGCGTTTCCTGACGCTTTGGGATGGCGTGGGCGATGTGGGTGCCAGTAAGTTGGCGCAAGAGCTGATTCAATTACCTGATATCGAAGCATGTTGTCAGCGATTAGAACGACATGGCAAAGTGCCACAACAAGCGATTTTGATCTTGATGCAATTAGATGTATTACAGCAGCATGTTGAAGCTTGTATTGGCCTCGCACTAGATGCGCTAAATGAACAGCTGGAAAATAATTATAAAACTAAAGATTGGTCACGCCGTGTTAAAGACTTTGATTTGGTCAAGCAATTGGCGCGTAAACACAGTGCTCTTGGGGAGTTCTTAGAGGAATATGTGCTTGATCCAATTTCTATCTCAGAAATTGATAAAACGCCTGACCAAGATTTAGTGACGCTGATTACCATCCATTCAGCTAAGGGTGCTGAACAAAAAGTTTGTTATGTCCCACATGTTTCTCCGAATCAATATCCTCATGCACGAGCACAAGGCAATTTTGATGATGTGGAGGAGGAGCGTCGTGTGCTGTATGTGGCCTTAACACGTGCAGAAGATGAATTGATTTTGACCAAACAGAATTTAAATTTATGGTCGCAAGATCAATATGATGAGTTAGGAAGAAAAATAGAAAGTTACTTCCTCAATGATTTACCTCAACATTTAGTCGATGTTCAGATTCATCGAGATATTCCACGTGGCTATGGTCAAAGCAATCGTTCTCGTACGACTGCAATCAATTTAGGTTTTGGCATTGATTTCGATTAAACTAGCTAGATTCAATTTTTTTTGATTCATTGATTCTACAATGAATCATCTTTTAGGTTTTAGCATGAAAATTTTAGTTCGTAATTTAGACCGTAATGTGACTGATGCGGAAATTCTCGATTTATTCAAAGCATATGGAAAAGTTGAGTCTTGTGTCGTGGTCAAAGACGAAGCAACGGGTAAATCGAAAGGTTTCGGTTTTGTTGAAATGCAAAATCCACGTGAAGCGATTAAAGCGATTAAAGGTTTAAATACTTTGAAAGTAAAAAGCCAAGGCATTCGTGTCAAAGCTGCGGATGATAAAGCTTAATTATCAATGTTAAAGCAATATACGGCTTTATCAATTGTTGCACCAAATGCTGAGCGAATAGCCAAGAAAATTAAAACGCTTGAGCTTCGCTCATAGCAACCTCGATGTTGCCACTGAAAGATTTGATGATTGTAGAGAATCAACACTTTCTTTTGAATGATGCAGCTTGTGCAACGTATTGGGCTGAAGGATATTTGGCTTGGGGCAATCGCAATATTCGTCCGATTGATCCACCGATTCAAGTCATTGCCAAGCGAAAACTTTATCGTATTGAATTGATGTTGTGAGTGCTATTTGTTTCAGCATCAATTCGCTTTACAATCAGTCTTGATTTAAATGAACTGAAAAAGGGATTTATTATGTCTCGTGTTGCTCGCTACCATGCTGATCGTACCAATCAAAAATTGTATTTTGCCCGACTTGCATGTCAACAAGCTGAGCAAACTGAACATATTCAACAAGCGCAGGCATATCGTGAGGCAGCAGTATTTCATTTACACGGGGCAATTTTAGCTTTTTTACAAGAATTGGTGCGCTATTATCGTTTAAATGATTTACAACCGACGTTTAAGTCGATTGAAGAACAGATGGCAGTTAAAGGACAAGTCTCACCAGAAGTTTCAGTATTACAGCAACTTGCTAAAGATGGTTTTATTGCAGAACTCAAACGTGCGTATCGTTTATGTCAGTACGCACCCGAGCCAACAGCACCAGAGCCTGAAAATGAGACCTCATCGAATTTGATTATTAAGGTGACTCAAAGTCCTCAAGCATGGTTACCCGATGCGAAAATATTACGAGAATGGCATAGAGCGTTAAGCCATTTGATTGACGGTTTTCGCAATGAAATGGTTGAGTTTTAATTCGAGTACAACATAGACTTGAAATATGAGTGAGTAGCACTTATATAAATAAGACGTGAGATTGCAAAGTGCAGTAGCGCTTTGCCACCATGTAGAAACATGGAGTAATGTATGTCAATGCAACAGTTAAAAGAGTTATTTGGTAGCCAAGAAGCTGTTCTCGAGTTAGTTCAACTTGAAGGCGGAGAGCTTGCCTTGCGTAATGCTGGTTCGGAAGCAGAACCTTTGGTTAAAATTCAATTTAGTGAAGATGTTAAAAAGATTTTGGGTGATCAGACGCCAACCGTTGCACAGCATATGATCCAAGCCGCTTTATTTGGTTTGTTGGAAAAACAGATGAATCAGTTACAAGCAGAAGTTATTGATGAGCAACCACAGTACTTTAGCTAAAAAAACTGTAATATTTCACTCTAATCTAAAAAATGATTTAAAAAGGAGTCCTAAAATGCGACTCCTTTTTTTATTGCTTATGTTACTTAGGTGAATACAGATTTTATTACAATTGATTCAGTTGGTATAAAGAGATCTAGACTGTAAATAAAAGCTTATGGTTCTCGCTACGAAATGAAAGTTATAGCCATAAAATGTGCTTTAACTTTGCAATCAAATACTTTTGTTTCATATATTTTTAATGGATTAGCTATCAATAAATTGCAAAAAAAATTAAAGCTTTATTAAATGTAAAAAATATTGGGATTGAATAAAAAATATCATAAACTCAATTTTTATTTGCTTACTATAAAAAGAGCGTATACATGCAAAGTAATAATCCAATTTTAACTCGTGTTGAAACCTATAGTGACTTGGCTGAACCCATGACCATTCAAGGAGCGATTCAAAAATCGGTTCTTTTGACTGTGATCGCAGCGGTTCTCGGAATGGCTCTATTTTTCTATTGTGCATTCACAGCAAATCTTTCGATTGCATATGCAGCGGCAATCGTCGGGGCAATTGGCAGTTTGGTTCTAGCTTTGATTACAACATTTAAATCCAATACAGCACCTGCTTTAGCAATTCCTTATGCTTTATTTGAAGGTGCATTTTTAGGTGGTATTTCTTTTATTTTCCAACTGAAATTTCCAGGTGTTCCGTTACAAGCTTTGCTTGCGACCTTTGTTACAACCTTGGTTTTATTTGCGTTATATAAATTCCAAATTATTCGTGCGACTGAAAAATTTAAGGCAATTGTAATTTCAGCTTCTATTGCGATTGCTTTAGTTTTTGTTGTGCAGATCGTTTTACGTTTGATCTTTGGCTCAAGTATTCCTTATATTTTTGAAAGCAATTGGTTAGGTATTGGTTTTGCTGGATTTGTTGCTGTAATTGCTTCACTGAACTTAATTTTGGATTTTGATCTTATTGAAAATGCAGCAGCACAACGCGCTCCTAAAGCATTTGAATGGGTATGTGCGATTGCTTTACTTGCGACTTTAGTGTGGATGTACTATTCATTCATGCGCTTATTAAGCCTAATTCAAGGTGATGATTAAATTTAAATTGATATAAAACATAAATCGTCTTCATATGAAGGCGATTTTTTTATGCAAGATTGTAAAAAAGGTGGATTATGCTATTCCGAAAAATCAGGAATGTTGGCATGATGTGGTGAAAATTTTTCGAGTGAGAATAAGATGTCACAAGGACTTTTAGCTGGTAAGCGTTTTTTAATTGCTGGTATTGCAAGTAAATTATCAATTGCTTTCGGTATTGCGGCAGCATTACACCGTGAAGGCGCAGAGTTAGCATTTACTTATCCAAATGAAAAGCTAAAAAAACGTGTTGATGACTTTGCAGCACAGTTTGGTTCAACCCTCGTTTTCCCTTGTGATGTAGCGATTGATGCAGAAATTGACAATACTTTTGTCGAGTTGGCAAAACACTGGGATGGTTTAGACGGTGTTGTGCATTCGATTAGTTTTGCACCTGCACATACGTTGGATGGTGACTTTACAGACGTGACTGACCGTGATGGTTTCAAAATCGCACATGACATTAGTGCGTATAGCTTTGTTGCGATGGCTCGTGCCGCAAAGCCTTTATTACAAGCACGTAAAGGTTGTTTACTAACCTTGACTTATCAAGGTTCTGAGCGTGTGATGCCAAACTATAACGTGATGGGTATGGCTAAAGCGTCTTTAGAAGCGGGTGTTCGTTATTTAGCACTAAGCTTGGGTAAAGAGGGGATTCGTGTGAATGCGATCTCTGCGGGTCCAATCCGTACATTGGCAGCTTCTGGTATTAAATCATTCCGTAAAATGTTAGATGCTAATGAAAAGATTGCTCCGCTACAACGTAATGTAACGATTGAAGAAGTGGGTAATGCAGCATTGTTCCTTTGTTCACCGTGGGCTTCGGGCATTACGGGTGAAATCCTTTATGTTGATGGTGGTTTCAATACTGTTGGTATGAGCCAGTCAATGATGGATGATGAATAATTAGATTAATCTAAATTATTGAATAAAGCCGCTTTATAGCGGCTTTGTTTTTTAAAGTGTGGACTCTTCAAATTATAACGCCCGCAAGCCAAGCTTTTACGTCCTTTGTTGAAGCTTTTTTTATGTTTTACCTACCTGCACGCTTAAACACATCAGCTTTAAATGACTCATAAACATTTTGTGTTTCAATCCGGTATGACTCTGCTATATCCAATAACTCTTGAGGCAAGTTATTGTATGCGTTATATCTGCCACCACCATAACCAGTATTGTGCGAACGATAATCTTTAGTTTGAGATTGCAGTTTTTTATAATTTTCAATCAATGAATCAAATTTAGTAATTATTTCCGAGCTCACAATATGAGATGATTTTTTTACAAATGTATTTAACACTTTTTCATTTTCATAAGCTTTAATAATGAAAATTTCTTGTGCTGATAATGGTGTTGCAACACCTAGATCACCTCTTAATATCTCTTGAGTTATGCCCCCGAATTCCTCTAAAGCTTTTAACTCAAGTTCAAATAATTTCCCATTATTTTGTAAAGAAAACTTATGATCTTCTAATCTACGCTGAAACCAGATTTTGTATGCTGCAAATAAAATCCCGCCAGAAGTTAACATACTCGTAGCTACAGTTTCCCAATTTAACACAAAACCTCCTGTAAAACCTAACTATAGTTATACGGCATATTTGCCGCATAACCAAAATGAAAATGTCATATAACCAATTTTATGCTTATCCAATATGGTTGTATTTTGATCAGCATATAAAACAGAAATATTTGAGTCAATACAAAGAGGTTGATGAGTAAAATTAAAAGTTCCCAGTCCATTCAAAATGAGCCAAAAACTTTAAACGAGTAAACAATAGCAACTCATGTGCTATTGCTGAGTTAGTTCTTTCACAGGACTACCACCAAGTGCCTGCATCAAGGTCACATAGGCATTGTATTGATTCTGCTTTGTTTCAACTAAGCTGAGTCGTGCATTGCGTGTAGTTTCTTGCGCATCTAGTAAGTTCTTTAAAGCAATTGCACCATTACGATAACGAACTTCGGTTAGTCGCTCGGTCTTATTCGCCAGTTCGACATTGCGTTGTTGCAGTTGTACTTGCTGATTCAGTTGAGTGCGATTTGATAATGCATTTTCGACATCAGCAAAAGCTTGGTATAAGGTTTGACGATATTGAGTAATCGCTTTTTCATACTCAAGGTCACTAATCGCAATATCTTTTTTCATATCATTATATTGAAGAAAAGGTAGGCTCAGGCTTGCACCTAAAGTTAAAGCAGGGTTCTTTAACAGTTGTGTTAAAGAGGTGCTAGAAGAACCTAGATTTCCCGTCAAATTAATCGATGGATAATAGCTGGCTTTGGTTGCATCTTTATTGGCTAAGGTTTTGCGTAGGCGTAATTCAGAAGCTTGTAAGTCTGGACGACGCGATAAAATATCGGCAGGGAGTCCGATCGCGATATTCGGAAGAGCATTGCGAGGTAGTTGTGTAGGCTCTTGAATATTCAGGTGTTGAACAGGTTCATGTAGCAATACAGCAATCGCAGTACGTGCTTCGACACGTTGTTGTTCAATCTGACTCAGACTGGCTTTTTGGCTTTGTACCGATTGTTCCGCTTGAGTTAAATCTAAGCCTGAAACCGCACCCGCTTTATATTGCGACTGTACCAAAGAATAGGTTTTTTGGGTCGAAGCCAAATTCTGCTGAATGGTTTGATAGCGCTCATTCAGATAGCCAAGCTGCCAGTACAGTTTCGCTGTGGTTCCAACCAGACTTTGTGCTGTGGCTTGCAAATCTTGTTCAGTGGCTAGAGCTTCCCAACGACTGGCTTCGGTCTGATTGGCCAGTTTACCGAATAGGTCGACTTCATAACTAACACCGACACTTGCTGATAAACCACGGTCACTTCCTTCTCCAGAGCGTAGCTCATAATTATGACCTGTTGATACACTCGAACTGGTGCGAATGCCTTGTCTATTTTCCGCCAGTCCTGCCTGTAAACGGGCCTGTTTAAGGGTGATTCCGGCAACAGTTAAATCACTATTTTTAGAGAGAACCTGATCGACCAACTGATTAAGTTGAGTATCATTAAATAACGTCCACCATTGATCAGTTAAATTGATGCTTTTACTTTTTTGTGCATCGTATTGGAACTGTTGTGGCACTTGGACTGTTGGGGTGTTATAGGGGGTTTTCACCACAGCAGAACAGCCAGCTAAGGAGCCAGTGAGTACCAGTGCGAGTCCTAATTTTGTGAATTGAAAAGACATACTCAAATTCTTTATTCTCTCGCTAAAGCAGCAACTGGATCGAGTTGTGCCGCATTTCTTGCTGGCAAGAAGCCAAATACAATACCGATCAAGCTTGAGCAGACAAAGGCCGCTACAATCGAGGTGGTCGAATAACTCATTTCAATGATGCCTTTGGCAAAGTGTCCGATGATTTGTCCAATCCCTAAAGAGAGTAGTACACCGAGTATACCGCCCAATAAACAGACCAGAATTGCTTCAATCAGGAATTGCTGCAAAATGTCACTTTGTCGAGCACCAACCGCCATACGTACGCCAATTTCTTGAGTTCGTTCAGTCACAGAAACCAACATAATGTTCATCACCCCAATACCACCAACGACCAAAGAGATCACCGCGATTGCAGAAATTAACAGGGTCATGGTTGCAGTGGTTTGCTGAATGGTTTCACGAATACTGTCCGAGTTTTGGGTAAACACGTCCTGCGCGCCGTGACGTTGTTCAAGTAGAGTCAAAATGGCATTTTCAGCGGCACTACTTGGATATTCATCCTTGATGCGTACGATGATGCTACGCACATTAGACTGACCAAGCATTCGGCTCATCACGGTGGAGTAGGGCAGATAGACATTCAAGCTGTCAGAATTGCCCATAAAGCCTTGTTGGGCATCAATCACGCCAATAATTCGACTGGGTACACTGCCTAAGAGCAGTACTTGACCGACAGGATTTGTGCCATCTGCAAAGAAGGTTTTCTCCGTATTGGTATCAATCACCACATCTTGGGCACGCTGAGTAACACTGTTTTTGTCAAAAGGCTGTCCTGATTTAAAGTTCATGCCACGGACATAGAAGAAATCTGCACTGACACCATTTACAGTTGCCGATGCTTCGGTATCTTTGTAACGTAGCGTCACACTGGTATTGGCAGATGGGCTGACTCCATCCACATAGGGTTGTTCCGCCAGTGCATCGGCATCGGCAGGCACCAGTGTTTTGACTTGTGAAGCACGCGAGTTATCCCCAAAACCACGCCCCTGATACACGGTAATGGTATTGGTGCCGAGGCTACTGATATTTTCTAGAATTTGCTTCTGTGAGCCATTCCCAAGTGCAACCACCGAGACCACGGATGCGATCCCGATAATAATCCCAAGCATAGTCAAGAAAGTCCGCATACGGTGGGCATTCATGGCAAGCAGTGCCATGCGGAATGCTTCACCGAGACGATCAAAGAAAGAACGCCAAGTTGAGGTTTTCTTTTGTGGTGTGCGTTGCAGGGTTTGATGTTCTAAATCTGAATCTGCATTCTCAGGCACGTTGGCACGGTCTGAAATAATATTACCGTCACTGATTTCAATAATACGGGTCGCATTCTTGGCAACATTCAGATCGTGGGTGACCAGAATAATGGTATGACCTTTGGCATTCAGCTCACGCAAAATACGCATCACTTCAACACCACTATTCTTGTCCAATGCACCTGTTGGCTCATCGGCAAGAATCACATCACCGCCATTCATCAATGCACGGGCAATTGAAACACGTTGTTGCTGACCACCAGATAACTGGCTTGGTCGATGATGTAAGCGTTCTTCAAGTCCGAGTTCTGAGAGTAGCTCAGCCGAACGCTGTTGGCGAAGTTGGCTGTCTACGCCTGCGTAAATGGCAGGGACTTCAACATTACCAGAAGCACTCAGATCACCCAGTAAGTGATAACGCTGGAAAATAAAACCAAAATATTCACGGCGTAGTTGTGCCAGTTCATCAGGTTCAAGCTGACGAGTTTCTCGACCATTGACCTTGTAACTTCCTGCGCTGGGCTTATCCAGACAACCCAAGATGTTCATCAGGGTCGATTTACCTGAGCCTGATTGTCCGACGATTGCAACCAACTCACCTGCATAAATTTTTAAATCAATGCCTTTGAGAATTTGTACTGTACCTTCACCCGCAGGGAATTCACGGGTGAGGTCACTAACCTCAAGTAATGGCTGTGAAGAATGCGTTTGATCTTGGGTCATATTACATTCTCATTGGACGTTGATTGCTACGTTTTGCTGATTCGTTTGAGCTATCAGTTGCATCGGCAATCACCACTTGATCACCTTGTTTTAAACCTCTCAGCACTTGTGCAGTAACACGATTGTTAAGGCCGATTAACACAGGTTGAGGTTGAGCAGTTCCATCCGCTTGTAACACACGAACCATGCCTGTGGATGCTTTACCTTGAGCAATTAAGGCTTTTTCAGCTTCAGTCAAATCTAGGCGTTTAGGATGCTGCGCTTTCTGAGTATCTGCATTTTTTGATTTATCTGTTGCAACCGAATTATTGCCATTTTCTTTTTTGTTTGATCGTTTAGTTTGGATGGCAGCGGCAGGGATTGTTAGTACATTTTTCGCTTCAGCCAAAACAATATAGACTTGTGCAGTCATATCAATACGTAACTTACCGTCTTCATTTGGAACATCAAACAAAGCGTTGTAATACACGGCTGTGCTTGATGATGATGAACTGGTATTGGTTGTTTCGGTATTGATAGAGTTTGGTGCTGGCTCAACTTGACGTAGCTGTGCGTAATGTTTTTTGTCACTATTACCTAATGTCGTGAAGTAAACGGTTTGACCTTTTTCAACTTTCATAACATCGGCTTCAGAAATTTGAGCCTTAATTGTCATCGTATCTAATTTCGCCAATTTCACAATCGTTGGCGCGGTTTGATTGGCATTCACCGTTTGACCTTCTTCGGTCACAATGGCAACCACTGTCCCATCCATCGGTGCAACAATACGGGTATAACCTAAATTCTCTTGTGCAGTTGCGAGTGTTAAACGAGATTGTTCAATTTGCGCATTGATTGCTGCAATTTGAGCTTGTGCTGTTTTAAAGTTTGCTAGTGCTGTTTCAAGTTCTGCACGTGAAGTTGCATCTTGGCTAAACATAGCCTGTTGGCGTTTATATTCAGCTTCCACTTTTGCTAAATTGGCTTGTTGTACTGCCAATTGAGCCTGTTGATTTTGAATATTCGCTTTGGCAGTTTTTAACTCGTTTTCTTGGCGAATCGAATCAATTTGTGCAATCAGTTGACCTTGTTTGACTTGATCTCCTAACTGTACATACATTTTTTTCACTTGACCTGAAACCTGTGCACCGACGCTGACCATTTTGGTGGCTTCAAGCACACCTGTTGCGAGTACAGAATCTTCAATATCACCTTTAGAGACTTCAGCACTAATATATTGTGGTGCTTGATCTTTAGGTTTAAAGAAAAACCATGCAACGGCTGCAATAATTGCGACACCGATAGCGATCATTATTATTTTACTGAATGGTATTTTTTTAGAACTTGTTTTTGGCATGGCAACAGATCGAGATTTGGAAACTCAAACCAGTATAAAAGCGAAATAAGGATAAAACGTGGATATTTTTAATCTAGAATGATAATTATTATCAAATTTTATTGGAATTATTTGATTAGAATCTGATAAATATTTTGAATACCAATGACTGCATTTTCTGCGATTGAGACTCCTCCCTTGGATGGAAGTATTGCTTCACGAGGATTGATGCGTATGAGTTGTGGTGCGAAACGCTCACTGAAATAACGAACGGTTGGAATCGCTGTACCTGCACCTATTTCAATGACGATAGGGTGATTATGGGCTTCTAAAAAATTTTCTAAGCGTCTTGCTTGTTGAGTATGTCTTTGGCTGACCCAAGCATAATCATTAAACATCAGAATATTTGGACGAGATAACGTTCCACAATGTGGACATAGTGGAAGTTGTCCTAACCATTGACAATTTTGATGATCAATCTCAGGCGTTAATTCATTTGCTGACCATGTTGTGAGTTGGCAAGGTTCTGAGCATTGAAGATGGTGGATCGAGCCATGACACTCATAAATTTGGTTTGGATCAAAACCTGCTTTTTGAAATTGCCCATCAACATTTGAGGTAAACACAAAGTAGGGTAGTGCTAACCTTTCAGCGAGTTGTTTGAGTAAATGAAAGCCTTGATGCGGCAAGGTTTGACGATATAGTGCCAAACGATGTCCATAAAAACCCCATGCTAAATGTGGCTGAAATTTAAATGCTGCTGGATTGGCTATTTCGGTAAAGTCGATACGTTGTTTCCCCAATTCTGGATAAGCTCGCCACATGCCTTGATTGCCTCGAAAGTCGGGCAGACCTGAGTCAACGCCCATACCTGCACCCGCACTGATAATTAGGCTATCGGCTTTTGAGAATAAACTTTTAATTCTTTCAATTTCGATGGGGCTGAGCTGCTGCATGATCCGTATTCTTATCCTCTGTGATCGTATTTTATTGAGATGATCTCAACATAATTTACCCCAAAAATTGAGAAATTTTGAGCAAATCATGACTTGCTGATGATGATTGATCTAACAGCGATTGATGACTTCTTGAGTTCTATAAATGAGATGATCTTGGTTTGGAAAAGATCACGTTTATGTACTTAAATGAAAGTAGGTTGAATTACATCATTCATTAAAAAAGAGTTACCTCTCTGATTTACTTTTTTCAGTCCTCACATATTTTTATTAAAATAATTGTTTTTAAAATAATGATTATAAATTTCATTTGCTTATGTTTATTTTATTATAAGGTAAATAAATTTAATAAAACCTTAATTTTATTATGGATTTAAAGTTGTAAAAATTGTAAGATCCAATCCCATATTTTTTTTATGGTTTTAATCTAAGTAATAAAATCATAAGAAATATGCCAATAAGTACAAGTGATTTAACAGGAAAATTCACAGGGGAAATAAAATGGAATGGCAAGAAAGCTTTAATATCGGTATTGATGTGATTGATCATCAGCATCGTCAAATATTGGATTATATCAATAGATTAGAAGAAATTCGGGTGAGTGGTCATCGTTCTAAAATCCAAGAAGTATTGGAAGATCTGATTGATTACACGCAATCACATTTTAGCTTTGAAGAAAATTTATTAATGCAGGTCAATTATCAATATTTACCTTCGCATAAAGGTATACATGATTTATTTGTCAAAAGACTAAATGAGTATCGTCAGCGCTTTGAAAGAGGCGAGGCAGTTGAAAATGACCTATATCGACTTCTGTCCAAGTGGTTGATTAATCATATACAGCACGATGATCAGGATTATGTCGATGCTGTGCGTGATAATATGATTCGATATTTACGCACCCAAGAACAAACCAAAGCAAAGAGCTGGTTCTCTCGTATATTTAGCTAAAATTATGATGGAAACAGGCGGTTGCCACATAACTCTCCGACCGCCTGTAGCATAAGATGCTCTGAGTTTTCTTTAGACATCCCTTTGATTGCAGCATCAATTCGCAACAATAGTTCAGGCCAAAGCAAGAACTGTCTTGGATTTAGACGACGTAAAGCTTGTTGATATTGGGATACTTTAGTTTTCCAAATACCAATTTGTATCGCATTATGGGGCTGCTCAAAGAGTTGCATCAGAAGATGCATTTCTTTATTCAATGTCCACAAAATTAGACTGTCAGGTTCACCAGCTGCAATCAAATATTGATAAATCTTAATGGACTGCGCGAAGTTACCAGCAAGTAGCGCATCGCTCAGATCATAAGTGGTATAACGTGATTGATCTTGCAAACAAGCATATAGCTGCTCAATCTGAATTTTTTGTATATCAGGAAAGGTATCTGCCACACGCATTAGGCTGTTTTTCGCAGCCAATAGATTATGTTCATGGTGCTGCATCAGCCATTGCCAAGCATCATGATCTAGTTGAATGCCTATTTTTTCTGCTTCTAAATTTAAGATTTTTTGTCGGTCTTGTGGATAAGTTGCGGTCAAAGAAACCACAACACCATTGGCCTCCACGACTTGGAAAAAGGCAGACTTTAAACTGCTGCTGTCTTGTTTAGGTAAAACGATGAGCAATAAGTTATGTTCATTCTGTTGAATATAGTTTTTCAGCAGTTTTAGGCCGTTGGCATCAGGCTTGATATTGCCATGTACTTCAATGGCGAGTTGCTGAGAAAACAGCGATAAGCTATTCAGCGCATTAAAAACATTTTTCCAATCATTGACGCTACTGATGTCATAACGCTGACGTTCAACTTCATGCTGTTGCCAACTTTTACGAAATCCATCAAGTAAGTTTTGCTCAAGCAAGGGTTCTTGCCCATGAATGATCCATGCACCACGGGCTTCTGTAATGCGTTTTAATGCTTGAACATAATCTAACTTCATAAAAAGTAATTATGGTTGAGCTTTGGGTAAACGATTTGCTGCAATTTGACGCGTAATTTGCTGGGCAATATCATCAATAATGATACGGTTCAGGTACGCTTCTTGTTGGTTATCTGTATTTACAGTTGCCACATCATATTGGTACGTGCGAGATGCAGTGAGTGTACGTGGTTCTGTGATTTTATTGCCTTGACGATCTTCAATTTGGAAAGTCACGGTTAAACGCAGTAGTACTTCAGTCAATTTACCATTCAATAACTGGCGACGAGGGGTATAATCTAAGATACGAAGTACATAGGCATCATTGGCATTACTGAGTTGTACGCCCGTAGCACTGAGATAGATGCTGAGACGATTCTCGAGTTCATCGGTATTGTCAGGTAAAACCAAAGTTAGTTTGTTATAAACCAATGGTGTTGCCGTTGGATAGCTTCCCTTTAAATGAAAGCCACAGCCAACTAAGCCTGCACTTAGACCTAAAGTTAAAACGATAGCAGCTAAACGTTGTGCTAAGTGCATATTTATTCCTCTAATCAAATCTATTCTAATTCCTCTTTGGTAGAGGATTAAAACCTCTCTTATATTTAAGAGAGGTTAGAAAGAATTATTAAACAACTAAATTAACAAGTTTATTTGGCACTACAATTTCTTTCTTGGTTGGACCAGTTAAGAATTGTTGAACTTCTGGCAGTGCTTTTGCCAAAGCCAATAACTCATCTTTAGAGATATCGACTGCGACGTCTAACTTACCACGAAGTTTACCATTCACTTGTACAACAATCGTTTGCGTATTACGGGTTAACGCTGATTCATCCACTTGTGGGAACAGTGTGGTATTAATATCAATACTAAACTGTGCTAAAAGTGTTTGACTTAAATGTGGTGCAAATGGGGCAAGTAAAGTCAATAAAGTTGTAATTGCTTCACGTGCAACAGCTACATCATTGTCATCTTTTGCTTCAAACTTATTGGTCGCATTCAATAACTCCATTAATGCCGCAATAGAAGTATTGAACGCATGACGGCGTTCAATGTCATCACCCACTTTCTGGATGGTTTCATGGGTTTTGCGACGTAAATCTTGCGCGTCTTTCGAGAGGTTTGCTGTATCAATTGCAGTCGCTTGATTGTCTTTTTCCAAGAAACCAGCAGCCAAACGCCATACACGTTTCAAGAAACGGTTAGCCCCTTCAACACCTGCATCTGACCATTCTAAAGATTGATCAGGTGGTGCAGCGAACATCATAAAGACACGTGCGGTATCTGCGCCGTACTGGTCAATAATGGCCTGTGGATCAATACCATTGTTTTTCGACTTAGACATTTTTTCTTGTCCGCCGATCACAACTTCCTGACCATCACCCGAATATTTCGCAGATAGAATGCGACCTTTCTCATCACGCTCTAATTCGATGTCAGCAGGGTTAAACCAAGTTTTCTTGCCACTCTCTGCTTCACGGTAGAAGGTGTCTGCCAACACCATGCCTTGGGTGAGCAAGTTAGTAAATGGTTCATTGCCTTGTACTACGCCTTCATCACGCATCAATTTATGGAAGAAACGTGCATAAAGTAAGTGCAGAATTGCGTGTTCTACACCACCGATATACTGGTTCACAGGAAGCCAGCTTTGAGCCGCTTCAGGTTTTACCATACCGCCAGTAAAATCTGGAGATGCATAGCGAGCATAATACCAAGAGGATTCTACAAAGGTGTCCAAGGTGTCTGTTTCACGACGTGCATCGCCACCACAGCAAGGACACTTAGTTTCATAGAATTCAGGCATCTTGTTCAATGGGTTGCCTGAACCATCTGGAACTACATCTGTTGGTAATACCACTGGCAATTGATCTTCTGGCACTGGGACTTGACCACAAGTATCACAGTTGATCATTGGAATTGGACAACCCCAGTAACGTTGACGAGATACACCCCAGTCACGTAAACGGAATTGAACCTTAGCATTTGCTAAGTTCTGTGGTTCTAATTTTGCAAGGAAAGCATCAAACGCGGCTTGGAAATCTAAACCGTCGAAGTCGCCTGAATTCACCAATTTGCCATCTTTAGAACCGTACCATTCTTGCCATTCAGTAACTGAGTATTCAGCATCATCAGTGCCTTTAGCATCGATTACTTGTTTGATTGGCAAGTTAAACTTGTTGGCAAATTCAAAATCACGTTCGTCGTGTGCTGGCACAGCCATCACAGCACCTGAACCGTATGACATCAATACATAGTTGGCAATCCAAACAGGGAGTTCTTCACCTGTGACTGGGTGCTTAACAGATAAGCCTGTTGCCATACCTTTCTTTTCAGCCGTGGCTAAGTCTGCTTCTGCGACTGAACCCATACGGCATTCTTCAATAAATGCAGCTAATTCAGGATTGTTTTCCGCTGCTTTAAGCGCAAGAGGGTGTTCTGCTGCAACCGCAACATAAGTTACACCCATCAAAGTATCAGCACGCGTGGTATAAACGGTTAAACCATCTGCATAGATTTCAGTATTGGCAGAAGGGAAGGTAATTTCCATCCCTGTAGAACGACCAATCCAGTTACGCTGCATGGTCAACACTTGTTGTGGCCAGCCATCTTTCAAGGTATCTAGATCGTCTAATAATTCTTGTGCATAGTCGGTGATGCGGAAGTAGTACATTGGAATATCACGTTTTTCAACTAATGCACCTGAACGCCAGCCACGACCATTTTCAACTTGCTCGTTGGCTAACACTGTTTGGTCTACTGGGTCCCAGTTCACGGTTGAAAGCTTACGATAGATCAAGCCTTTCTTATAAAGTTGAACAAATAACCATTGTTCCCAGTGGTAGTACTCTGGTGTACAGGTCGCAAACTCACGATCCCAATCGACGGATAAGCCCAATTTCTTTAATTGGTCACGCATATATGCGATATTTTCAAATGTCCATTTTGCTGGTGCAACTTGATGAGCGATCGCTGCATTTTCAGCAGGTAAACCAAACGCATCCCAACCCATTGGTTGTAATACCGTTTCGCCTTTTAGACGGTAAAAACGGCTGATCACGTCACCAATGGTGTAGTTACGCACATGCCCCATATGCAGCTTGCCACTTGGGTAAGGGAACATCGACAGGATATAGCGATGTTTGCCCTCTACAGTGTCTGCAACTTTAAAAACTTTGCGATTGTCCCAGTCTTGTTGAACTTGAGGCTCAATGGCACTTGCTTGATATTCGGAGTCAATGTGAGAAGTCGTCATAGGGATATGCGATACAACAAAAATTAAAGTTAAGATTGCCGCACAGCATAGCGCAAAATAGGGGCGAATGTCAGTTTTTAGAGCAAGATTTTATCTTCTGGCTATTGAGTATCAGTGGTTCTATTTCAGTGCTTTTATCGATTTGATGTTCTTGAGTTGGTTAATTTCTACGTCTTCTTTGATCAGCTACTTCACTTTTTCGTTTGGTACACTAAATATTACTATGACTAGATGAAAGATGTTTTTCATAGGTAAATAAGATTAGTCGTTTTATAGACGAATTAAGGTGATGTCTTATTTCATCACCTTAATCGAATTTTATTTTTTAAAGTTTTGGCTGAACTTTTACAACTGAATTCGAAGATACACTTGGTGCTTCTACTGTTGGAACAGGCTTAGAATTATCGGTAGGCATATTCGTAGTTGATGAATTGTTTTGTTGATTTGTATCGCTTTGCGGCGTTTGAGTTGCTTGTGTTGTTGTACTAGTTGGATTGCTGGAACTGTAGTTGTGGCTACCATAGGTTGTGACTTTATCTAAACGTTTTGCACCTTTTGGAGGTGGAGTGGCTGTGTAATGAGTGGAGCCACTAGCGTCGACCCATTTGTAATATTGCTGTGCATGGTTTTGACTAGAACTTAGAAGCATAGCTGTCGCTGCTAAAGTGTATAAGCTTGTTTTTAAATGATTTGATGTCATATTTGATCTCCCCAAGAGAATTTTGTCTACATTCGATCAAAGTGCTTTTATGCGTGAATAACAATGCCTATTTTTACTGAAAAAGAAAATAGTTATTTGATAAATGGGGTGGTGCTACATTCAAAAAATGCGTGAATAGTGCTTAAAAAAGCAACAGCTAAAAAATATTCTTAAAAAACCTTTTCTTTGTTATTGACTTTGTATATGAAAGCAACAAAAATGCATGCTTTAGTTTTATATGCGTTTATTTGATCACCCTTCGGATAAATGTCATGGCTTGCAATGGACATTCTTTCTAGCCGAGAGAATGATTTTTTGAAATATGTTTATCCCAACATATTTTGATTCGAGATGTAATAACAGCTTATACGGCTGATGAGTCAGAAAATTTTTCCTATTGCAGCAAAAACGAGTAGAATACGCACACTTAGAAAAGTGCATAAGTTAATGAATGAAAATACAATTTATGTCTCCCATAAATTGTACTAACACTAGGGTGAATCACGTTGGAACTTTTATCTGGTGGTGAAATGCTCGTTCGTGCGCTTGCGGACGAAGGCGTAGAGCATGTTTTTGGTTATCCAGGCGGCGCAGTTTTACATATTTATGATGCGCTTTTTCAACAAGACAAAATTAATCATTACCTTGTACGTCATGAGCAAGCTGCTGGTCATATGGCAGATGCATACTCGCGCGTAACTGGTAAAACAGGTGTTGTTCTTGTGACTTCTGGTCCAGGTGCAACAAATACTGTTACTCCTATTGCAACTGCCTATATGGACTCAATCCCAATGGTGATTTTGTCAGGGCAAGTTGCAAGTCACCTAATTGGTGAAGATGCATTCCAAGAAACAGATATGGTTGGTATTTCTCGTCCAATCGTAAAGCACAGTTTCCAAGTGCGTCACGCCAGCGAAATTCCTGCCATTATTAAGAAAGCATTTTATATTGCCTCTTCTGGTCGTCCAGGCCCAGTGGTTGTTGATATTCCTAAGGATGCCACCAATCCAGCAGAAAAATTTGCCTACGAATATCCTGAAAAAGTGAAGATGCGTTCATATCAACCGCCTTCACGTGGACATTCAGGTCAAATTCGCAAAGCAATTGATGAGCTGATCACTGCTAAACGCCCAATTATCTATACAGGTGGTGGTGTTGTTCAAGGTAATGCTTCTGCACTATTGACTGAACTTGCACATCTATTGGGTTATCCAGTGACCAATACCTTGATGGGCTTAGGTGCTTTCCCAGGTAATGATCCACAATTTGTGGGTATGTTAGGGATGCATGGTACTTATGAAGCCAATATGACGATGCACAATGCAGACGTGATTTTGGCGATTGGTGCGCGTTTCGATGACCGTGTAACCAATAACCCTGCGAAATTCTGTTTGAATGCGAAAGTTATTCATATTGATGTAGATCCAGCGACCATTTCTAAAACGATCATGGCGCACATTCCTATCGTTGGTGCGGTTGAGCCAGTTCTTCAAGAAATGTTAGCTCAGCTTAAACAGATGAATGTGTCTAAGCCAAATCCTGAAGCAATTGCTGAATGGTGGTCTCAGATTAATGAGTGGCGTAAAGTTCATGGCTTACGCTATGAAGCGGCTCAAAATGGTGAAATGAAACCACAACAAGTGGTGGAAGCGCTTGATCGTGTGACCAATGGTGAAGCGATCATTACGTCTGACGTAGGTCAGCACCAGATGTTTGGTGCCTTGTACTACAAATACAAGCGTCCACGCCAATGGATTAACTCTGGTGGTCTAGGTACGATGGGTGTTGGTTTACCGTATGCAATGGCAGCGAAACTTGCATTCCCAGATCAACAAGTCGTGTGTATTACAGGTGAAGCATCAATTCAGATGTGTATCCAAGAATTATCAACATGTAAGCAATATGGCTTAAATGTGAAAATTCTTTGCTTGAATAACCAAGCTTTAGGCATGGTGAAGCAGTGGCAAGATATGAACTACGAAGGGCGTCATTCAAGCTCTTATGTAGATTCTTTACCTGATTTTGCAAAATTGATGGAAGCTTATGGTCACGTAGGTATTCAAATCAATCATGCAGATGAATTGGAATCTAAACTGGCTGAAGCAATGGCAATTAATGATAAATGTGTATTCATTAATGTCATGGTTGATCGTACAGAGCATGTTTATCCAATGTTGATTGCAGGTCAGTCGATGAAAGATATGTGGTTAGGTAAAGGGGAGCGCACGGCATGAGACACATTATCTCTGTACTTGTAGAAAATGAAGCAGGCGCGCTTTCTCGTTTGGTCGGTTTATTCTCTCAACGTGGTTACAACATTGAGACTTTAAACGTTGCGCCAACTGAAGATGAAACTTTATCTCGTTTGACGCTGACAACTTATGGTGATGATCACAAAATCGAGCAGATCACAAAACAACTGAATAAATTAGTTGAAGTGGTTAAGGTGGTTGATTTGTCAGAAGGTGCACATATTGAGCGCGAGCTTATGTTGATTAAAGTGAAAGCTTTAGGTGCTGCTCGTGCGGAAATTAAGCGTACAGCTGATATTTTCCGTGCCCAAATCGTTGATGTAACACCAACCACTTATACGATTCAGATCGCAGGTACAACTGAAAAGATTGATGGTTTTATTGATGCACTTGCTGAAAATACCATTCTAGAAGTTGTACGTTCTGGTGTGTCTGGTATCGCACGTGGTGAAAAAGTTTTAAGTATTTAATCGCTTCCCCAATTCTTCATATAGAAATGCAAGAATTGGGAAGTTTCAAAGAATCTATCCTTGTATGACAAGGGAAATGACAAAAATTTTAGCGGAGAAAACAGATGCAAATTTTTTACGATAAAGACTGTGACTTATCAATCATCCAAGGCAAAAAAGTTGCAATCATTGGTTATGGTTCACAAGGTCATGCTCATGCACTTAACTTGAAAGATTCTGGCGTTGACGTAACTGTTGGTTTACGTGCTGGTTCAGCATCTTGGAAAAAAGCTGAAAATTCAGGTCTTAAAGTATCTGAAGTTCCAGCGGCTGTTGCTCAAGCTGACTTAGTGATGATTTTGACTCCAGATGAGTTCCAATCTCAACTTTATCGTGATGTAATTGAGCCAAACATCAAGCAAGGCGCAACTTTAGCATTTGCTCACGGTTTCTCTATTCTTTATAACCAAGTTGTTCCACGTGCTGACTTAGACGTAATCATGGTTGCACCTAAAGCACCTGGTCACACAGTACGTTCTGAATACCAACGTGGTTCAGGTGTTCCAGATCTAATCGCTGTACACCAAGATGCTTCTGGTAATGCACGTAACGTTGCGCTTTCTTACGCTTCAGGTGTAGGCGGTGGTCGTACTGGTATCATCGAAACTTCATTCCGTGAAGAAACTGAAACTGACCTTTTCGGTGAGCAAGCAGTTCTTTGTGGTGGTGCTGTTGAACTTGTTAAAATGGGCTTCGAGACTCTTGTTGAAGCTGGTTATGCTCCAGAAATGGCGTACTTCGAATGTCTACACGAGCTTAAATTGATCGTTGACTTAATGTTCGAAGGCGGTATCGCGGACATGAACTACTCTGTATCTAACAACGCTGAATACGGCGAATATGTAACTGGTACTGAAGTAATCAACGAACAATCTCGTGAAGCAATGCGTAATGCATTGAAACGTATCCAATCTGGTGAATATGCGAAAATGTTCATTCAAGAAGGTGCATTAAACTACCCATCTATGACTGCTCGTCGTCGTCAAAATGCTGCGCATGGTATCGAAGTAACGGGTAACAAGTTACGTGCGATGATGCCTTGGATTCAAGCGAACAAAATCGTAGACAAAGAGAAGAACTAAGTTTTAGTTTAATCTTTAAAAGCCCTTGTTTATACAAGGGCTTTTTTATTGCATCACTTAAAGTGCTGTACCTTGTGATGATAGCCTAATCTTGCCGTTTAGGTTGTTAAGTTAATTCTCACGGCTCGTATGGAAGTAAGCAGAATTTTTAAGATGTTACTGAGAGTATAAAAAATAAATTACCTGATAAGGAGTGTAGTCACTTATTTGCTTTCAATATAAAAAACTTCATATTCTTAGTCTTTTTTAATAACAGAATTATAGCAAACAGCATGATAAAAAGGCATACTATATACATGTTTAGATTATTTATGAAAGGTAGTGCATCTTTTATAATTGTTGGTTGCTTTTAAAATTTCAGTAAAAAAAACAATAATTTTCATTGGTTTGAAATGAATATGTGTTTTTATTCTATTGATTTATAAAATGAAAAAGACTTGAACTTATACTAGATGATGTTATTGTTAAGGAAATTTTATGAATACACCATTTGTATCTTTTTTGAGTGTTAATGATCGTTCTGATTTTGAGCAATTCGCTCAATAAATAAAAAAAAATACTGAATAAGCATGGAAGTCCTTTATGGTTAACGTTGATTACGATAGCACATGGGTCATCGCTTCCATTTTGGTTGCAGTAGCGACTTGTTATGCTGCAGTTTCAATGGAAGAACTCGTTTTTAAAGCTGCTTATAAAAAGTTGGAGAAAAGCATTTTAGTAACGAGTGGGTTGACTTTAGGCTTGGCAATATGGGCAATGCATTTTATTGGAATGCTGGCTAGCCATTTGCCAGAAGGTTATCACTTTGATCTTAGTTTGACTGCATTGTCTTATTTAGTTGGTGCAGTGGCTTCTATATTTGCTGTGTGGTTAACAACTCGACCTACATTACCTCTTCCGCGATTGGTTTTAGGTGCTGTGTTTATGGGCTTAGGCATTTCAGGAATGCACTACACAGGAATGCTTGCACTCTCATTTACCGATCATCAACTACACTATGATCCACTTTTGGTCATTAGTTCGATCTTGATTGCAATTTTTGGCTCTGCATTAAGTTTTTGGTTTATTTTTAAATATAAGACAGCGACTGCCCATCGTACAGTTTTGAAACTGACTATCGCTTTATTGATGGCATTTAGTATTGTGGGAATGCATTATACTGGAATGGCTGCGACATTATTTGATGAACGAGTAGCGATGATCTTAAGTGCTGCTCAAACTGATCAAAGTGTGCTGTTATTTACGATTATTTTTATTACGAGTTTAGTCTTTGTTGCTGGTTTCGCCGTTGCAGTTTTAGAAGCGAGACTAGAGGAGCGCAACCAACAATTAACAAAAATTAATCGCGAGTTAGCCAACCAATCTTCACATGACTCCTTAACTAAACTGCCAAATCGCTTATCCTTAACAGATTATGCTGAAGTAATTTTTAGTCATCATCGTTTAAAAGAACAAAAAGCTGCATTTTTATATATTGATTTAGATCGTTTTAAGTCTGTTAATGATGCTTTTGGACACCACATTGGTGATCAGTTATTAATCCAAATGGCTAATCGATTACATCAGAAACTCAGCCAAAATCAAAAGCTGTTTAGAATTGGTGGTGATGAGTTTGTTTTAATCTCAGAGCATACTGATGCAAATGAGGCGATAGAGTTAGCAGAGAAAGTTCTACATGCCATTCAAGAAAGTTATTCAATTGCAAATAAAGAGATAAATATTTCAGCCAGTTTGGGCATTGCGATTTATCCTGAACACGGTACGAATGTTCAAGACCTTTTGATCAATGCAGATGTCGCGATGTTGGCATCTAAAGATCAAGGACGTAATACCTTTACTATTTTCCATTCTGCGAGTGATCAACAAGATGTGCGTAGTCAATCCAAATTAATTAATGATCTTTATAAAGCTGTTGATGAACAACAGTTTATCTTATTTTATCAACCGAAATTTACGGTCAATTATGAAATTTGTGGAGTAGAGGCTCTGATTCGTTGGAAGCATCCAACTTTGGGATTGTTAACTCCGCAAATGTTTATAGAGGGAGCTGAGAAGACAGGTTTGATCATTCCAATGGGATATTGGGCACTTGAGCAAGCTTGCCAACAGATCCAAAAATGGGAACAGAGTAATAGTCTTTTTTATCCGATCTCAGTCAATCTTTCGGCTTTGCAATTTGAAAATAAAAAACTGTTTTGTGTATTAGAAAAGCTCTTAGATAAATATCAAATTCAACCTGAACATCTCATTTTAGAAATCACAGAATCAACAGCGATGCATCATATCGAATCGAGTATTCGTACCTTAGAGCGATTGAGAAAGTTAGGGATTCGAATTGCAATTGATGATTTTGGTACAGGTTATTCGAGTTTTCTTTATTTAAAAGATTTACCAATCGATGAGCTTAAAATTGACCGCGGTTTTTTAATTGATTTACAGCCTAATTCGAAAGAAGAAGCAATCTTAGAAAGTATTATTCACTTGGCTGCGAAACTGGAATTGGTAGTGACTGCAGAAGGGGTTGAAACGCAGGAGCAAGCGGATATTTTGACACACCTTGGATGCAATCAATTGCAGGGATATCTGTTAGGTCGTCCTGTGAATGTTGAGAATCTAGTATTAAACCGAACTCATAACTTTGCTTAAACGACTGTGTTAAGCAGATTTGATGAGTTGTCAAACATTGAGTATAGACTCAATATTTGACAATCTTATTTGCTTTATTCAGAGCGTGGAATGAGCCAGTTGGTAATGACAGGCCAAACATGTAGAGGTGCTTGGTTTCCTGAAACCAACCCCATATGTCCTCCTGAAACAATCTCGAATTGCTTATCTTGACTGCTGATTAAATCCATTAATGGTTTGACCGCTTCAGCTGTGACGATAATATCAGTATCACCGCCAATCGCTAAAACTGAACAATCGATATCTTTAAAATAAGCGGTTTGCTCACCAAATTGAACCACACCAGTCGAAAGTTCATTGTCGATCCAAAAGCGCAAAATGATATCGCGCATTACACCCCCAGGATAGGCGAGCATATTGTCAACAAATGAACTTGAAGTTGCGTGATTAATGACAAACTGTCGATCGTTCAAATTTTTCAGTAATTGCCAATAATTTTTAAAATTACCCACGGGATCTGTGAGCTTAAATCCGAGCGTATTTTGCCAACCGTGAATATGAAAATAGCGGCTAGGAATTTGACGGATTCGGAAATTGGTATTGGTTCGCACCCATTGCGCTGGTGTGTTTAACTTTTGATAGAGCTTACCAATATAACCTGATTGATGGGTATTAATCGGTGATGCCAAAATCATTAAATTCTTAATATTTTTATCTTTAAATAATGACGTGTAGCAAAGAGAGATCGCTCCACCTAGGCTCCAGCCATATAATGATAGTTGCTGTTGCCCGCTATGTTCACGAATTTTGTTGATAAAGTCGGGCATAAAGATTTTGATATAGGTGCCGAAATTGTATTTGGCTTGTCTACGGCTTGGTGTGCCCCAGTCAATCATATACACATCAAAACCTTTGCTTTGAAAATAACGAATTAGACTACGATCAGGAAACAAATCGAACACTAAGGTATTGGCTGCTAATGGGGGAATAATGACGAGAGGGACACGGTGTTTATTTTCACCTGTTTCTACATCTGCCTTGTAAAACCGTAAACTAATAATTTCACGTTCATAAACGACTTCAAAAGGTGTCTTTCCTGACAATGCCAGTTGATGTCCTCTCAAGAAACGATCCGCCGCATTTGAAAAAACTTGTGCGGCTTGTTTACCCGCACGCGTTTTTAAGATGGATTGGGCTGTTTTAGAGTTAACAAAGGTATCTTTAACTTTAGGCAATTGAGTCATCGTGCAAGAACTCTACGGTTGCAACTGTGTAGCGGCATATTAGAAGAAAAAAAGCATTTGCTCACTGACTCATCTGCTTAACTTATTTTTGAAAATGATCAATTTCGAATATCACATGGTCGTAAATTGCTCAAAAATACTTATTTAGGCATGGGGTGTATAGGGAAGTGAGCTTATCAATCTTAATATATGGTATTGCGTATATATGAATATTCATATATAAAGTCGCTATCATTAATTCAAAATGTTTGTACTCATTATGTCTACTCAACAACAAATTACGATTTATCACAATCCTGCATGTGGGACATCTCGAAATACACTCGGATTAATTCGCAATACAGGTATTGAACCTATCGTGATTGAATATTTACTGAATCCTCCTTCAAAATCTGAACTTATTCAATTGATTAGTGATGCTGGTTTGTCTGTAAGGGCTGCGATCCGTACGAATGTTGATCCTTATTGTGAACTTGATTTGGATCGTGAGACTTGGACAGATCATGAATTAATCGGATTTATGCTTGAACATCCTATTTTAATTAATCGTCCTTTTGTTGTGACGAGTCAGGGTACTCGTTTATGCAGACCATCGGAGTTGGTACTGGATATTTTACCTGTTGCACAACAAGGTGCTTTTTCCAAAGAGGATGGTGAACAGGTGATTGATGAAAATGGTCAGCGTGTTAATTAAATAATAATTCAGTATTTGAGGTTGGAAATGGATCGAGTGAATTTCTTTAAGTGTTTGTCTGATGAAACACGTCTCAGTATTGTCACTTTGGTGGCGGAAAATAAAGAACTATGTGTTTGTGATTTGACTGAAAAATTAAACTTGAGCCAACCAAAAATTTCGAGACATTTAGCCTTATTAAGGTCATCTGGCTTACTACAAGATCGAAGACAAAGTCAGTGGGTGTATTACAGCATCAATCCAGAACTGCCGATATGGTGCCATGATATTTTGGCTCTTTTAGTCAACGGTTCATCGTCAACAAGTCAGGATTTATCGTCTTTATCTCTAAAAAGTTATTGTGAGTAATTTGAATATGAAATTTCTATTTTTATGTACTGGAAATAGTTGCCGTAGCATTTTGTCAGAGGTGTTATTTAATCATCGTGCAGCAGCAGGTTGGAAAGCATATAGTGCAGGAAGTAAGCCATCTGGCCAAGTTCATCCTTTGACGATCGAGACTTTAGAAAGCTTAAATCTATCAACTGAGGGTTTGTGGAGCAAAACGATTGATGACTGTGAACAATATCAACCTGATGTGGTAATTACCGTATGTGATTCTGCAGCACAAGAAGCTTGTCCTCTTTATTTAGGTGGAGCGATCAAAGCACATTGGGGTTTAGCAGATCCTTCGCATTTAGACTTGCCGAAAGAAGAAAAATTAAAAGTATTCCAAGTGACTGTTGATCATATCAATCGCCGTTTAGATGCTTTATTTGCAATGGATACTGAGAGTATGACTCGTCCAGAGTTAATTGCTGCGATCAATAAAATTTCTGAGATTGAATGAGAACATCATGGCTCAACAAAGATTATCTTTTCTAGATCGTAATCTTACGCTTTGGATTTTTATTGCCATGGCACTAGGAATAGCCATCGGTGTATTTTTCCCTCAGGCTTCGGTAACGCTCGATAAAATGAGTGTCGACTCGGTCAATATTCCTATCGCGATTGGTTTGATTTTGATGATGTATCCACCTTTGGCAAAAGTGGATTATGCTGCTTTGCCTGAAGTGTTCAAAGATAAAAAAACCTTAACTTTATCTTTGGTGCAAAACTGGTTGATTGCTCCAGTATTAATGTTTGTACTCGCAATTGTGTTTTTACATAATTATCCTGAATACATGACTGGGCTGATTTTGATCGGTTTGGCACGTTGTATTGCAATGGTTTTAGTTTGGAATGGTTTAGCCTGTGGTGATAACCAATATTTAGCAGCACTTGTTGCATTTAATAGTATCTTCCAAATTTTATTCTTCAGTACTTATGCGTGGTTATTCTTAACCTTCTTGCCACCGTATTTTGGCATTGCAGGACAAGTCATTAATGTCGACTTCTGGACTATTACGCATGCGGTATTGGTATATCTTGGGATTCCATTTTTTCTAGGTTTTATGACACGATTGATTCTCGTCCGAGCTAAAGGCTTAGATTGGTATCAAACTGTTTTTTTACCAAAAATTAGTCCTTTGAGTCTGCTTGCTTTACTTTTCACAATTGTCGCGATGTTTAGTTTGAAAGGTAGTGATGTTGTCAGCTTACCTTTGGATGTAATCCGTATTGCAATTCCTCTGACGATTTACTTTGTAGTGATGTTCTTCATTAGTTTCTTTATGAGCAAATGGATGGGCAATGACTATCCTAAAACCACTGCAATTTCTTTTACTGCAGCAGGCAACAATTTTGAATTGGCGTTAGCTGTCGCTATTGCAACATTTGGATTAGCTTCGCCAGTGGCATTCACTACAGTGATCGGTCCTTTGGTTGAAGTTCCTGTATTGATTGCTTTAGTTAGTGTGTCCTTGTGGTTAAGAAAAAAGTATTTTAAATCGGTGTAATCGTGATGAGTCTGCCAAATATTGATATGAGTCTGCTTGATCAGCCTACATTAGAGAAAGTACAGGCAAAAGCGTTAGATCATGCTCCAAGAATTTTATTGTTGTATGGTTCTAATCGTGAGCGCTCTTACAGTCGCTTAGCTGTGATGGAAGCAGGGAGAATCTTAGAGCAATTTGGTGCTGAGGTTAAAATTTTTCATCCTAAAGGATTGCCTCTGCCAGAAGATGCAGATACTGAACATCCGAAAGTGAAAGAGCTACATGAATTATTGGCTTGGGCTGAAGGTATGGTTTGGTGTTCACCTGAACGCCACGGTTCGATGAGTTCAATCTTTAAATCGCAAATTGATTGGATTCCACTGGCAGGTGGTGCGATTCGTGCAACGCAAGGTAAAACGCTTGCTCTGATGCAGGTTAGTGGTGGATCACAGTCATTTAACAGTGTAAATCAAATGCGCATACTTGGTCGTTGGATGCGGATGATTACCATACCGAACCAATCTTCTATTCCAAAAGCATTTTTAGAGTTTGAAGAAGATGGTCGTATGAAAGCATCGTCTTACTATGATCGTATCGTAGATGTGATGGAGGAATTATATAAATTCACACTGTTGACGCGAGGGCAGAGCAAGTATTTAACAGACCGTTATTCTGAACGGAAAGAGTCCGCTGAAGAACTGTCAAAGCGCGTCAATCAACGTAATCTATAGTGTTTATCGCTTTTCCTTAAGATAATAAAAAACAGCCTCGTCACGAGGCTGTTTTTTATTAAAATCCATCGTTAAACCATGGATTTTTTATATTTTAGTACTTGAAGTTCACAGACAATACCGCACTGCGACCTTCCGCCTCAGTTGCATAGTGTGATGAATATGCTTTAGTGAAATAACGCTTATCAGATAAGTTGTTTACATTAAGCTGTAAATCAACATTTTTATTTACGTTATAACGCGCCATTGCATCATAGCGAACATAACCTGGAACCCACTTGGTATTCGTGGCATTACCATAGACTTTATCCATTGCGACAGCACCAGCACCCAATGTTAAATCCGGTAAGACTTGGTATGTCGTCCAAAGCGTAGCGCTATTTTTTGCAACGTTTTGTACTTGATTACCATTACTTGGATTTGCTTGGTAAACAGGGGCTGTCGTACTACCTACATTGGTGTAACCACCATCGACAAGTTCGCTGTCTAAATAGGTGTAACCCGCAGAAACAGCCCATTTTTCAGTAATATTTCCGTTTACGCCAAGCTCAATACCATCAACGCGTGTTTCGCCGATATTTTGAGTGGTGCCATCTTCAGCTGTAGCACGAGTATTGGTTTTTTCAGTACGGAAAATTGCTGCTGTGAGGTTTAATTTATCATTAAGAACATCCCACTTTGTTCCTAATTCATATGTTTTAACTTCTTCAGGTTTTAGGTTTTGAATTGCAGCAGTAATCCCTTCTGAACCATCACCACCGTCTACGCCCACAGGATTTGCTGAAGTTGCATAGCTGACATAGATAGAACCATTTTCCACTGGTTTAAAGGTTAAACCAGCTTGGTAGTTAAAGAAATCTTTGTTGTTTTCAATAGTAACTTGATCACCAGCTTTAGCTGTGATTTTTGTATTATTTAGACCTGTCACGGCATTATTGCGTGCACCATAAGTCATGGTTTGTTTAGTTTCAAATTTATCCCAACGAACACCTAAGTCCAAAAGCCATTGTGGGCTTAACTCGATATTATCTAGGAAATAAACAGATTGGTTTTTGCTACGAATATTGTAACGATCAGCACCATCAGTACTTATATGACCTGTCCACGGAACATTACTTGGATTCTGCACTGACGTGCACCAACCAGAAGCAATTGCAGTAGCGTTACACGTATTATTTGCGCTTCCTGTTGAATCTAAGCCGTTTAAAATATATTGAGTACGATCAGTTTTTTGATCGCTATACTCAACACCTGTATTAAAACGGTGTTTAAATGCACCTGTATCAAACTTACCTGTTAGAGCAAGTTGATCTGTAAAGCCGTCCGTATCTGCAACACGAGAGTTCGTACGTCTCCAAACTGAGCCATCTAAAGCACCCGTAGTCTTGTTATAGAAATTACCCTTAGAATCATCTGGATTAGTCCACAGATAATCATTCTTAGATTTTGTGTAAACAGCTGTATTACTCAGCGTTAGGTTATCGGTTAAATCATGCTCTAATTTGAATGTGCCAAACTGATTTTCTTGTTTTTGGAAATCACGATCTTTCCAACCATAGTAACTGCCTTGTTGAACATCAATCGGTTTGCCATTGCCATTCAAATGAGTAAAATCTTTTTTAGGATCAGCATTTGAAGAAAATGGATTGTTATATGGAATACCAGAATCTGGAATATCATCGGTTTTAAGGTAGTAATAACTCAAGGTGCCGCGAGTTGCTGTATCTAAACCAAAGGTAATACTTGGTGCAATACCTGCACGTTTATATTCAGCACCATCATGTTGTCCCGCTTTTTCGTTTTGATGACCCATGACCACCACACGAGCTGCGACACCATTATTAAAATCTTTGTTTCCGTCTAAAGTGATACGTGCATAATTATCTGTACCCCCTGAGATCGAGCCTTCTAAAGCATCGCCTTTTTTAGCAACTTTAGAAATCATGTTAATGCTACCGCCAGAAGTACCTGCACCACCTAAAGCAGAGGCAGAACCCTTTGTAACTTCAACTTGTTCAACTGCAAACATCTCACGGTTTTGTGATGTTGAGTTACGAATGCCATCTACATACATTGAGCTTTCTGAGTTATAGCCACGAATGAAAGGGCGGTCGCCGTTTGGATTACCACCTTCACCAGCACCTAAAGTAATACCAGGAATTGTACGTAAAGCATCAGAAAGACTTGTAACTTGAGTATCTGCAATAAGCTGCTTTGAAATAACAGAAACAGATTTTGGTGTATCTAAAAGAGGAACGACAAATTTGCTATTTGAGGATTGGTCTACTTTAAGACCTTGTTCTTGTTCTGCTTGGGTATGAATTGTTGGGAGTTGTACTGGCTGATCTTGAGCGATGGCTGGTACTGCAATCACGGAGAGTGAAGATGCGATTGCGGAAGATACTAATTTCTTACGTGATTTGATAAAAGACATAATCGTTCACACAGATATGAGAAAAATTTTGAGAATAATAATGATTCTTAATCATAATTTCAATTTATAACTGAACTATTTGTCGGATAAGTGCTTTGTTGCACAAACATTCAAAGACTAAACTTGTCCCAAGTTATCCAAATTTAAGTGACTACTTGGATGTGAGGTCGCCCCAACTCCGTAAATTTATCTAATACTGCCACACGTGCATGAATCTCATTGACTTGGTTATGAAAATGCCTTGCACTAAGCCTATCACCCAATAATTTGATGCAGTGCATCTTGGTTTCTAGCAAACTTCGGTGATGATAGTTTGACCATTTTTTCCATAGTGTCCTGCCTAAATGTTTAACTGTTCGAAGTCATTCGTTTCGCTCTAGCGAGCTGGTCTTTGTATCTTTCCATGGTTTCGCATTTTTTCTAGTTGGAATCACCGCATGTGCTTGCCGATCTGCAATGGCCTGACGGCATTGCTTGGTGTCATAAGTCTGTTTATAGTTCAATTTCAATTCGGTTGTTAACAAATAAAGCTTTGTGTGGATAACTTGGTACTTATCAACAATCAATAAACAAGTTCACTAAATCTGCTACAATTGCGCCAATTTCGAATTCTCACTTTTCAGTTATGGTACATATCAAGTCATGTGTACGTAACTGTGTACATATTGAAGATTTTTCTCATGAATTTTAAAGACGAATTAGCGGCACAGGTTGCCCAACGACGTACCTTTGCGATCATTTCCCACCCAAATATTTGATATCTATTCAAGCCCATTCAACCTATTTCAAATATAATAATAAAATCATTGTAAGTACTGTAAAAATATAAAAATATTGCTATTCTTTATCTGATATATCTTTCAACCCCGTTCAATGGATTTCAAGTCTAGTCAGTATGTTTGTGTACATATGTGTGTACATATTTTCTAGAATTAGCTACTTGAAAAAAATATGTACACAGGTGGAGTAAAATGCCTTTAACAGATACTTGGCTTAAGAAGAATCTAGATCGTGAACGTTCAGCTATACATACAGAGCCTGATCAAGATGGATTGAGCGTTCGTGTATCACAAAAAGGAAAGCTCACTTTTCAGATGCGTTTTCGATATAACGATAAGCAAGCTCGTTTAGACTTGGGAACCTATCCAAATATGAGCCTTAAAGAAGCTCGTATTGAATTGCAGAAAATGAAAGCAATTTTAGAAAAGGGACATGACCCACGTATTCATAAAAAAGTAGAACTTCACAAGATCACAGAGGCTATAACTTTTGAAGCGTTATTTCGTGAGTGGCATGCGAAATATAGTATTCCTAATAAAAAGAATGCAGATCAATATTTGAGATCATTTGAACTTTATGTTTTCCCAAAGTTAGGTAGCATACCTGCTGAGCAAATCACATTACATATGTGGTTAGATTTACTAGAAGAGCAATTTAAACAGTCACCATCGATAACTGATCGCATTCTTACGAATACAAAGCAGTGTTTGGATTGGGGGATCAATCGAAAATTAATTGAGCAAAACCCTATAAGACATATCACTGGAAAACGTGACTTGAATATTAAGAAAAATAAAACTGTTCGAGTATTACAAGATGATGAGTTGTCTTTAATTTTTAAAATTTGTGATGAGTCTAGAACATCATTAAGGAATGTTTTATTTCTCAAGTTATGTTTGTTTTATGGCAATCGATATAGTGAGTTGAGGCTTGCACGGAAATCAGATTTTGATTTTAGTAAAAATACATGGACAGTACCGTATGAAAATCATAAGACAGGAGAAAGTAAAGGAGATATTGTCCGACCTATTATTGATGAAATTAAACCGTGGCTTCAGTCGGCAATGGATTTGAGTAATTCTGAATACATTTTCCCACATGAAAATGGCAAAGAGCCAATGGGGCGTAGTGGGCCAACAGATACCCCTTATAACTTCATGCAATTTGCAAGGAAGAATTATAAAATTGAAATGGATCATTGGTCTATGCATGATTTACGGCGTACAGCAAGGACAAATTTCAGTGCGTTTACAAGTAGGGATGTTGCGGAACTGATGGTTGGTCATGTGATGCCTGGGGAACAGGGGACATATGACTATTATGATTATCAAAAAGAGATGTCGAAGGCTTATAAAAAATGGTGGAAAAAATTAAGTAATCTGTCTAGCTAGACAGATTACTCATTTGGTTGTTATTGAAATATTTGATTAGCCATTCGTTAAACGTTTCTTCATCCCAAAGGCTAGTAGAGCCAACGCATTTCTTAATAGGTTGTGGCATCGGTTGTTCGAACATTTTTTGATTGGGTTGTTGGTAACGCCATAATGTTGAAGGAGAGCAATTTTTAAGTTTGTGGCGAATTTCTTTAGATGTTAAGTAGCCCATACCTTTGATCCTTTTGTAGTCATAACAATTAGATGAAAGAACTAATTTCTAGCTTTAAATACAGGTCAGAGAGCAACGCGTATTTTTAAGTCATTAGTTCCGTTTGTTGATGAGGTCACTATAAAATTTAGAAAAGGATTAAAGTAGATCAGTACTCATGTATAAAAAAATTTTAGCATTATCAGGTTATAATGTTTTGTTAAATAATGGATTAAAAAATTATGGAATCAAAAATAACTTCAGATTTAGCATTACTTGAACAGAACATTGTTGAAAATTTCTGTTACTACTATCAGTGTGATTTGGTGGCAGAGTTTGGGAATCCATTATATGCAGCTATGAAAGAAAAAATTATGCTTCGAATGAAAGATAATGATTTTTCACTCAGTGAGCAAGCCTTAAGTCTGATAGAGGTGAGTGGTGATATTAAATCAATTCCTTTTAAGCCTGTCCAAATTTTTGAACTTCTAGTGCAGATCAATAGCTTAAGACAAGATATGGAGCAGTTAAAAAAGACGCTCCAAAAAAATCGTTACTCAAATATTTTAATGGCGTATGTAGATGCATTAGGTGGAAAGTTGTATTTAATCTGCGATACGACGCTTGAAAGGCAAGCTAAAGCAACACAAGCAGCGGTGGCAAGCCATACCAAAAATTTATACCCAAGACGAGAAATAATATACAGAATTTTACGTGAGCAAGTAGCTCAACGTGGTCGTAAATGGGATAACCTGAATCAGGCGGTCACTTCAATCATACCTATATTACTAAAAGAGTTTGAAAAATATGATCTCATTTGGATTAAGTCTGAAATTGACCTCAAGCAGGCTGAGCTTCATAAACTTGAACAAGATGATGAACTCAAGTCTGAACCATTTTTAGAGAATGCAATAAAACGTAAAAAAGCATCATCTGCTGTAAAAGCTAACAAAGTAAAAAATCTTCAAGATGAACTTAAAAAACTAGACAGTATCCTTCATTCTAAACACCCTTCATCAAAGCTAAAGGATTTGAAATATAATATACCATATAACAACACTGCTTATTTAGATGAAACGATCATCCATTGGTTGAGGGGACAACCTGAAATATTGAAGGAAATATTGAATTCAATTTAAGCTTATTTGTTGGTGAATGGTTTTATTGGGTTTGTAAGGTACTTTGGCACAGCTCTCTGTTTGTTATCAGTTTTTTCTTCTATGTCATTATGACTAATTTCCCCTTGTTTAGTAAATCCTGAAGGTCGTGGATAAATAAGTGGGTAATCGTTTTCGGAAATAGGCGCAAGAGTTGTATGAAGGGGATTTGTGGTTTCTGATTTGAGTTCCTGTGTCGCTTTTATGCGGAGAAGGTTGTTATTAAAATCAGATTGTAAATTTGATTTTATTATCCTGCGAGAGTTCTCCTTTCCTTCGTCACTTTGAGAAGCATAAATTTGGTCAAGGTCATCTTCATTCGGAAATTGGTTTTCTAGGACTTCCAATTTTTGCTGGGTTGAAACCCATTGGCTGAATAAGTAATCCTGAATTTTCTGATTGAGTGCATGTGCTGTCTCAAGCTCTAATTTGTGCTTACTATTTAGATATGCTTCAAAATCTCGCAGTTTTTGAATTTGTTCCTGTAATTTATTAATTTGAATTTGTTGCTTTAATTTGTCTTCATCAAAACTATTAATGACATGTTCAAGTGTCCCTGAAGCACTGCTATGTTCAAGCTTTTTTTTGATTTGTTCAAGCTTGGATGTTGAGCTTTTACTTATTCTTGCCTGAATACGGCTTTTGTGCTGTTTAGAGGTTTGGTGCTTGTGCTCCCTAAATTTTTTACGAATGGTTTCATAGAAATCTTTAGATGCGGCGACAAATTCTTTTGTCGAAAGTATGGCTTGTTCTTGATCATAACCGAATAGGATTTGGGGTTGGGATATAGACACTGTAAATTGTTTTGGGATTAATTTGCTCCATGCATCTTTATTTTTTTGGATGAAATCTTCCTTAGCTTTACTGTCTTTCTTCATCCAATTTTCAAAATGTTCGTATGGTCTTGTCATGATGAGCATTTCTTATGAAATTAATAACAGGAATAATGTTAACTTATTAGCAAATTAATGTTAACTATAATGTTAAATTAATATTTACTAAATTTTAATAGTTGCGTATTTGAGTTTTATCATCCATATTTGTGAAATTACAAGTGGGTAGTGTTCGATAGATTCATGGAAGATAGATTTTTACTTTTTTTACTTGCTCATGAATTTTCTCCTATTACTTTGAGCCCAACAGCACGATGGTTGTTACTCCAAATAATTCAAATGTATGGAGGGCAAGAATTTTGTTTAACGACTGCAATGACTGCAAAGGAATTTGTATTTCATGAAAAAAAATTGCAGACCACGCTGAATGAATTACAAGAGCATCAAACTATCATTCAAAGAACTGATGATAAATCTGGCAAAGCATTTGTAAAATTAGATATTGAAATGTTTAGTGTTAGGGGAAGTTTAAAGACCACAAGTCATTTTGATATTGAGCGTTGGTTCACTAAGTTGATGAATCATGACCTTCCGCTTAAGGCATTATTTTTTCATCTTGTTGATACAAGACTACATGACTTTTATGTACATCACTTACAACATGTTAAACCGATATTATCTGGAAAAATCGATTTCAAAACAGCATTAGTGTTAATGGTATTGATTAGACATAGTAATCAATTTGGTATCACCAATAAATGTGGAATTCATAAGTTAAAGCATAAAACGGGATTGTCGAAAGATGCGATATTCAGATGTATAAAAAAATTAAAACAACAAGGGATAGTCCGTACCAGAGTGGATGGCACGCAATCTAGTGCGATCGTTCGTGTAAGTAATCCTTTTTTTGTGCTGAATTTGTCACATGAGATATGGGGGGATAAGGCTAGATATGGTTGCTTTTTCATTATCAAATATCCGCAACCACATTCCTTTGAAGTCCAAAAAATTGGTCGTTTGATCCAGTTATTTGAAAAGTATAAGACAGATATAAAAACAGACCATCATATAGCATTCGCTTCTTTGATTAAAAAAATCCCGACTCAATTGAGTGACCACTTATGTCATCGCGCAATACCTAAGAACGATGATCAACCAAAATTGAGCCAAGAAGATCTGGTTTCAAATTTGTTGAATCTATATGTAGCGATAAATGAAGATGTCTGGTTGAAAGAATTTGTAAGTTATGTTGAAACTGAAACCCAGTCGCTTCAACTAAATGGTGACTTGTCTTCATGTGCATTGTTTCAATGTTATTTAGAGCAGTGGTGTACTGAACTTTCTTATGTGAAAAATCGATATGAACGGTTGTTAGTTGGCTTGGAATTTTTGGATTCAGAGAGCATTCAGAAGCTTGAAAGTACATTGCGACTAAACTCATTTTTATCGTTGCTGGATAGTGATCGGAATAAATCTGTGGATGGCAAAGAATTAAAAAATCTATTTCATCACATCTGGTTGGTTGGTCTTTTGATAACTTTAATTGCAAATAATCAACTTTATCCCTTTCTAGTATTTCAAGATAATCTCAAAAACTTGAAACCTTATAGTATCCTTCCTCGTTCTTCCCAGCAGCAAAATTATAGTTGCATTTTTATGGTTGATCCAACCTTGCAGGCAAATCAGTTTTTTCTGTTAGACAACACAAATGATGTTCAATTCGAGTCTCAGAAGCAAACAATTAAGGAGAGGATTTTAAGTTTTGATAATTCACCTAGCCTGCAACAATTAAAGGATTTTGGACTCCTCCCTAAGGAGAGTATGTCCATAGATCATCTTGTATTTATTGAAAAAAGTAGTGTAACTTTAGCCTAAGTATATTTCGATACATCTTTGGATACATCGATGATAAGCGTCATATGGTTGAAGACTTTATTGGAACTACTGGGTGGGGCGCTTAGCAGGTAATATATATTATTAACTATAAGTAATATATAGGTAATATATTAAACATAAACAATATCTTATCTAGTTAGGTGAGTACTGTGATTCACTTAGCTCGGTATAGCCCATACTCAAATGGGCTATACATCATGTATCAATGACACAGTGTTAAAATATTCAGAACTAACCCTATAGTATGTTCCAACGTCTATGAACCTATTCAGCTAAGCAGGATGACTACAACATCCTGCTACAGAATCAAGATCAGTAAAATTTTACATCTCTCTCTTAGATATGAACCTTATGTTTCGAGAGAGAATCCAAATGTACCAGAATATTCAATATGATCAGCTTTACCATGAATCAGAAGTACTGGCAGGAGTAGATCATTTTATTCAAGAAGTTTGCTTAGGTAGTTATGATCTATATCTTGAAAACCTGATGATAGACCTACAAAAATTAGTTCAGTCATTTAAGCCAATCTATAACGCTAATTTTTTCTATTGCAATACAGTGCTGATATTTATTGAGGTGGTGAACATCGTTGATCATACACTCAGCCTAATGCCACAGGCAGACTATGATTGTATAGTCTGCTTTGATGAGATGACCATCTGGCATATTTTGACTTACATCCAGTCATTATCAGGCTGTGTAAAACAGCAACTGATCGATTTTCAACAACGTGAATTAAAGAATCAGCAAAGCCTATTCGACTATACATCCTCATTGATCAATCATTATGCAAGACTATTAGTTGTACGTGTGGATTTATCCATTCTTCAGGAATATCAAGCCTTATACAACATTCAGGCATTTAACAAAGCATTAGACACTTTGCTTCGTCGAATCGCAGATCAGGATACTTGCTTTAGTGCTTTGCAGGGTTATGCATGGGCATTAGAGCATGGTGTTAGCAAAGGCTACCATTGTCATCTCTTACTTATGTACGATGGGAATGTACATCGAAGTGGTTTTGAAATGGGGCAGTGGGTAGGTGAGTGTTGGGAGCAGATCACGCATGGCTGTGGTTATATTTTTAACTGTAACCATCCTGACTATATGGCGATCTATGAATCGATGGGAACTTTAGGCATTGGAATGATTCATCGTCATGATGAAAAGAAGATTAATAATTTTCTGAATTACGTAGTTCCTTATCTAGTGAATGGAGAAAAAGAACAACAACATCCTCGAGTGAAGGCTTCACCCTATATGCGTAGTTTTGGTAAAGGTGTGATCGATTCGAAAAACCGAAGAGGTTTATAAATATTAGATTTTTAATAGAGAACACGGCTAATAGCATGTTCTCTATGTTGTGCAATCTGATACCAAAATGACAAAAATCTGTAACCATTATAGTTTCAAGTACCTGATTACAACGGTAGCAGAGTAAATAGAAAACGGTGGAGCTACTATAGCTTAAAATTCTTTAGAGTCAGTTTGTGATTTTATATAAGTGATTCTTTCTTTCGCAGGCTTTTCAAGTAACTCTACATGTATTGAATATTGGAACAAGTTTTTTGCAGGTAGCCTGATTTTCTCAAAAAATGGAACTTGATCTTGCTTTATCCGAAACTCTTTCAGACCATTGTTAATCTCATTGAGATAATTGCGGTACTGACTAAACAAGCCTAAATATTGGCTATGGCTATTTTCAATCAAAACTTGAGAAAACTCATTTTGATTTAGTCGATGTGAAAGAATAAATTCTAGATGCATTCCAATGGGTAGTATTTCCATCATTTGTTGGATAAATTGCATAATTAGCTCAACATGTTGCTGTGAACTAATTTTTTGAGTTTGTACTAAATTTAGTAGGTTTCCAATAAAGGAGATTAAATGATTTTTAAGCTGTATAGAGGATGACAAAGTATTATTGGCTAACTGATTAACATCTGTAAGTGGGGTTCTGTTGTCTAGTAGTAATTTAAAGGTCTGTAATAAAGCTAAATACTCGCTCGCTTTGTCTGTATAAAATAAAATGTTTTGTTCTATGATATCCTGAGAAACCTTCAAGACGCACTGTTTTACAGCCTCAATTTTTTTACTTAAAATTTGAGTTTGGATAACCATTGCTACCATTAACGTCGCAGTAGAAATAGCTTGAGCTGCAACAATTGTGGTTTGCAATGTTGATTGCAAAGAGCCTAATCCTTGAACAAAAGTTTCAACACCTACAGAACTGACTTCTTTTAAAGGAATATGTTGAATAATGCCTACATGTTCGAGCCCCTTTTTCCAGTAGGCAACGCCATCTCTAAAAATCACCTGGTCATTTGCTATAGCTTCTAAAAGCTCTTTTGAAAATTTTTCAATGTCGTAACTAAATACTTTATCTAACATGCTGATACCTTAGAACTCATTGTAGTTATTTTTATTTTCTTCATGCTTAATCCTCATCATCGCAACAATACAGGCAGCAGGTATCGTAACGCGATAAGCTGGAGCTGTAATATCTTTTGCAGTTAAAGGTAATGTTGCGGCTGCAACGAATGGATTTACCTTAATAAAATTTTTAGCCATATTTAATCCAGCTAAAAGTCCACCAGCTGTACCTGAAGCGGTTCCACCTCCAAGACTATTTTTAATCGTTTTAAGAGGGCTTTCTTTAATTGAGGTTAGTCCTAAGTATCCTTTTTCTTTCAATTTTTTATTGATGAAGTCCAGCTCATTAAGTTGAGTGATTCGACCAAAAAGGGTTCTTAGTACTTTTTCTTCAAGAAGACTGATATCAGAAGTATCTTTATGGAAATCTACACCTGTTTTTTTTGCAACATCTTCTAGTAGTTCACGATATAAAACCCCTTTTCCTCTGACAAGGTTGACTACTGTATCTCCGCCAAATAGTTGAATTTCAGCAGCAATTGCTTTCCAGCTATTTTTATATAAATCGTCTTCAGTTGAGTACATGCTCATGTTTTTAACAAGTGTGCTTTTAAGCCCCCCTGTCCATTGTTCTGTACCTTCACTATCAGCGATTAAAGTGTTTGATAATAACTTAAGATCTTGAAAATCAGAATATTGTAGAAATGCTAGATCAGGATCTTCGCGAAATTTTGCTTCTGTTGCCATATGAAGTGTTCTCTTTATTACAAAATTTAAGTAAAGCTATTAGGATGCGCGGTAATACCCCCATTTTAATTGAATTAATGAGTAGAAAAACCAACCCTCTTATCATTGTTTAAAATTAGGTGGGCTACCATTAACTGACATGTGAGATCGCTCATGATTATAAAAGTGCAGACATGCAGTTGTATAGTCTTGAGCCTCGCTTAAATCTATGAATAAATATTGATTCAAACACTCATAACGTACTGTACGATTAAAACGTTCAACATATGCGTTCTGCTGTGGATTACCAGATTGCGTGAATACATGTTCGATACTGTGCTTTTCACACTACTTTTCCATGAGATCATTAATGTATTCTGGGCCATTGTCGGATCTGATTTGCTTGGGCTTTCCTCGCCATGCAATGAGTTGGTCGAGCCCTCTTAGTACCCGTTCAGCAGGTAATGAGAAGTCAATCAATATATCCAATGACTCACGGTTATAATCATCAATGACGTTATGAATAAGATAACCAAGGGAGCTATTTCAACTGTAATCGAAAAGAGAACAAAGAAAAGTTTGCGGTCAATGATTTGCTTGGTATAGGAATGATCCATAGAGATCAACCAAAACAACGTGAGAATGCTTTTCGTGCAGGTATATATTTTGTGAATCCTAAAAAAGTAGACCAACGTTTAGTACCAAGACATCTCTGAATATGAAAACATTTGGAATTAGCCAGTTTGATGTAAATTGGCGAAGAGGCATATAAAGAATAGGTCATTTTGAGAATAGAGAACACTGCTAATACCGTGTTCTCTATTCCATATTTACTAACCTCAAAAAGACAAACTCACATTGCCTTGGTCGGTCATTAATTCAGCTTCAAGTACCTGATCACCACGGCATTTCAACAAGTACGATACCGTAGAACTATAGCTCATTTGTACAGGCATCTTGCTATGAAAGTCAGCGGTGTAATAACCACAACGACCACGGTTAATACTCATACCTTGTAAAACAAAAGGTTGATCATTGGTGGACTGAATTTCTAGAATATATTCAATCGCCCCTTGTACATTAAAAGCAGATTGAGACTCACGACTGGAAATTTGGGCACGAACAGATAACGCAGGTTGCTCCATCTCCATCGGAATATTATTGCTATATTCAGGATTGTTGGGATCAAGATCAGACTCCATCATGGATTTGAGTGCTTCAGGATATTTATCCCAACTCTCAAGAAATGATTGGGCTTGTTTGACCGCAGCAGGGAGATATTCGGTATCATTTTCTACAATCTGAGTTAAGGCTTGTACTTTGGCTTCAACCTCTTCCTTGCTATATGGGGCATATTTAGATTGCTCCTTCTGTGTAGCAGTATTAGATGAGCTGTGTTCAGCTTGATCTGTAGCACTTTGTTGAGCTGGCTGATTGTTTTGACTACAAGCGATTAGTAAAGTTGAAAGTGCTACAGTGGAAAGTATTTTTTTCATGATTGCACTCCGTTATAACTTAGGTCGAATAACAACGAACCAAATGAATAAGAGGATCAAGATACCGCCTACAATTTTACCGATGACTGGAAACATTACAGCAGGCCACACTAAGCCTTGTCCCAAATTGTAGGTAAATGGCTTGTAGTTATACTGTCCCCAAAAGTGTTGATAGATGGCAAAGAAAAAACCAATCACCAAGTAGCTACTAATCACCCATATCTTAATATTTGAATTCATTTACTTTCCCCCAATTGCATATTTTGCCAATGCAATAAAAATTCCCATCACGATCATGAAGCCAATAAATGGCAAACCTAAAAAGCAAATCACGGCGATGACACAGATGATGCCTGCAAGTGTTCTCATGGCTATTCCTTCATGCACTGATAGGAAACGTTGACCATATCCCTTTGAAAGGATTCAGTTTGTTGAAGGGTGTACAGATTATTTTTAAGACCATCCTCTCCATATTTATCTTCAAGTTTGTCGTAGATGCATGAACAGGTACTGCCATCAATACCACCTGTTTTACAACCACTGATAAATTGACGTTCTGTTTTACTGGCACAACCTGAAGCCATCAATGCAATAGAGATGAGCACAAGTAAAGTTTGAATTTTCATCATTTCCCCTAATTTTTTATTGTGTTATTTGATGTGTAATAAATTTTGCTGAATGGACTAACGTGTAGATGCAACAAAACCGTCTAAGGCTAGATAGCGTTCAGATCATTCAAATAAGCAAAAATTTATGAATGCTGCTAATGCAACAAAGGAATAGAAAATCGTTTTAGGGAAAATAATAAAGATAGAAAGTGCTGAGTCATGGCGACTACTCCTTAGGTTTAAGAAGTTCTACCAATTACTGTCAAATAATGGTGGCAGAACGAAAGAGGGTTGACAGACTGAACCTAAGAATCAGCACACCCGAAGGTGTCCCCCTCCCGTTCTACCGCAGAGGGAGCACGAGTACTCACACCAAAAGAAGGGATCTTTTAGTGCACTTAGGAAACGGTCTGTCAAAACCGACTGACGATGTAGGTCAGCAGTCGAATGATAAATTTAAGGGTGGGTTTAGTCAATCAAGCAATATTGGAAAAACAAGTAAAATCAAAGATTGAAGCGTATGAAAAAAAGTTTTTGGTAAAATTCTAAGATGGGTATGGATCTATATTAAATCATTTTAATTGCTATAGAATTGGTACTCATACTTTATGATCATTAAAATGTATATATTTACGTAACGGGGAAAAAATGAAGGGTGAAGCAAAACAATTTCTGAAATTTATTGATGGCTCGGATAAAAGATTTATCATTCCTGTTTACCAGCGTAACTATAGTTGGCAGAACAAACATTGTGCTCAGTTACTTAATGATTTAAAAGGGTTAATTAAAAAGCCTGATGCCCCTCATTTTTTTGGTAGTATTGTTTCAAGCCATATGCAAGGCGGCAAAAGAGAAGATTTTTTAATTATTGATGGGCAACAACGGTTAACGACCATATCAATTTTGTTGATTGCTATTGTGGATTTATTGAAGCATAAAAAAGTTATTCCTAAAGATGATCGTTTAATAGAGAAAATCACCAAAAAACATTTAGTAGATGAGTATCAAGAAGATCAGCGGAAAATAAGATTAAAGCCAATCAAAGATGACTGTAAAGCTTTCGATGCATTGTTTGGTGATGAATCAGATTTTGTTGATGGTTCTAATGTAACGTCAAATTTTAGATATTTTCGAGATAGAATACTGAATGAAAATATCGACATTGATGATTTGTATGATGCCATTTCACGACTACAAACAATTGATATTTTTCTAGAAAAGGATGATGACCCTCAGCTTATTTTTGAAAGTTTGAACTCGACGGGACTTGAGCTTGAGGAAGGAGATAAAATCCGAAATTTCATTTTGATGGGACTTTCCTCTGAATTACAAGAAAAATATTATGAAGCTTTTTGGAACAAAATTGAGAAAAATACCAATTTTAAGGTGAGTGATTTTTTCAAAGATTATTTAACCTTAAAACTAAATCGCACAGTCGTTATTAAAGATATCTATTTTACTTTCAAAGATTATGTGAAAAAGAATAATGATGACATTGAGGCACTATTAAAAGATTTACTAGAGTATTCAAAGCTTTATGCAATCATTTTGAATCCGATGCAATATCAAAACAGTTTTACCGCTGTGTTGGTACGGCTGAGTCAGTTAGAGTTTACCGTTATATTTCCAGTCGTATTGGCAATTCTAAAACGTTGGAATGAAAAAAATCTTACTGATCAAGAGGTCACTGAACTTTTAAGAGTAACGGAAATATTTTTATTTAGACGTTTGATTGTTGGTTTAGCCACTAATGCTTTGTCTAAAATTTTTGCAACTTTAGATAAAGATGTGACTAAGAAAGCACAATCTAGTCAATTGGCATCCTATGCTGAAATTTATAAATATGTGCTGTTAAATAAAGAGGAATCAAGTCGTTTTCCTAATGATGAGGAATTTGAGCAAGCTCTTTTTAGCCGTAACATTTATGCCATGAGTTCGAAAAATAAAGCATATTTATTTAGTTTTCTAGAAAATGAGGAAAGCAAAGAACAAATTAATGTAATTGAAAGAATTAAAGATGGAACATACACCATAGAGCATATCATGCCCCAAACGCTTTCTCCTGTTTGGCAAAAAGAATTGGGTGAAAAATCACAACAGATTCACGAGCAATGGTTGCATACTCTACCAAATTTGACATTAACTGGTTATAACAGCAAATATAGTAATCGACCTTTTAAAGATAAATTAGACGTTGAAAATGGATTTAAAGACAGTAACTTGCGTTTGAATCAATATGTAAGAGAATGTCTAAAATGGACGGAAGATGAGCTGGTTGAAAGACAAAGCCGCCTATCAAAGAAATCACTTAAATTATGGTATTACCCAACAACAAGTTATGCTCCACCTGTAGAGGAAACGAATGAATATTTACTGGAAGATGACTTTGATTTTACAGGATACACTTTAGTATCTTATACCTTGTATGATGTTGAATCTAAAGTACAATCATGGAAAGAAATGCAGATAGATGTCGTAAAATATTTATTAGAACAACACACAACGAAAATTATGAGTTTATGTGCTGATCAAAAGTTTTATGATCTTTCCTTGCTTGAAACGACAAATAATTTTACTGAAATCAGTAGGTCGGTTTTCTTATACACAAATTGTTCAACGAGAACCAAAATAAATATTCTTAAAAAAATACTTTGTACACGACAAAAAAGATAACTCATTGAAATAATGGCATAATACTTGTTTTCTGACGACGAATATGATGACACATTTCAATGAGTTACATCTCATCTTAAACAAATATCTAAAGTGGAACAAGTCACATGTAAAATGTTTTACACTGATTATGATTGCATTAATTGTAAAACAGACATGTAATCTTTCTTCTGCATCTAAAGCCTTACCCATCAAGTGCTTACCACAATCATTTTATCGACGTATACAACGCTTCTTTGCAGGTCAGTATTTTGATTATCGTCAAATTTCTCAGTTGATTTTCAATATGTTTTCATTCGACAAAGTGCAACTGACTTTAGATAGAACCAATTGGAAATGGGGAAAACGAGATATCAATATCTTGATGTTAGCCATCGTCTATCGTGGAATAGCGATACCTATTGTTTGGACATTGCTCAATAAACGTGGAAATTCAGATACAAAAGAGCGTATTGCTTTGATTCAACGCTTTATCTCTATTTTTGGTAAAGACCGTATTGTGAATGTGTTCGCAGACAGAGAATTTATCGGTGAGAAATGGTTTACATGGTTAATTGAAAATGACATCAACTTCTGTATACGTGTTAAAAAAACTTTATTGTGACCAATCACTTAGCCAGGAATCATAAAATTAGTGATTTATTTCGTCATCTTCAAGTTGGTCAAACTGAATGTCGTAAACGACGTATTTGGGTTGGTCGAGTGAAACTGTATATTAGTGCGCTACGATTAGAAGATGGGGAACTTTTACTTGTTGTTTCTCCTATGTTTAATGCTTCTGCTATTCGTGATTATGCATTACGCTGGGAAATCGAAACCTTATTTAGTTGTCTCAAAGGACGTGGATTCAATCTTGAAAATACTCGTTTAACAGACCCTGGACGAGTCAAGAAATTGATAGCAGTGCTAGCTATCGGTTTCTGTTGGTGCTATTTAACAGGTGAATGGCAACATGATCGAAAAAAAGCGATAAAAATAAAGAAGCATGGACGACTTTCAGTAAGTTTATTTCGCTACGGTTTGGACTATGTTCAAATGGCTATTCTACGTTTGATTGGTTTTGGAAAAAAAGAAGAATTTAAGAAAGTGCTCGCAATTTTAAGAAAGAAAAAGCCTGATAGGACAAGGGCCCTATGAAATTTGTCGTGTACAGAGAAAAAAATATTTGAGCAGTGTGATGTTGAGCAATCTGAATTAAGTTTCTTAATAAAAAAAGATAGCAATACTTAAATTTGTAGGCTTCTTTTTTAAAGTGGAATTTATTGAAATTCCACTTTATATTTTCTTGATAATTCTTATGATTCGTTGTTTTATAAACCGTTTTCTAAATGAAATTTATTTTGAATGAGTATTGCCTTATGGGAATTGTAGATGAGTTCAAGAAATTTAATGCGGAACTTAAAAATCCTAATTGGTCTGTATCTTCCATTAGTTCTAATAACGAACTCATAGTTAGCTTGTGGGGTCATAAACCATTACTCTTTAAGCATCCAACTGAAAGAAAGCAACTATACCGTGATCGAATAGATAGGTGGTCTGGAAATGGATGTAATGAGTTTAAAAAAAACCTTGATCTTGCTTTTAAAGAAAAATTAAAGATAAGACCGATCATATCAATGCTGAATGATTCAAGTGATTTTCAACATATCTTAGACGGCAAGGATGGTAGTAAATATTCTAAAAAATTCAATGCAAAAAAAGATTGGATTGGTGAACTAACTGTTTGGGATGGTATCAATTTCGAAATTGAATTTAGATTGGATGATAAAAGATAGTTGGTACGTGAAAACTGGATGAAGGAATATTGCTAATTGAATAATGAAATAGTCCTAAAAGTTTTAGGATGATTCCAAATAATTTCAGATACATAACATCCTAATGAGAATCATGAAGCTCTTTTGAGATCACATGAAAATATGACAACAAAGCCTGCCATCGAGCAGGCTTTTTTATGCCTAAAATTTAAGGAGTCGAGCCATGAGCTTGAGCTGTCCCTTTTGTCATTCAACGAATGTGATATTGGTTGAAGTAAGTACACAACAACCAAATACAACTTTATCCAGTCTGGTTACACCCACCACATTAGGTGCATTGGGAACCACAGTCGCAAAGTCTTTTAATCTACCGCCGATTGTTGGTGGAATCGCAGGAACGTTTTTGGGAAGTATGTTGGGCAGTGTGTTGAATTCATTCACAGAACCAAGCACACCATCACAACAGAATTTGTGCTTCTGCCACAACTGCTACCAAAAGTTTCCAACCCATTTATTGCACTAAAGATTATTTGTATCAACACAGATTCAAATTTCATTTTTAAATTAAAAGGAATAAAACGATGGCACATCAACTTGAACAAATGGCGTATGTCGGTGAAACCCCTTGGCATGGACTCGGCAATCAACTGACACAAAACCAACCGATTGACGTCTGGGCACAACAAGCAGGCATGGATTGGCGCATTGAATCCTCCAATGTCAGTTATATGGCACAGAATGAACGAGGGCAAAGTATCATCTTGCCTTATGGAGAACAGCGAGTGCTTTATCGTTCAGATACTCATGCACCACTATCAGTCGTCAGCCAACGCTTTCAAGAAGTTCAGCCTTTAGAGATTTTAGAGTTCTATCGGGATCTAACCGAGCAATCAGGTTTTGAACTTGAAACCGCAGGCGTACTCAAAGGTGGCAAGAAATTCTGGGCATTGGCACGGACAGGACAAACATCCATGTTAAAGGGCAAAGATGTCAGTAATGGCTATATGCTCTTGGCAACAGCATGTGACGGAACCCTTGCCACCACTGCACAATTTACCTCCATTCGTGTGGTGTGTAACAACACTCTAGCCATTGCACTAAAAGGTCAGAACAGCAGTGCAGGTGTGGTTAAAGTTCCACACAGTACTAAATTTGATGCAGATAAGGTCAAACAGCAATTGGGTATTTCAGTACGTGCATGGGAGGAACATATGTATGAAATGAAGCAACTGACACAACGTAAAGTGAGTCAGATGGAAGCATCCGCTTACTTTGATGCCGTGTTCAATAACAGCACAATGAACAATGTGGTGGATCAGGAGGACAACATCATCCAGTTCTACCGTGATGTAGCCTTACAAGCACAAGCCAATGGCAAGGAAAAATCTGAACCGAATGCGAAATCGATGAGTCGAACTATGGAAATGTTTAATGGTCAAGGACGAGGTGCAGAGCTAAGTTCAGCCAAAGGAACAGCCTATGGATTGCTGTGTTCAATCACAGAATTTATAGACCACGAACGACGTGCCATGAGTACCGATCACCGACTTGATTCAGCTTGGTTTGGTGCTGGCGCATCGATCAAACAACGAGGATTGGAACAGGCACTTAATATGCTTTCATAGTGCGGAATATACATTTTTCAATCATGGAAAGTTAGACCTAACTAAGCATTTTTAAATGGAATTTAGAATTTTAAAAATTATTAAAACCATAGCTTCGGCTGTGGTTTTTTTATGCCCATTTTTTGTGATCCCCATCATTTTACATAGCAAAATAATCAGGACTCCAATATGAATACCGCAATTTTAAATCCATCCATTCAACAGGCAAGTACTCCATTTATTGCCCCAAAATTATTCACAGCCAAACGCTTGGTTAACACAAAGAATATGACTCAGGCAGAATGGCTTGAAGTCAGACGTCAAGGTATTGGTAGTAGTGATTGTGCCGCAGCGTGTGGACTCAATCCCTATATGTCGATGCTTGAACTGTGGATGATCAAAACAGGACGAGTCAAACAATCCATTGAAGATGAAAGTGCAGGACATGCACCTTTATATTGGGGCAAACAGCTTGAACCTTTGGTCGCTGAATACTACAGCATGCATACCAATAACAAGGTACGCAGAATCAATGCAGTGCTTCAGCATCCAGATCCTGATAAGCATTTTATGCTTGCCAATCTGGATTACTCCGTTGTGGGTAGTGATGAAGTTCAAATTCTGGAATGCAAAACCGCAGGGGAATATGGAGCAAAGTTATGGCGAGATGGTGTGCCTTTATACGTATTGTGTCAGGTGCAACATCAACTCGCTGTAACAGGCAAAAAGGCAGCGCATATTTGTGTGCTGATCTGTGGTCATGAAACCAAAATCTTCAAAGTGACGCGCTCCGAATCCGTGATCAAACATATCATCAATGCGGAACGTTACTTCTGGGATTGTGTGGAAAAAGATATACCACCTGATGCAGATGCCAGTGAGTCGGCAGCCAAAGCCATACAGCAGCTCTATCCGCAACATATTCCATTAACTGTTGAAGACTTGAGTCATAACGAACAAGCCAATCAATTGTTTGCTCAACTGATTCAAGAAAAGCATCACATTGAGCAGCATCAAAATAACTTTGATGAAACTAAGCATCAAATCCAGATGTTGATGAAGGATGCTGAACGAGCCACCTTTGCCACTGGTTCAGTGACGTGGAAAAGAGCGAAAGACTCTATCGGCTTAGATACGAAGGCTCTACTGAAACTTCATCCTGAATTGATTGAGCAATTCCCTCAAAACAAAGTCGGGACACGACGTTTTCAGATCTATACCGATGACTGAATCCATCACATCAATATTTCCAGTCTTCAAAAAAGCGCAAAAAACCACCCCCGACCTACCGACTCCCGAAGGAGCGGTAGGCCAACAATGGCGGTCTTTGCATTTCATCTGATCTTTAAACGGTTTTGTATTTGCTTACATAACAAAGGGTCAACAGTAAAATTTTATTTAGAGGAAAAATATCATGATTAAAGGTTTAGCGATTACACCACCGATCCTTGGACGTATCAGTATTGGTAAAGTCGTTGAAAAGAACGGTAAACGACTGCCTGAAAAGGACGACCAATTTACCATTACCAGTCAAATTCAAAGCAAGGAAGGGTGGATTAAGCATCCGCTTGATGAGCAATTACGCAGTAAAGCACCAAATCAAAAACTCCGTACCATTCCAGTACGGATGATCTTCAATGATCCTGACCTAAATCTAAGGGCTGAGTACAGCTTATTTGATAGACAAACAGGACGGCCTATCTGTGTCGGCAATGGAGAAACTTGTCAACGACTGACCAATCAAGGTGTAGAGCAGCACCCATGCCCTTCACCAGACTTATGCTCATTGGCACAAGGAGGAAACTGCAAGCTCTATGGACGTTTACATGTCAATTTGGATGAAAGTGATGAACTCGGTACATTCATTTTTAGAACCACAGGTTTTAACAGTATCCGCACTTTGGCAGCACGGTTAAATTATTACCATGCAGCATCGAATGGTTTACTGTCATGTCTACCGTTACAACTGACCCTAAGAGGTAAGTCCACCATGCAAAGTTATCGAACTCCTGTGTATTACGTGGATTTGACACTCAAGGAGGGAGTCAGCCTGCAACAAGCGATTCAGACAGCTAAAGAGATTGATCAACAAAGCAAAGCGATGGGTTTTAATCAAATTGCATTAGATCAAATGGCGAGACAATGCTTTGCCATTGCACGGTTTGAGGTGAATTCTGAGGAAGGATTCGATTTAGTAGAGGAGTATTATACGGATAATGTTGTTGAATCTGAGCAAGTACAGCCTGACACAAAAGCCAAGGTGAAGTCTAAATTTAATCAGGAGAAGGCTTTTGTGCAGGACATTCAGCAGGGGTTGCAGGGGAGTGTAAGGGCTGTGAATTAGTTCATTTTCTAAATTTAGTTTTGATAATTGTTGGAGAAATAAAACGTATTTATCAGATGATTAGATATTTCACATAAACCAAATCATTAGGATTAAAGAAGTCATTGCAGTTACGGGTATTAGCCGTTTAGTTATATATGAAAAACTTAATCCTCAATCTAAGTGTTACGATTCAACATTTCCCAAGCCAATTAAGTTGAGTGTGAATTGTGTTGGTTGGTCGGCACTTGAGGTAAATTAATGGATTGAGCGAAGGTTAGCAAGTCGATAGTTCGGGGGCGAAAGCTCCCAAATTTGAAGTAGTTTAGTTTTTTGCAAAAAAATAGATTTCATGTATATTGGAAAGAAATAAAATTTATAAATAATAGGGTTTTATATGACAGAGGAGCTGCCTGACAGTGCAATATCATCTTGGGGAGGCTTCGTCTATCAAGGAAAGATAGCACTTTTTCATTCTATTAAGCTTCTATTGGATGAAAGCTTCGAGGGGAAAGAAGTCAAGAAATTTGCTTTACAGTTGGATAGTACTGATGACTTTGCCATTTATTCGGATGGTATTGCAATATCGGTTCATCAAGTTAAGGCTAAGGCATCTCCTTATAGATCTGCATTTGAAAAAGCACTAAATAAGTCATCAAAAATATGTATAGATTGTTGTCCTAATACAAAAAGATACTTCCATATCGCTAATGAAATTGATGATTCTAGTGATTATGAAAATGAGAAAAAAGCAATAGTTGAATTTTATAAATATGATGAAGATTCTTATTGTAAATTAGATCGAATTGAGAGAGTAATTAAAGAAAAAATAGAAGAATATTTGAATAAGAATTCTTTGGAAAACTCTTTGCTACTTGTAGAGCAGAAATATCATTATTTATCAGAAATGATCACTTCAAAAGTTATTGAAATTCATTCCTTGATCCATCAGGGAACAAGTCAGAATAGAGCGGCTTATGAAAATACAATTGAAAGTGATTTAATTTTAGAAATTTTAATTACAGACTTTAATTTAGTACAGGATCTTCCATATGAGATGAGAAGATTGCGAAATCTTTTTGCTGATACTTTGGAAAATTATGTATGTGAGAGTAATGAATATTTTACAATACAACAAATAGGCTTATTTAATGATGTTTTTAAGCATATTTATAAAATGGATGATGCCGAGTTAGAATATATAAAACAATCTATCCGCCTATCATCTTCTGATCAAATAAGGAATGATGATGTAAGTACTTATGCTGAAATCATTACCGATATCTCAGCTAATATTGTATTAGTTGACCTTCCTCATTATTCTAAAGATTCAAAAAAATACTTACCTACAGCCTTGAAGTTGCAAGATAGACGTGCTGAATCATTTAAAACTAAATTGATAGAACAACTTCGTAGTAATAATTTATTAGTAAAAATTTTATATGAGTATAATATTTTAATATCAGGTAGTGAGGTTCACAAAAATATTGAAATTAATGCTTATAATGACAGTGTGACACGAATCACTATCGATGAAAATAAAGCGGAAAATCATATATTGAAAGAGCTTCCTGTAAAAGTAATTTGTACACCTACAGCACAGGGCGAGTTAAATAATGCTTAAAAAAATTATGCACGAAGCTGTGATTGATTCAGGATTTATTTTGGAAAAATCGTTAGATAATACAGATTTTTTCATTAAAGAAAATGGTGAAGCTCAAAGGTACTTGATTGTACATGTCTTAGATCAATTATTATCTGTTGAAAGTATTCATGATCTCATTAATGAATCTCTTCCTGAAACATTGCAAAAACATCCTGCTTTTAAAAAAAATTGTGATTTAATTCTTATTTATAAAGTTATTTTTTTAAATGATTTTAATGAAATAGAAGAACAAGTTTTAGAAATAGAAGAAAACCCTTTTTACTTCAAAAAATATTTTTTTTATTATTCAGATGCTGAAGAAAAACTGCTTCTTGGAAAAAGTTATGAGGATTTTAAGAGTCAAATTAAGAAAATGGATGAGTTTGATGAGTACAAAAAAGATCCTCTAAAACCTTCATTCCATAGTTTGGTTACAAGACTGTTTATTAAATTTCCATTTCTAGAAATTCCAAAATTTAGTAAATCATTTCAAAATCTGTTTGATAGTGTAAGTGAAAAAGTAAATGCTGAAAATTTAGTCAAAACCTATGATTTGATTGGAAAATATGAAGCAGATAGTATTGATGAAGTTATAGCGGAGTTATTAAGTGAAGAATTGGAAAATATCAAAGCTTCAGATTCAAGCATTTAAAGCATTTACAAAGATAGAATTTGATTTCAATAAGTCTTCATTGATTACTTTAGAAGGTCCAAATGGGTATGGAAAAACATCTACTTTTGATGCTATTGAATTGTTGTTTACAGGAAAAATATCTAGAATATCAGATCTTTATAAGCTTGTGATGGTTGAGACAAAAAAGAAGTTCAAAGATAATCTATATTGGAACAAAAAAAGTGGTGAGGTTGATTTAAAAATTAAAGTAGAGTTGATGAATGATCATGATGATGAAAAACTTTTTTTTGTTAGAATGGGGTTTGTCAATGATTTAAAAGTCGAAATTAATAATAAAGCTAATAATTTTGATATTTTTAGTTTATATAAATTAGATGATTTTAACTCTGAATCTACTGAGAATAAGTTAGAAAATAATTTTTTTGAACAGTTTTTTGGTGAAAGTTTTTGTTCTAACTATTCAATGTTAAATTATTTACACCAAGGTCAAAGTCAATTTGTTTTTTCGAAAAAAATCACTGATCGTAAGAAGGCTTTGGAAGAACTAATAAAAACAACTGAAATAAAGAAACGTATTGATATTTGTAATAAAGTCGAAAGTAAATTAACAAAACAGGAAAAAGCACAAAAGGTAGAAATTGATGAGATAGATGCTAAGTTAAAAAATATCTTGGAAAAAAATATTTCTGAAAATGAATATGATGTTATATATAAAAAAATATCTACACAAAGAACATCTCCAAAATGGGATGATGAAGAAATTTTTTTACAAGAGGCTGATGTAAATTATAATAATTTTATAAAAGAAATTGATCTATTAATAGAGTGTTGTAAAAGAAAAGAAGATATACGCATAAGAAATCAAAATTCAGCTATTGAAAAATTTATCATTGATAATGATAGTTCTTTGTTGCTGCTTGTATCTATAGGTAAGCATATAAGTAATTTTGATAATCTTCAATTGATTAATAGAAGACTCTTAGAGGTTGATCAAGTTTTATTGATATTGGATAAGGATTTTAATGCTATTTCTCAAGAGGAAATTACAAAATTAAGTTCTTTAGGGGTGGTTATTTCAGATAAACTTAAAGAAAATATTATTGAGAAAGATAATAAATTAGCATTGCTCTCAGAAAAAAAAGCGAAGTTATTAGAACTTAATAAAATGCGAGAGGATTTATTTGAAAAACATAGACAAAGTTTTGGTGAGGATGGAACTATATGTGCTTTATGTGGGGTAGATTGGGGAAGTGTAGAAAAACTTATTGAAAATATAAGGGTGATTTCAGATTTATATTCAAAAGAAATCGGAAGTTCAACAGAAGATTTAAGTAAGGTCTATCTGATTATTTCTTCTGAGTTAAAGTTGATTAAAGAGTTGTATATAAAAGAAAAAGATGCTTTTTTAAAAGATTTTAATATTAGTTTGTTCACCAAATTAAATATAAGCCAAAACTTTTTTAAAACCTTGAACGGTTTGAGTTCTCGTCTTGAGAAAATGGCAATAAGTTATTCTTCTGAATATACAGATGATGATATTGAGTTGGAAATTAGAAAAGATAAAATTATTTCTAATTTAAGAGGTTTTAAAAAAATAGAAGGAGATGTTCTACCTGTAGGGTGGGAGGAAGCTATAAGTGTAACTTTTGAGAAACATAAAGATTTCTATGACTTACTGGAAGATGATTTAAATCATAAGAAAAACTATGTAAATAAAAAGTTTAAAGACTTTAAGGATTTTGAACTTCAGCAGACGAAAAAAATGTTAAAGGAAAAGAGTGATTTATATAATGCAAACTTAAATGCAAAAGCTAAAATAATTAGGTTGAAAAAAATACTAATTGAAACTGAACGTGATTACTCTTCAAGAATTATCGCTAATATTGAATTAATATTTCATATCTATAGTGGGCGCTTAATACAAAATTATCAACGTGGTCTAGGACTGTTTATAGACTATGCAGAAGGGCAGCAAATTCGCTTCTGTACTGCGGAAAGTTCTGACCATGATGCGACACTAGCAATGAGTTCTGGTCAATTGGCTGCATTGAGTCTAGCTTTTTTCTTATCGTTAAATCGCGTTTATTCCGAGAACTCTTTAGTTTTAATTGATGATCCAGTGCAATCCTTAGATGAAATCAATATTGCCTCTTTAACTGACTTATTACGTTGTGAGTTAAAAGATAGACAGTTAATCATTTCCTCACACGAAGATGATATTTCTAGATATATGAGATATCGCTTTGAACGGGCTGGTTTATCTCAAGTATCGATTCATATGCAGAGCCATAATACGGATAGTTTAATTCAATGAAACTAAAAAGACTAAATTGAATAGCACGTCAGAGGTTGTCACACTTATGATAAGGAGTGAGTAAAAGCCTAGGGCTGAGTCTTTTTTAAATGGTAATCTATGCAAATTGCGGAATTTATGTTTTTGGAAGTACTTAATGCCTACGTTAAATTGGATAGGAAAAGAAGCTGTTGAAAAGCATCATAAGGATGTTCCTTATCGACTACTTGAGCCTGTAGTTGAGCTTTCATGTGGGGAAGAGCAAAGTGGTAACCTAATTGTTCAGGGAGATAACCTTCACGCTTTGAAAGCACTCTTACCGCGTTATGCTGGAAAGGTTAAATGTATTTATATTGATCCACCTTATAATACTGGTAATGAAAAATGGGCCTATAATGACAATGTAAATAGTCCAGAAATACGTAAGTGGTTAGGAGAAACGGTAGGTAAAGAAGGTGAAACATTAGATAGACATGACCGTTGGTTATGTATGATGTATCCACGTTTAATATTACTAAAACAGTTTCTAACTGATGATGGTGTGATTTTTATTTCTATTGATGATAATGAGCTTCATAATTTAAGACTTCTAATGAATGAAATTTTTGAAGAAAGAAATTTCATCGCAAATATTATTTGGAAGAAAAAAACTAATGGTAATAATGTCGGTCATATACCCGCTGTACATGATTATATAGTCACCTATGCGAAAAATGAATCATCACTGAAATTGTTTGAAGTACAACAAAGTGATGAATACATTAAAAGTTCATACTCTAATCCCGATAATGATTCGCGTGGCCCATGGACTACTTCTGATTTGTCAGCAAATCATAAAGGCCCATATTTCGAAATTACTAATCCAGTTACGGGTGAAAAATTTTTCCCACCAAAGGGACGTTACTGGGTTTTTAATGAAGATGAAGTAAATAAGCGTATTCAAGAAGGTCGTATAATTTTTGGAAAATCTGGAACTGCTAGACCAGTGCAACGAGTTTTTCTTTTTGAAAGAGAGACTACGCAAAAGGTAGATACTTGGTTTGATAAGCAAGGTTATAATGCAGATGGAATGAAGACTCTTTCAGATATTTTAGGTGGAAAAGTCTTTGATCATCCTAAGCCTCCAAATCTAATAAAATTTTTACTTAATTTTGCTACTGATAAAAATTCTATAGTTATGGATAGCTTTGCTGGATCGGGTGCTACAGCTCATGCCGTATTACAAAAAAATGAAGAAGATGGCGGGAATAGAAAATTTATTCTAATTGAATTAGATGAAAATAATGCGAAAAATATTACTTCGAAAAGGGTGAGAAAAGTTATTCATGGCTATGATTTTAAAGGAAAATTAAAGAAAACACTTTCTTCTCATAAATTGAACTTTCAGGCCCTAAAAAAAGCTAATACTATTTTGGAAGATTTTGAAAAGCTCAAAGCTCAATATTCGCAAGAATTTAATAAAATTAAGAGCGAAGTGAATGATGGATGTTTACAACTAGTGGGTGAAGTCGAAGTTGAGCAAAAGATGCCTCCTCTCCCAGGAGACTTTCTTTATTGTACTCTCTCGGTAGACCCATTGTTCGAAGCAAATGGCCATATACGTTCAAATGTATCATTCTCAGAGTTGGCTGAGTTTGTATGGTTTTGTGAAACAGGTACGGGCTATACAGGAAAAGCGGACTCTCCTTTACTGGGAATCTATGAAGGTCGTGCAATTTATCTACTTTATAATGGAATTTTAAAAGATCTTACCGAACAAGGTGGCAATATTCTTACAAAGCAAGTATTTGATGTCCTTCCGAAGTTTGAAGGAGTTAAAGTGATTTATGCGGCTGCTAATCGTTTAGGGGGCAATGCTAAACGTGAAAATATTGTATTTAAACAAACACCATATGCTTTAGAGGTTTAAGCTATGACTGCGTATATTGCTAAAGAATATCAAGATCAAGTATTAGACAGTGTAAAAGCGTATTTTCAAGTCTGTCATGAGTTTGCAAACGCATCTACGGCCTTTTATGTGACTACAGAACGATTGTGGGGTAAGGGGCAAGCCTATAATGCATTAAATGGGTTTAATAGTGAGATGCCTTATTTTTGTTTACGTGTGCCGACGGGTGGGGGAAAGACATGGTTGGCAAGTAAAAGTGTAGCATTAATAAATAAACATTTTTTGAGAGTAGCTCAAAGTATCATCTTGTGGTTAGTTCCAAGTAAGACGATACGTGAACAAACTATTACTGCTTTAAAAAATAAACAGCATCCATATTCATCAGCATTACGTGAAGCAGGTGAAGTCACAGTCATGGATATTGAAGAAGCAAAAAGCATTACTCGTTCAACGCTTTTAACTTCAACAGTTGTTATAGTTGCTACACGCCAAGCTTTTCAAGTAGAAGAAGAAGAAAGTAGAAAAGTTTATCAAAATAATGGTGCGCTAATGCATCATTTTGAGCATCTAACAGAGGAACAAAAGTCAGAATTATTAACAGAGGGAGAAGGGAGTGATCTAATAGTTCCAAATTCTTTAGCTAACGTTCTTAGATTACATCGCCCTTTTATTATTGTTGATGAAGCACATAATAGTCGTACTGAACTTGCTTTTGATATGTTAGCTCGTTTTAAGCCAAGTGGCATTATGGAGCTTACAGCAACACCAGACACAGTGAGAACTCCAACCAATGTTTTACATAGCGTCTCTGCTGCTGAATTAAAAGCAGAACAAATGATTAAATTGCCGATTGTTTTAGAAACAGAATCAAATTGGCAACAATGCTTAGCATATGCGATTCATAAAAGAGAGTCTTTAGAACATATAGCGTTAGAAGAACAGAGACAGGGTTTTGAATATCTGAGACCGATAGTACTTATTCAGGCTGAAGCAAAAAGTAAAGTTCGTGAAACATTGGATATTTATGCTGTACTTAATGAACTAGAAAATAATCAGAATATTCCAAGAGAGCAGATCGCTCTTGCTACAGGAGATGAGAAAGAACTTGAAGAAATTACAGCAAAATATCCTAAAGGAATTTTAGATAAGGCTTGTAAAATTAAGTATGTAATTACTCAAAAAGCTTTAGCTGAGGGTTGGGATTGCCCATTTGCTTATATTTTAGTGAGTATGGCTTCTGTGCAATCAAGTACAGCAGTTGAGCAATTATTAGGGCGTATTCTTAGACAGCCAAATGCATCACATAGACAGAGTGAACAGTTAAATCAATCTTATGCTTATGTTGTATCAAAAAGTTTTTCTGACACAGCTGAAACTTTGAGAGATAGCCTAGTTGAAGGGGCTGGTTTTGATACTAAAGAAGCGGCTGAATTTGTTAAAGCAGGTACGGGTGAGCAAGCTCGTTTGGACTTTGGAAATTCTAAAATTATTGTGAAACCAATAACAATTCCGTTACCTGAAAAGCCAGATTTAAAGTCTGTTACACCTACGGTAAAAAAGAAAGTAGAATGGAATAATAAAACCAATGAATTGACGATTATTACCCCGTTGACTAAAGAAGAGACTGTGGAACTAACGAAAACTGTTTCACAACTAGAGTCAGTGCAGCAGATTGAGAAAGGGGCCGAGATTAGCCGTCAATCTATCGAATATTTTCAGACACCTGCGGAATTGGGTAAAGAGTTTAAAGTCCCACTACTAGCATTATCGGTTCAGGGCGAGCTTCAATTATTTGATGATCCAGAAGTTCTTGAATATCCTTGGAATTTAACAACAGTAGATGCAAAAGTTTTGCATGATGATATTTCAATTTTAAATTCAGCTTATGCTTCAAATGATTTTGGAACTTTAGATATTGATGAGACTAAAGGCAAGGTAAAAGTTACTTTTCTTCCAAAACTTCAGAGAGATTTAGGTTTGGTGTATAAACCTGAAAATTGGGATGAAGTCAAATTAGCAACTTGGTTATGTAAGAATATCTTAGAAGAATCGTTAACTCATGAGGCTAAACGAAATTTTGTTCTTGCGTGGCTAAATGATTTGTTAAGTAAAGATGATTTTGATTTGGCTCGAACAAATACTCAGAAATATATAATTCGTCAGTTGATTGAAAAAAGAATTAATATTTTACGAAAGGAAGCTGTTAATGATGCTTACCAAAATTTCTTATTTGGCAATGATGAGTTTCATCAAATAACAGTCTCAAACGAACAAGAATATCAGTTTAATTTCCATCCAAATGTTTATGCACCTTCTCGCGATGATAATGGTGAATACGGATATTATGCATTTAACAAACATTACTATGGCCGTATTGGGGCTTTTGATAGTGGTGAAGAGTTTGCTTGTGCATGTTGGTTGGATCAGCAAGCAGTTAAAGGAAATATTGAGTTTTGGGTGAGAAACTTAGTTCGTAAAGAAGGCTGTTCTTTTTACTTGCAAAAGGGAAATGGTCGCTTCTATCCAGATTTTATATGTAAACTACCTAATGGAAAAATTTTAGTGGTTGAATATAAAGGGGCTGATAAGTGGGAAGCTGCTAAGGATGATCGCCAAATTGGGGAGCTATGGGCTAATTTATCAGAAGGACAATGTAAATTCATTATGATTAAAGATAAGCGCTTCGATCTGATTGAGAGCTTGTTAAGCTAATTTAAGTAATAGTTGGGAGAGTACATGAAGTTAATTCATATCATTGATACCGATCAAAATATTTGGATTGATGTTGATGTATTCTTTCAACAATCTGAAATGGAACTTACACAATGGCGTAGTAAAATAAGAGAGCAATATAAAAGGAATAAAACCAAGCCTCATTTTACATGTGCTTGGTGTCAATCACCTGTAACCCTCGCTAGACGTACAGATCACATGCAGATCAACACTTCGGCAACATTCTTTTTCAGACATATTCCTGAGTTGGAAAATAACCCAAACTTCAAGTGTCCTGTAAAGCATATTAAACAGCTATCGGAGCAAGAAAAAACTGCTTTAAAGTATCAGATTGCGAAAGAAACCCAACAACATAAATTGCTAAAAGAGAATATATATAAGAGTCTGCAAGTGGATGAATCTTTTAGTGATATTCATATTGAACAAGTTCGTAAAAGCATTGATCTAAAGCAATGGCGTAGACCAGATGTATCTTCATTATATAAAAAGCAATTAGTTGTTTTTGAAGGACAACTTTCTACAACTTTTTTGAATGTGATTATTGATCGTAAGATTTTTTATCAAGATAACAATGCTTGCTTACTGTGGATTTTTAATCATTTTGAACCAACAGAAAAAGCGAAGAAGCAGTCAATGCAAGATATTTACTACAACAATAATGCAAATGCATTTGTAGTGAATGATTCTACAGTCGCTCAATCAATTAAAACAAAAGTTTTTACTTTAGAGTGTCATTATTTAAAGCCTGAAATAAAGAATAATCAAATCATTAATCAGTGGAATACTGAGTTCGTCGAATTCCAAAACTTAGTCCAGAACGAAGCTACAAAGCAAATATACTTTTTTGATTATGAAGCTGAATATCAAAAGCTAAAGCAAAAATTAGGCTTACGACATAGTTATTTACAAGAGAGTAAGAATCAAAAAGATAAACTAAAAGTTCAGAAATATATCGAATCACTAGAACAGGTTGATCTTGATACAAAAGTTCCATCAAAAACTAAATCTGAATTATTGGTCGAGTTCACTAAACTATGGATAAAAACTCATTACCTTACCGACAATCAATTCAACTATGAGTGGTTTTCTATTCGTAAAGAGCTTGAGCTAATGGGAATTAGTACTCCTAAATATCTTTTACATGCGCCCTATAAAACAGTGGTTAACTCAATTTTAAGTGCAAAATTTGGCTATGCTGTAGGTAATAATATTAACGATATGATTAGTGTGGCTCATAACTTGATGGAACATCATCCAGCTTACATAAAGCATTTTATGCTTACTTTGAAAGTAACTGAAAAACCTAACTTATTGAATGAGAGAGATAGTTCGGGTAAATGGCAAGAACGCTATAAAAAATATACCCAACAGCCTGAAAGCACTAAGCTATACAAGCATGATTTAAATCAATTTATTGAGTTTTTAGTGCCAGAATTTGAGGGGCGGTTGATTTCTTGGGGGGAAAGTAGTGCAGCTTATTCTAATGCACAATTTAGTGGAGTTAGCCAAAAATGAAATACCAACCGCCTTATACCATCACATCAAAAATTATCCATCTAATTGCACAGATCAGTGAGAATATAGGGCGCTTGACCGTTTTAGAAGAAATCCAAAATAGTCTTAAGCTAAGGAAGGCTAATCGTATCCGCACGATTCAAGGCTCACTTGCGATTGAAGGGAACACTTTAAGTACCGAACAGATCACGGCGATCCTTAATGGTAAGACAGTAATTGCACCTCTGAAAGAAGTTCAGGAAGTTCGTAATGCCATTAAAGCCTATGAAGCCTTTCAGCAATGGAATCCGAGTCAAGAAGCAGACTTGTTACAAGCGCATCAAATTTTAATGACAGGCTTGATTGATGAGGTTGGTCAATATCGTCATGGTGGTGTCGGTGTGATGTCAGGTGATCGAGTGGTGCATATGGCTCCACCTGCGAATCAGATTAACCGTTTGATGGCTGATTTACTTGATTGGTTAAATGATAGCGAAGAGCATCCTCTTATTCAAAGCTCAGTCTTCCACTATGAATTTGAGTTTATCCATCCATTTGCTGATGGTAATGGGCGAATGGGTCGGCTCTGGCAAACTTTAATATTGAGTCGTTGGAATCCAATTTTTGCCAATATCCCTGTTGAAAGCCTGATCTACCAAAATCAAAAAGCCTATTATGAGGCTTTACAAGCAAGTACCGACCGAACAGACTCAGCCCCTTTTATAGAATTCATTTTACAGATGATTTTAGATGCAATCCTGAGTTCAACTGATACCGCTCAAGATAGTGATCATGTTACCGCTCAAGCTGGCGTACAAGTGAGCGATCAAGTTCAGCGTTTAATTTCGGCAATGAAGCAAGAAGACTATACTTTGGCTGAGTTGATGCAATTGGTCGGATTGACTCATCGAGCAACGTTCCAAAAGAATTACTTGAACCCTGCTATAGAAGCTGGCTTGATTGAGCGTACAATCCCAAATAAACCGAAGAGTCCGAAGCAAAAGTATAGATTGAGTGTATAAAACTAAGTAGCGTCATAGATAGACGATCGGTAGCTCAATTCCCCAAGCCGCTGGATTACCAACTATGCCTATATAACTCTAAATCTGCTACAATTGCGCCAATTTTGAATTCCCACTTTTTCAGTTAAGGTACATGTTAAGTAATGTGTACATAACTGTGTACATATTGTAGATTTTTCTCATGTTTAAAGATGAATTAGCTAAGCAGGTAAAGGTTCGTAGGACTTTTGCTATTATTTCCCACCCCGATGCGGGTAAAACCACGATGACCGAAAAACTTCTGTTATGGGGTAAAGCTATTCAGGTTGCTGGAATGGTTAAAAGTCGTAAGTCGGATCGTGCAGCGACATCTGACTGGATGGAAATGGAAAAAGAACGTGGAATCTCGATTACCACCTCAGTGATGCAGTTTCCCTATAAAAAGCACACCATCAACCTTCTCGATACCCCGGGACATGAAGACTTCTCGGAAGATACCTATCGTACTTTGACTGCTGTTGACTCTGCATTAATGGTGATCGATGGTGCGAAAGGTGTCGAAGAACGAACCATTAAATTGATGGAAGTGTGTCGTATGCGCGATACACCGATCATTTCATTTGTGAACAAAATGGACCGCGAAATCCGCGAGCCGTTAGAGTTACTGGATGAAATTGAAAATGTCCTCAATATCCGTTGTGTACCGATTACATGGCCTTTAGGTATGGGACGTGACTTTGCTGGAGTTTACAATTTGCTAGAAAACAAATTGTATGTCTATAAAGCTGGTTTCGGTTCAACCATTACGGACATTGAAGTACGTGATGGTTATGATCATGCAGACATTCGTGAGAAAGTTGGTGAGTTGGCATGGGCTTCTTTCGAGGAATCGCTCGAATTGGTTCAAATGGCAAATGAGCCGCTGGATCGTGAATTATTCTTACAAGGTAAACAAACGCCAGTACTTTTTGGTACAGCATTAGGTAACTTTGCTGTTGATCATGTGCTTGATGCATTTATCAATTGGGCACCAGAACCTAAAGCGCATCCAACTCAAGAGCGAACTGTAGATGCCAACGAAGAAGGATTTACAGGCTTTGTATTTAAAATCCAAGCCAATATGGATCCGAAACACCGTGACCGTATTGCCTTTATGCGTATTTGTTCAGGTAAATATGAAAAAGGTTTAAAAATGAATCATGTGCGTATAGGTAAAGATGTACGTATTAGTGATGCATTAACCTTCCTTGCAGGTGAGCGCGAGCATCTTGAAGAAGCTTGGCCTGGAGACATTATTGGTTTGCATAACCACGGTACCATCCAGATCGGTGATACATTTACCAGCGGTGAAAAACTTCATTTCACGGGTATTCCACACTTTGCACCTGAAATGTTCCGCCGAGTTCGTTTACGTGATCCTCTTAAATCTAAGCAATTGCAAAAAGGTTTGAAAGAATTATCTGAAGAAGGTGCAACACAGGTATTTATGCCTCAAATTAGTAATGACTTGATCGTTGGTGCAGTCGGTGTGTTACAGTTTGATGTGGTCGCTTATCGTTTGAAAGAAGAATATAAAGTTGACTGTATTTATGAGCCTGTCAGTGTGCATACGGTACGTTGGGTTCATTGTGATGATGAAAAAATTCTGAATGAGTTCAAGAAAAAAGCGCATGATCAGTTATCGGTAGATGGCGGCGGTCATCTGACTTATCTTGCACCAAGCCGTGTAAACTTGCAGTTAATGCAAGAACGCTGGCCAGATATTCAGTTCCGTAACACGCGAGAACACTAAAAATATACAAAAACAGCTTCTAAATTAGAGGCTGTTTTTAATTGAACGATCTAAAAAAGGAGGATGAGATGAATACTTTAAAACCACTTTTTGCTGTCAGTATAATGATTGGAATGATGGCTTTAACGGCATGCGATCATCCTAAAAAAAATGAGACGGATACAGCTCAAAACAAAAATCAAATATCAACGCATACTGAAAAAGCTGAAGTCCTACCATACCTCAATATGCAAGAAGCCGAAGCGGATTATGCCTTACCGTTCTGTGAAAAGAAGAACTGTATTGATGTCGATATTCAAACCATTAAAACTCAGGATCAATGGCTGAATGCATGGATTGCAAAAAATCAGGCCAATGTGATTCAACAACAAATTGAGCAAAACAAGAATTTAACCTTACAGCAAGCCGTGAATGCTTATGTGAAAAAGTCAGATGAATGGCAAGATAAGTATTCTAAAAATAAAGCGTATGAGCTGCGCTTAACGACACGTATTGCTTCACAGCGTAATCAGTATGTGTTGTTGCAAATTGGCGTTGATACACAGCAAGAAGATATTGCGGTTAAAGACAGATTTTACTTTTTCGTTGCTGATCGTAAGTTACAAAAAAATCTAACCGTACTCGATGTGATACAGAAAAATCAGCAAAATGAATTAAATAATATTATTCAAGCACATTATCAACAATGGATTGAAAAACAAAGTACAGAAGTGAAGAAACAAGTTCCTAAAAAACTGTATTGGGGGCAGGCAGATTGGTTCTTCGATGGGGAAGGAATTGGCTTGCATTATCGTGCCAATGAAATAAGTAAAGATGCACCGCAGTTGGATATTTATTTAAGCACTGAACAAAGCAAACAGATGCTACAACCTGAAATTTATCAGCAAATGTTTTAATCTACTTGCTTGAGTTTCGTATAGAAATTGCATGCGCTTATAGCGGTTTTGCTTTAACTTCGATAGCATTTAAAAATCTTGTGTAATAACAATACTGATAGGTTTTAAATGAAAGCATTTTATAAATATAGCATTCTTGCAGGTGCCATTTTGCTTGCTGCTTGCCAGCCGAAATCAGAGCCGAAAGAATCACAGGATAAACCGACAGATCCGCCAGTGGTACAGCAAACTGCTGAGCCAATTCTGCGTGGTGAAACCGTGAAATTGCAGGTAAATTTACCTGAATGTAAAGGCAATACCTGTCCAGATTTTACCGTTGAACGATTACAAAGTAATTTCCCGTTCATTGACCAGTTACTGGATCAACAGATTCTCGATCAACTGAGTAAAATGCTCGATGTCGTTGATGCTGATGCTTCAGCAGCATCTACAGCAAAAACGACTGAGCAAAAAATAGGTTTAGATGCTCAGGCACAAGCCTATGCTAATGCGTTTGTGAAGATTGATGAAGAGTTAAAAGCGCTCAGTAGTAGTCATCAGATCAGTTTGATGATTAAGCCTAAAATTTTACAATCGAAAGGCAAGCTAGCAACTGTAGTCTTAAATAGCAGCAGTTATTTGGGTGGAGCACATGGTTCAACCTCTCAACGTTACTATAACTTTGATTTAGCGAACCAAAAACAGATTCAATTGCGTGACCTATTATTACCGAAGCAAAAAGCAACTTTGGACAAGCTGGCGCATGATGCATTCAAGGTCTGGATTGTAGACACCAAACTTGCCAATAACCCTGAGGAATATGAGCAGGCTTGGCCGTTTAAGGTCACTGACAACTTCCTGTTGGGTGAGCAGGGCTTAATTCTGCAATATGCTGAATATGAAATTGGTCCTTATGTCGTCGGTTTGCCGCGGTTAGTGATTCCATTTACTGAATTGCAGGGTGTTTTAAAACCTGAATATCTACCAAAAATAGATACGCCCGCAGCATCTACGCCTGCTGCAAGTACGCCAAGTCAAAGTTAATGCAACTGTTCGATACCCATACCCATTTTGATGTTGCCGATTTTGATCTTGATCGGCAACATCTGGCTGAACAAGCAAAACAGGTTGCGGTCGATGCTTTGGTGTTAATTGGTTTTGTTGAATCCCGATTCGATGATCTGATTCAAACTCATCAACAATTACAATATTGGGAAAATGTGCCAAGCTCTTATCTTGCCCCAGGCTTGCATCCTTTTTATATCGAACAACATCAGCCAGAACATTTACAGCTGCTTGAGCAAGTCTTAGAACAGCATGACTGTGTGGCTGTAGGTGAAATTGGTTTAGATACTTTTTTAAAACAACATAAACAGCCTGAGCTTTTTGCCAAACAGCAGCATTATTTTAATGCCCAACTTGAACTGGCAACGCATTATCAAAAACCTGTGTTGCTGCATATTCGTAAGGCCCATGCCGAAACCCTTGCTATTTTAAAGGCGCAGAAATTCAAATTGGGTGGTATTGCCCATGCGTTTAGTGGTGGAGTCGAAGAAGCCAAGGCATTGGTTAAACTGGGCTTTAAAATTGGGGTGACAGGACAAATCACCAATCCAAATGCCAAAAGGCTGCATCAAGTAGTGCAGGCGATTGGCAGTGAAAATTTGGTGATTGAAACAGATTGTCCAGATATGACCCCGTTGTGTTGCCAAACTTCGACCGAGCATCGCACCCGTAATACGCCTGTGAATTTACCTTATGTATTAGAGGGGTTAAGCCAAGTTCTCAATATGGAATCTGAAAAATTAGCTCAAAGGCTATGGGAGAATAGTTTACATGCTTTAAATCTGTCCGTTAATCATAAGGGTATTTAAGGTGAATGGCTAAATCATCGGCATTGAAAATAGTATCTAATAGGTCGACTCGTTGTTTTAAATTGAAATTTTCATTTAGATAGCGAGTATTTTGCCATAGTGGAAATCTCTTTTTTAGATTATGTGCAACACAATAATCGCCCACCATATTTAATGCTAAACTAATAAATAAATTTCGGATATCAATGGTTTTTTGAGAAAAATCATTTTGTGCTAAATAATTTAAAGCCTGATTGTACTCAGACCAGCTCGTTGTTTTGTATCGGCTTTTTGATTCTGTATTCATCTAACATGTATGGGGATGAAATTTATTTATACAACAAAGCCGCTTGATGTTGTTCAATCCATTCTAAAAATTCAGGATGATGTATATCAAATTCGGCAAGAAATTGATCAAACTCCTCACCAGAGAACTCATTTTTCCAGTCAGTAAATCTTAAAAAATCTTGTTGTAATGACATCATGTCTATATCTAGTAAGCTCTTGTTTTTATAGTGTATAACATGTTGTTTTATATCTTACAATGAATGAAGTTGAAAAAATATTCTTTCATTACACTCAAATAAACTCTTGCTATAATATTGTGAAAATACTCCCTGTTGCTTGTAATGATGACCGACTTATTAATTCCAAATGACGAATATGACCGCCGTTTTGCTGGTGTCGCCAAAATTTATGGAGATCGTGCATTTTCGCATTATGAACACAGTCATGTCATGGTGATTGGGATTGGTGGTGTTGGCAGTTGGGCGGTTGAGGCACTGGCACGTACAGGGATTGGTGAATTGACTTTGGTCGATATGGATGTGGTAGCAGCATCCAATATTAACCGTCAATTGCCAGCGATGAGCTCAACACTCGGACAAGAAAAAATTGAAGTGATGGCGGAGCGTTGTCGCCAGATCAATCCACGCATGAAAGTAAACGTGATTGATGATTATCTGATGCCTGATAATGTCAAAGAGATTCTAAACCCAGTACCAAGCATTGTTTTGGATTGCATCGATGATGTCAAAGCCAAACTTGCCTTGATGCTGCATTGCCGCTTTAACAAAATCCCGTTGATTGTTTCGGGAGGAGCGGGTGGCAAACTCGACCCACTGAAGATTCGCGTGGCAGATTTGTCCAAGACCGAACAAGACCCAATGTTGGCAAAGTTACGTACTCAGCTGCGTTCAAAAGGGATTTGTAAAAAACCAAAAGAGAAATTCGGAATCACTTGCGTGTATTCGATTGATAATCCATTTTCCAGTGCAGATGTATGTCCAAGCGCAGGTTTACGTTGTGGCGGCTATGGTTCTGCGGTGGTGGTGACGTCAAGCTTTGCGATGGTGGCGGTGGCTGAAGTGCTGAAAAAATTAGATGCTAAAAAGCCTAAAACATAATCTTCGTTTAGGCTTTGATTCAGTGTTTTATTAACCAAGACGGTAATAAGTATAAGTGACGTTTTTGTCTTTATAAACGTCATAGCTAGTTTGCTTAAAATCAGAAACCCATTGTGAGCCTGTAAAACCAGCAATATGACCATACACATGTTTTTTGGTACGATGAATAATATAAATATCACCTGGCATTGGGTTATCAAAAGCAGGGTCAATTTGCTTATAGCCAATCTTTTGTAGCGTTCCACCCCAATCTGAGGCGGCTATAGGATGTTGTGCAATTTTTGCGCCCGCTGTTTGTAATGCGATACGAATTGATTTGGCACACTTTGCTGAACTATGAAATGAGGAAACACGAGAAAGTTTATCTGAAAACTTCTGTAAGTTAATTTGCTGCGAATTCTTGGATAATGCGTATGGCGGTGTAATATCTGCGGGAGTTTCTCTGAGCATAATGACTGCATTTTGAGTCTGTGCATGCATCATCGAATCTAATGAGGGTGCATCATAAATCATAGTTCAATCTCAACCAATCCTAAAACAACTTTGAAGCGGTCGCCAAATTCCGTGGCTCGCAGATATTAAGCGATAAATCTTAAAAAAACTTATTTGCAATGTAATAACGTAACTTTTTGAGGGTGTTGTGAGGAACTTAGCGTAAAAATCACATAAAGAATCTTTTTATTATCATGAATTTAGTTGTTAATTAGTTTGGATAAAATGATTTGTAAGATTATATTTCTTTTTTGGTTGAAAAATATACGCAAGCGCTGATTCAAAGAAACAAAGCTTTGTGATCTATAAAATAATAAACTATTGTTTATTAAAGTGAAAAATGGAAAGAATAACAAGTGATACGTCCAGCAAAAGTAACAGATATCAAGCAAATAGTAGAATTAATTCAGCCATATATAAAAGATTTTGCACTGAATGCAGAGGGTGAAGCAAAATTTAGTCAGGATATGATTGAGAAATTACTTGAAATGCAAAGTATTGAATATTTTGTTTTGGAGAAAGATTTATCCATTATTGGTGTGATTGCTTATAAACAACCTTCTCATTTGATTCATTTTTTTGTTAAGCAGGATTCACAACAGCAAGGAATAGGTCGTCAGCTTTGGATGTTTTTAGAAGATAAACTTTCTCAGCAACATTCAAAAATTACTGTGAATTCTAGTTGTTATGCGCAGTCCGTTTATGAAAATTTTGGATTTATAGTAACGTCAACAGTGATTGAAAATGGCGGATTACGCTATATTCCGATGTGCAAAAGTTATGCTTAGAACATCAAATTAACTTTGATGTTCTCGAACGTAATCTTCAGTACGTTGCATCGCTGTTTGGATATTGATGATTGCATTTTCAATATCAGCAATCGTTTTGGCATTTCCACCACTGAGGGCCTGACGCCATTTACGTGCGCCAGGTAGATTTTGAAATAAACCTAGAATATGGCGAGTGATAATCGAAAGTGGAGCACCTTCAGCAACGCGTTGATGAATATAAGGCATCATGTGCTGCATGATCTCAAAACGATTAGGTGCTTCCAAATTCCAAAGTTCACCCATCTCCGCCAATAAGTATGGATTATGATATGCCTCACGACCAATCATGACGCCATCAACATGCTGTAAATGTTGTTGTGTTTCTTCAAAGGTCTTGATACCGCCATTAATCTCAATCTTTAGATGTGGGCGTTCTTGCTTTAAACGATAGACATCTTCATAGCGTAATGGTGGAACTTCGCGATTCTCTTTCGGCGATAAGCCCTGCAAGATCGCAATACGTGCATGTACAATAAAATGTGTGCAGCCTGTTGATGCCACCGTATCAACAAAATGCAGCATTTCTTCGTAAGATTGCATGTCATCAATCCCGATACGATGCTTTACAGTTACAGGAATCGATACTGCTTTTTGCATACTATGAATACATTCTGCAACTAAATTGGGTTCAGCCATTAAGCAAGCCCCAATTTTATTGTTTTGCACGCGATCACTTGGACAGCCGACATTGAGATTAACTTCGTTATAACCCCAGTCTTCGGCCATTTTGGTGCAGGTAGCAAGTTCTTGTGGATTTGAGCCGCCGAGTTGTAGCACAATCGGATGCTCTTGCTGATTGAAATCGAGATGCCGATTTGCACCACCGTAAATAATCGCGCCTGTAGTGACCATCTCGGTATACAGCACGACATTGGGATTAAATAAGCGAGCAAAGAAACGATAGTCTTTTGTGGTCCAATCCATCATGGGTGCAACACTGATTCGTGGTGTCTGAGTTTTTTCAATATTCATAAAAAATCATGCCTTTATTCAGTGTTAAACAACCTAATAAAATGATTGAGCGGATTAGAAAGTAGACTATTTATGATAAATAGTGGGAAATAAACTTAAAGTAAGAATTCATCACTGATGTATGTCCAAACATTTTTAGGCAAAGCTCAACCCATTGATCTGATCGAACAGATGCTATGACTAAATATTTGGATACATTGAGCGTGAGCATCAAAGAACGAAACTCTTCTAGCTTGATTAAGAGATTTCCAATTGCGCGCAATACTACCACAAATATTTAATCTATACATTTCGGACGGTATTGATGCTGCACACTCGTTGGGGGTTTTCTTTAAACGCTATTTAGCATTGTTCAGGTGTTAACTCATTGGAATGACTTTAATTCTGTTCATTGTGTCTACAGTGAGCGTAGTCTCTATTTTCATCTATTTAATAAGAGTTAATTGGGTTTAAGTTCGTGTTTTGAGATTACTGTCTCAAATTTTAATGTCTTGGTGTATAGAAGCCGAACTAGATTACGTGAATGTCTAGAAAATAAATGGTTACTTAAGGGTGATTGCGCATGCTAACTTGCCGACAAGCAACACAATTAATTTCCGAGAAACAGGATAGATCACTTCAGTTTATAGAGCAGAGCAATCTACAATTACATTTATTTGCTTGTCGTTTTTGTCGCCGTTATGGCAAACAAATCAAAACACTGCGTCAGCTTTCAAAAGCATTGAGCTAACACGAGGGTTAAATGTTATTAAGTATTTGGATGTTAGCTTTAAATCATAAGACTGAAATTTAAAAGATAAAAAATACCAACTATCTGAATAATTGGTATTAGATGCTTTAATTTGAAAATAGATTGTTAATGTAACGTACTTTGATGAGCAAGCTCAATTTGGTTCAGGATATGATGGCTCATATTCTTCGCCATTTCTTCTTTCGCATAGAAAACTTCACCAATATTTTCATCGCGAATAACAGCAGCCTCTTCCTTGCTCTCAGCACAGATCAAGACCTGAATCTCAGGATTCAATTGCTTTGCAATATCGACAATACGATGAATATCTAAAATATCCATAGGGGAAATAACCAATAAGCGTGCATGCTGAATATGGGCTTGTATGAGTACATAAGGTTCAGTCGCTTCACCGCTTACGGCAGCCATTCCTTGGGCACGCAGTTTTTCAACAATCTCACGATTTTCTTCAGCAATCACGACCTTGATATTCTGTTGCATCAGGTTTTCACTAATGCGGCGTCCTACGCCACCATAGCCAATGATCACCACCTGATCACGTAAATAAGCTTGATCAACTTCATCTGGAAGCATAGCAAGCGGGTCGCCACTGCGTTCTAATAAGCGAGCTAAATGTGAGCGTTCTCGTATCCAACGTTGAGCGGGTTCAATCGCTGAAAATACAAATGAATTTAAAGTTATTGAAAATAACGCACCAGCAAGAATCAAGTTTTGTGCATCTGGGGTGAGTAGACCGAGTGACAAGCCCAATGTTGCTAAAATGAATGAAAACTCACCAATTTGTGCCAAACTAGCACCTACAGTGAGAGCTGTATTAATTGGGTAGCGGAAGAATAAAACTAAAGCCATCGCTGCTAAAGTCTTACCAATCATGATAATGGCAACGACAGCTAAAATATGTAAAGGTTGTTCAATCAAGATTTTTGGATCGAATAACATTCCCACTGAAACAAAAAATAAGATCGCAAAGATTTCACGCAATGAAAGCGTCTCTTCTTCTGCTCTATGGCTGAAATCAGACTCTTTTACGACCATGCCCGCAAAGAAAGCACCCAATGCCATTGAGACACCAAAGATCGCATAAGAACCATAAGCAATCGAAACGGCAGCAGCAACGACGGTAAGTGTAAATAATTCACGAGAACCTAAACGAGCAACCAATTGCATAATTTTCGGGATTAAGCGCTTCCCAATAATCAGCATGAAGGCGATAAAACCTGTTACTTTCAGTAATGTTAGGCTGATGGTGATCCAAATATTTTGAGAGGTATCCGTTCCAGCTAGTGGGTGTCCACCAAGTAGAACAGCTGTTGCAGGTAATAAAACTAAGACCAAGACCATAACAAGATCTTCAACCAAAAGCCAACCCACTGCAATTTTGCCATTGACAGAATCGAGTAAACCACGATCACTCAGTGCTTTGAGTAATACTACGGTACTTGCACACGATAAACTTAAACCAAAAATCAGTGCAGAACCAAAACTCCAGCCCCAAAACATAGATACAGCGGCACCTAAGAGTGTTGCTACAGCGATTTGTAAAATCGCACCGGGCAGGGCGATACGACGAACAAGTAATAAATCATTGAGGGAAAAATGCATCCCTACGCCAAACATTAAGAACATTACCCCGAGTTCGGCAAGTTGATTGGCGAGATGTATATCTGCCACGATACCTGGGGTGTTAGGGCTTATAATAATACCTGCTACCAAATAACCAATTAATGGTGGTAGACGTAAACGTGCGGCAATATAGCCAAAAATAAGTGCTATACCGAAACCGACGGCAAGTAATATAATTAAATCAACATCATGAGGCATTGAAACTCCTTAATCATTGCGGTTAAGGTACAAATAATTCAGCATAAAACATGCCAAGAAAACAGCGAATAAATTGTAACAAGTAAAATCGGATTTGTTGATGACAATTTTTTTATTTATCAAAAAAAATTATGAAATAGTGATTCATTTTATTTTAGCTAAAACATTTTTTAGCAAAAAAAAACGACTTCAGTTGAAGTCGTTTTTTTAAGAAAACTAAAATTATTTAATTTTAGCTTCTTTGAAGATTACGTGTTGACGGATTTTTGGATCAAATTTTTTGATTTCCATTTTTTCCGGCATAGTACGTTTGTTCTTAGTAGTGGTATAGAAATAACCTGTACCAGCTGTAGAAACGAGGCGGATTTTATCACGCATTGTTCAGACTCCTTAGATCTTTTGACCTTGAGCACGGAGATCAGCAACAACTTTCTCAATACCCAATTTATCAATAATACGCATACCTTTAGTGGTTAAACGAAGACGTACAAAACGCTTTTCGCTTTCTAACCAAAAACGGTGGTGGTGCAGGTTCGGCTCGAACCGGCGTTTGGTTTTGTTGTTTGCGTGCGATACGTTGTTACCAACGATAGGACGCTTGCCGGTAACTTGGCAAACCTTAGACATGGTGAACTCCATTGCTAGTTTATATAGCACCGTTTCGTGCAACTAGCCATTCAAGTAAACGGATGAAATCATTCAAGGGGCGTTTTATACCAAAAATACGATTAAAAGACAAGCGAATTTGGTAAAAACAGGGCATGATCTAGTGTGATAGATCATGCCTTGATCAGCTTAACGGAATAGTGTTTTCAAAAGCAGTTTATGCGTTGGTTTGTTGTACGGCGGCAGAATGAATTTTAAACTATAAAGTTTAGGGTTAACAGGGTTAGACATCACTGAACGTTCGTTAGAGAAGCTGAAGAAGCCTTCTTTACCATGATATTTGCCCATACCCGATGCACCTATACCACCAAATGGTAGATCATCTTGCGCTACATGAGTGAGGGTTTGGTTAATACCAAAATGTCCAGAATGGGTACGTCCTGCAACATAATCAGCACGAGCCATATCAATATCAAAATAGTAGAATGCGAGTGGACGTGGTCGACTATTGATAAATTGAAGTGCATCTTCAATATGTTCATATTCTAGAATAGGAAGAATTGGACCAAAGATCTCATTCTTCATAATTTCCATTTCTGTGGTTACACCTGTGAGTAACGTTGGTGCAATTTTACGAACTTCAGTTAAAGATTCTTTCTTGCTGTTTAACTCGACGATCGTCGCACCTTGATCACGTGCATCTTCTAAATAGCCTTGAAGACGATTGTATTGTTTGTCATTTACAATTGACGTGTAATCTTTATTGTCACGTAGCGTTGGGTACATCGTATTCACAAAGTCGTTATAGTGCTTGGTGAATTCTGCCGTTTTGCCTTTAGGTAGGAACATGTAATCAGGTGCAACGCAAGTTTGACCTGCATTCCAAAGTTTACCTACCGCAATACGTTGTGCCACATCACGAATATTCATTGCCGAATGTACAAGAGCAGGCGATTTTCCACCTAGCTCTAAAATCACAGGGACTAAGTTCTGTGATGCTGCTGCCATCACAGTTTTACCGACAGACGTTGAACCTGTGAAAATTAATTTATCAAATGCTAAATGACTAAAGGCATCTGAAATCGCGCCACTACCATTGATAACACTCACAAGTTCCTGAGGAAATACTTCTGCAAGTGCATTTTCCAATACAGCACCAAACTGAGAAGATGCACTCGAAATCTTGATCATGGCATGATTGCCTGCAGCGATTGCGCAGATCAATGGGCCAACTGAAAGTAATAATGGATAGTTCCATGGTGCAATAATACCAATCACACCTAATGGTTGATATTGTACCCAGCCTTTTGCAGGTTGGTGTAACATACTGATATGGCGCTTAGAGGGCTTCATCCACTCAGTTAAGTTCTTGCTATAGTATTTGATATGTTCTAAACAGGTAAGAACTTCGCCAATTTTGGTTTCCATAATGGCACGATTGCCATAATCTTGACTAATTGCGTTAGCAAATTGATCTTGATATTTTACCAAGATATTTTTAAGTCGAGCTAAGCGCTCAATACGTTCTTTGGCGCTTGGCACAGGATGGCGTTGGTAAGCTGCTTTTTGCTGTTCAAGCAAATCATGTAGCCGTTTCACATCAACATAAGGTGTCATAGCGGTTGTTTTTGTTTGACTGTTCATAGGAGTAGACCAAAAGAAAGCTTATTATTTTTTAATTTTTAGAGTAAATACTCTAAAGTGTCAAGTCGCTTTATAGGTTTGTTTTATAACCTATTGATAATGTTATAGATGGTTAAACTCAATGTCGCACGCTAAACCGAATAAAACAAAAGATAGAATTCTGCATATCAGTTTGCAGTTGTTTAATGAGCGTGGAGAACGTTCGGTCACAACCAATCATATTGCCGCTGAACTCGGAATTAGCCCAGGCAATCTGTACTATCACTTCCGTAATAAACAGGAAATTATTAAAGAATTAGCGCAGCAATATCAGGCTGAAACCTTGGAGATGTTGGCCTTGCCAACGGATCGACCTTTAAATGCCAATGATAAAATTAGTTATTTCCAAGTTTTGAGTAATCAGTTGTGGGCTTATCGCTTTATTCACCGTGATGTCTATCATCTTGTTGAAAATAATGAAGACTTCAGAAAAATCTATCCTCGTTTTGCAGGGCAGGTGATGCAGCAAGGGCAAAAAATTTATCGTGCCTTTGTGGATGCCGGTTTGATGAAGATGACTGATTCAGAAATTGAAGCTTTGATTATCAACTTGTGGATTGTACTGACCAACTGGACTAACTTTTTGTATATGTCTGGTCATATCAGTGACAATAACCATTTGGAAGAAAAATGGGTATGGCAAGCTTTACGACAAATGGTATTTTTGGAAGGCCCTTATTTAATGGGCGAAAGTCGTCAAACGTATGAACAATTATTGAAATCTTTGGGGCCGTCAGACTTATTTGCTAGTTTATCTAATCTTAAAAATGACGATGATGAATAAGTAGCTATTTAGTCATAAGCAAAAAAGAGCTAGAATGCTCGGCTTGATTTTTAATTTTGATTCCAATAAGTGATATTAACCACATGAACACGACGACCGCCCACACTGCACGATTATTGATTACTTGCGAAGACAAGCCGGGAATCGTGCAAGCCGTATCGAGCTTTTTGTATCATCAGGGAGCAAATATTACCGCACTTGATCAGTATGCTACAGAAGCTCAAGGCGGACGTTATTTCATGCGTGTTGAGTTTGAACTTGATCATTTGCAATCTCGTAAAGAAGCATTAATGCAAACCTTTGCTGCCAACGTTGCTGAACGTTATGAAATGCAGTGGAAACTCACTTTTGTGGGTGAATTAAAGAAAGTGGGTATTCTGGTTTCTAAAGTGGACCATGCTTTATTGGAATTATTATGGCGTCATGCACGTGGCTCATTGCCATGTGAAATTACCCAAGTCATCTCAAACCATCCAGATTTACGTGAATCGGTTGAAAATTTTGGTATTCCATTCCATGTCGTACCAGTCAATAAAGACAATAAAGTCGAAGCTTATGCGCAAATTGATGAAATGATGCAGGGCAATGATCTATTGATCTTGGCGCGTTATATGCAGATTTTGAGTGAAGACTTTGTTGCCAAGTGGGAAATGAAGATTATCAATATTCATCATTCATTCTTACCTGCTTTCGTAGGTGCAAATCCTTATAAGCAAGCGTATGAGAAAGGGGTGAAGTTGATTGGTGCAACAGCACATTACGTGACTGCTGATCTCGATCAAGGTCCAATTATTGAACAAGATGTTGAACGTGTTAGCCACGATTACAATGTAGAACAGTTACGTGAGTTAGGCGAAGACGTTGAGCGTAATGTATTGGCTCGCGCTGTAAAATGGCATTTAGAAGATCGTATTATTGTAGATGGTAATAAAACGGTTGTTTTCTAAACCAAATAGATTTTTAAAAAAGCATGCTTTAAAGCATGCTTTTTTTATATTAGTAACGCTATGTTATAACATTTTATTTTAATAAGTGTAAATTTATCAATCACTTAAAAGATGTTCACAAAAAAATAGTTGCAAATGAAAACACTTCTCATTTATTATTGCGCCACTTTAATTGTTCTATCCGATGACTGAAATCGTTTTTCACTTTGTAAAGATTTCACCATCTATTAGGTACTTAGATTCTTATGAGTCAATCTCCTGCGATATTGAATATGCCACACTCGATGAAAAAGAAGATCATCACTGCACTTATTGCGGTTGTGATTGGACATGCAGGAGTTCTGTGGGCAGTTAGCCACATGAAGCCAATTGAGTTAAAACCAATTGAGAAAAAGCCACTCAAGGTTAAGTTTGTTAAAATTACGGAACCACCTAAACCAGAACCACCTAAGCCGAAAGAAAAGCCAAAACCTGAACCTAAAAAGGAAGTGAAAGAAGTAAAAGTGATTGATAAGCCTTTACCTCCACCACCGAAAAAAGTTGAAAAAGTACAACAGGTCAAAGCAGAAACACCAAAAAAAATAGTGCAAAAGACTGAACCTAAAGTCGAATCCAAAGTTGAAACAAAGGTTGTTAGTACAACTGTGACAGAAAAGCCAGTGGAAAAACCACAGCCTGTTGTACAACCAGAGGCGCCTAAAGCACAGCCAGCTGCTGATTCTTCACCAAAACGAGTTTCTATAGGGGGGACAGGTATTCAATGGAGTAGATCTCCAAGAGTATCATTTACTCCGAAAGATTTAGAAAATCAGACACGCTTAATTACGATCTATATCGAGGCAGATGAAAAAGGTAAAGTAACCAATGCTCGAATTACTCGTAGTAGTGGTTTACCGAATCTTGATGAAAAGGCTTTACGCGCTGTTAGAAGTTCAAAGTTTAAACCGTATATGGAAAATGGTATTGCTTATCCAATCAAAACAGAGCAACCGTTTGAATTTAATCCTTAATAAATTTGCGTCCTAGTGACAGATTAAATCAGGAGTTCGTATATGAACTTTTCAGTTTATTGGCAACATGCAGATGCAGTGAGTAAAACCCTGTATTTCATCCTTTTAGCAATGTCGATTGCAACGTGGACGATCTTTATTCTACGTCTTTTAGGAACACGCCAATTAAAACAACAGGCTTACAGTCAACTTGTTCAAGCTTTGGCTCAGCTTAAATCTAAGTTACAACCTTTGACCTTTGAACAACGCAAAGCGGTTGCTGAGCAAGCTTTACTTCGTCAAATCTCGGCTGAAAAATCTCAAGCAGAAAAAGGTGTATCTGTTCTTGGAACAATTGCTTCGCTTGCGCCATTTGTGGGTTTGTTTGGGACTGTTTGGGGTATTTTCCATGCACTTGTCGCTGTAGGTACGAGCGGTCAGGCGGGTTTAGCTCAAGTTGCAACTCCTGTTGGTGAAGCATTGATCATGACTGGCTTGGGTTTATCTGTGGCGATTCCTGCGGTATTGGCTTACAACATTTGTGTACGTTTCAATCGTGGCTTGGCACATGATTTACAAGATCAAGCACATAGCTTGTTAATCGATACGATGTTGCAGCAAGAAACACCTGCAAAGACAGAAACTAAAGCGACTCAACAAAGTTTAGTTGGAGGTCAAGCTTAAGATGGGCTTTCAATTGGGTGAAGACCACGACAGTGGCATGAATGAGATGAATCTCATTCCTCTGATCGACATTATGTTGGTATTGATGATTATCTTTTTAGTCACAGCAACGGTTGCTAACCCATCAATTCCATTAGCTTTACCAAAAACGACTGCTGACATTGTAGACCCACCACCAAAAGCAATCACCATCAGTATTAATGAAAAAGGTGAAGTGGCATGGGATGCTCAAATTATTAGTTTGGATGAGTTACAGACGCGTTTCCAAGAAGCAGCAAAAGCAGAAACAAAACCGACAGTACAGTTACGTGCTGATAAAGAATCAAAATACGATACAGTAGCGCAAGTCATGTCACGGGCGAGTGAAGCAGGGTTGAGTGATATTGCATTTGTGAGTGAAAACTAAAATTTGTTTCATAAAAAAAGCAACTCAGTGAGTTGCTTTTTGTATGCTTACTCTGTTTTGAGTAGTTCGAGATATTTTGAACGCAATTTTGACAGTTTTGGTGGGATGCTAAAATTGCAGTAACCTTGTGATGGATTACGGGCATAAAAATTTTGATGGTATTCTTCAGCAGGGTAAAATGTTGGTGCTGGGCTAAGTTCAGTTACGATATTGAGACCATCATTTTCTAAATCTTGAATAATTTTCTCCGCTTGCTGCTTTTGTTCATCATTAAAATAATAGACAACAGAACGGTATTGGGTGCCAACATCATTACCTTGACGATTTAAAGTAGTTGGATCATGGGTGGTAAAGAAAACATTTAGGAGTTGAGTATAATTGATTTGCTGTTCATCAAAGTCAATCAATACAACTTCTGCATGTTGAGTATTACCTTGGCAAACTTGATCATAACTTGGATTGTGAACGATACCACCTGCATACCCACTCACAACTTTTTCGACGCCTTTGAGTTGTAGAAAAACAGCTTCTACACACCAAAAGCAACCTCCACCGAATAATGCTTGTTGCATAAATTTTCCCAATTTTTAATTCTAAGAATACTAATAAAGTATACGAAGTCGATGAAAAGTAAAAGCCCATCATCAATCAGAGATTTAGCTTTTTATGTCAAAAAATCAAATAACTGATTCAGTATCCCTTATAAATTTCATAAAAATTCACCTAAGCCTGAGCATATTTTTCCTATGTATTCATGATGTGGCATTTCTATCCACGATCTTGCAATAATTTGTGAGGATGATTGTGGATTCGCGATCATCAAGTGAATGCATATATCTTGATTTAAATCAATCAAGATGGACTATAGAAGGAGATTCAGTATTGTTTTGTTAAAAAGCGAAATGGACTAATTTGCTTTTGGTAATCCATGTCGAATGATTTTCGAAAAATATTCACTGGATTGATCTGGTTGTTGTTCATATTTTTCAGCACGTGTATTGATCCATGCCAATTGATACCATTCTTTCATACTATAATTTTGATTAAGTGCTTGTAGATCAAAAAGATAATTGGGTAAATAGCCTGAAGCCAGTAAACGATAATCTTTAGGTAAAGTTTGTGGGTTGATCGCTTGGATCATGTCAAAAACGAGCGTTGTACAGTTACTTGTAAGCGTGTTGTACCATTTTGCTTCAGCACGTAACTCATCTGCTTTATGTAGATATTCGATAAATAGCGCTTTACGTTCGGTCTGAGGCATTCTTATTGGAAATAAATAAACTTGTTCATGACGAATATTACTTCGCGTATAAATCAGATCTTTTTCATCAGAAGCCACTAAACTGAGTTCATATTTACGGAAGAAGCCACCAATCGCGGAAAATTCTTCTCCTTTTTCTTTGCGAATCTCGATAGAAAAAACCAAAGGTTTTTGATCTGAGAAATCGAAACTCACTAACGTATGCGCGATTTGAGGTCCCATCCAGTAGGATGTGATGACATTGACGCCTGTAATTTTATCTAGGTCAATTGTACGATTTTCCCAGCGAATGTCATAAGTGCCGTCTTTATGCCAATTAAAATTACGCACATTATGCAGCTGTACTAGATTGCCTTGCTTTTGGTAAGTAAGCTGCTCAGCGACTTCAGGATTCCAGTCACGATCTTGTCGAGCCTCTAATGAAAAATACCAGACCAGTGAACAGGTGAAGGCAACACAGTAAATTAAAATATCAGTGCGGCGACTAAAAATATGCCCACTGACATAAACACTAAGCAAGCTGAGCGCAAACAGTGCCCAAAAAATGATAGTGATTCGACTGAAGATTGTTCCAAAAGGATGTTGAATCCAGAATGCCAGACATAACCAAATACTTGAGAGGATCACAAATAAGGCAAAAAAACTGTGTAATAGCCCAATGCCTAGCGCCAGTAAAAACTCACGTGATCCAATATTATGCATGATGACGCGCGATCCATTTTTTATTTTTGGTAGGTCGCAAACTCGAAAGCAATATTTGATTTTTCATCAATGTGTTGTTCTGAGTTTACTTTGCGAAAATCCTCAGAGATTTTTGGGTAATGTGCATCACCTTGTACATCTAGATCAACATGGGTTAATTCAAGACGATCAGCAATTGCGAGGGTTTGAGTAAAAATCTCTCCACCCCCAATAATAAATAAAGATGCTTTTTCAGCGTGTTGTACGTCTGTAAGTGCATGTGTCAAAGCATCTTCAATGCTATGTGCTACTTTAACGCCCTCAAATTGCCATTCAACATCACGCGTGATGACCCAATTCACACGATTTGGAAGTGCGCGTCCCATTGACTCTAAGGTTTTACGCCCCATCAGGACAACACCGCCTTGGGTAATCGCTTTAAAGTGTTTAAGATCAGCTGTGATATGCCACGGTAAAGCATTGCCCTTGCCAATACAGTTGTTTTTATCCATTGCGACTACGTGGACAACTTCAATACCTTGCCATGCCATTTTTATATTCTCTCTGATCGATTTAAACTGCGACGGGTGCTTTAATAGCAGGGTGTGACTCATAGCCAATAATTTCAATATCCTCAAATTTGAAGTCAAAAATATCAGTGATCTCAGGATTGAGTTTTAATTGACACAACGGTAGCGGCTCACGCGTAAGCTGCAATTGTGCTTGCTCAAAATGATTGGCATATAAATGAGTATCACCACCTGTCCAAACAAAGTCACCTACACCTAAGCCGCAAACTTGAGCAATCATATGTGTAAGTAGGGCATAACTGGCAATATTAAATGGCACACCTAGAAAAACATCTGCGCTACGTTGATACAGTTGGCATGACAGTTTGTTGTCTTGTACGAAAAACTGGAACAGGGTATGGCAGGGCGGCAAGGCCACTTTCCCAGCCTCATTGGGATTCCAGCCTGAAACGATCAAACGGCGTGAATTGGGATTAGTTTTAATTTCATTCACAAGCCATTGAATCTGATCAAAACCATTTTGCTGATAGCTACCATCTTCATTTTGAGTTGCGCCAAAGTTACGCCATTGATGCCCGTAAACAGGACCAAGTTCACCCTCAGGGCGACCAAAACGTGCAGTTTGTTCTGCGGTCGCCCATTCATCCCAAATGCTGACTTTATTATCTTTGAGATATTGAACGTTGGTATCGCCTTTTAGAAACCATAGTAGTTCAATCACGATAGAGCGGAAGTGCACTTTCTTGGTCGTTAATAGTGGAAAGCCCTTAGAAAGATCAAAACGCATCTGATGACCAAATACTGAACGTGTACCCGTACCTGTACGATCGCCTTTGTCGCCGCCATTGTCGAGGATATGTTGTAAAAGGTTCAGGTATGTTTGCATCTTCACGCCTATTTTTGCTTTTGATCGCGCTGATTTTATCAGAATTTATGTGATAAATATCTTTTCAATTTGGCGACATTGATTGTCGCAGTTTAATCCTTATGCTCTATTCCAATATAGCTGATTGTTTTATATTAGATTCTATAAATAACGATATGGATAATCAGTACAATGAATTTTAAACCAGAAACTTTGCCGAACAGTTTGCAGCCATTCTTAGAAAAAATTTCAGCTACTATTTTGCCAACAGTAACTTTACAGCTCAGTTCAAACGATGCTTTGACTGTATGGCAAAGTAAGGTTGGGGGAGAACCTTACTTACCTTTGGATACTGCTTATCCTTTAGATTCTAATGGTAATCCTCTTGCTTTATTGGCCCAGTTTAATTTTGCGGAAATTCCAAGTTTACCTAATTTCCCAGACAAGGGGATTTTGCAATTTTATATTGCAGCTGATGATTCATTTGGTATGAATTATGACAATAAGCAAAAGCAATCAGATTTTCGGATTTTGTATTTTGAGCATGTGATTGATGATATTCAGCAGCTTAAACAGGATTTTTCTGATATTGAAATCGAGGAAGATGATCTTGATTATTTACCTTTTGATGGACAATACGCAGTTGAATTTAAACTTGAGCAGCAGCCAATCAGTATTGATGACCATGGTTTTAATATTGGAACAGGTGAAAATGACTTCTATGTAGCATATAGTGAGACATTGTCTGCAATGGGACATCGCTTAGGCGGTTATCCGTATTTTACTCAATCTGATCCACGAGACTATAATAAAAATATTATGGATTATATCTTACTATTTCAGGTCGATACTGATGATAGTAAAGGAGTCAATATTATGTGGGGTGATTGTGGTGTGGCAAATTTCTTTATTCACCCTGAAGACTTAAAGAAACGTGATTTTTCCAAAGTCTTGTATAACTGGGATTGTTGTTAAATAAAAAAGCGGATGAAGATTCATCCGCTTTTTGCCCGATACACAATCTTATTCTGTGACAAAAATAACTTTGCCATCAGTTAAAGACTCAACACGTGCTAAAGATTCAACACGATAGCCTTTTTCAAGTAACACATCACGACCTGGTTGGAATGACTTTTCAATCACGATACCCACACCAACAACTTCAGCATTTGCTTGGTGAATCAAATCGATTAAACCTAATGCCGCTTGACCATTTGCCAAGAAATCATCAATCACAAGTGCTTTATCACTTGAGTTGATGTGCTTGTTTGAAATCGCAATGGTACTTTCAGTTTGTTTGGTGAACGAGAACACTTTAGAACGGTAAAGATCATCTTTGAGCGTTAATGACTGGTATTTTCGAGCGAAAATTACTGGAACACCCAGCTCCAAGCCAGTCATGATTGCTGGTGCAATTCCAGAAGCTTCGATCGTAATAATTTTAGTAATGCCAGCATCTTTAAAACGAGCAGCAAACTCTTTACCAATCTGTTGCATTAACACGGGGTCAATTTGATGATTTAAGAAAGCATCAACTTTCAAAACCTGATCAGATAGAACGATACCTTCATTTAAGATTTTCTGTTCTAAAGCGTACACGGGAGAATCCTCTAAACGGATGCTTTTTCAAGCAAAGGCATATTTTAAAAAGCATCTAAAAAATTGCAAGCTAAAATTGACCATATGGTTAGTTGGTTTTACCTGAATAGCCTGTTAATAATAAGCCATAAGAAGATTTCCCATCATTATGTGCCATTTTGACAGGTAGGTAATCAAGTTTTGGTGCTAACCAAAATACGGTATTACGTTCTGGTTTATCGTGTTGCATAACGACTTTAATGGTGCTGAACGTCCCATAAATGGTTTTGATGGTCTCCGTGCCTTGCTTAACAAAACGGCGTTCATCTAAAGCTTTTGCATCAGCAATTAAATATTTGGTTCTAAGTGAATTACTTTTTAAATCCTCACGGATTTGCAATTCAGCATTCAGTTCATCTAACGCACCTGCTTGCCATGGGAATGAGCGGGCGGTGTCATCTTTTTTCGTATTCACAACTTTAGTGTTTGGATTAAAGTTAATACTCATGGTGTTGTTGTGAATTAAGATTTTACTGCTACGGCTAAACTTTTGTGAAGTAATTTTATTATCCACAAAACTGAATTGACTCGTTTCCGAGGCTGAGGCAATTCCGCCTGCTTTTGCACTAAACTGATAGGTCCAATTATTTCCTTGTTGTGAAAGTGTACGTGTCGCTGAACCGAGGTTTTTGTTGTTGTAGCTAAATTGATAGCTTGCTTGGAAAGGTGCCATTGCTAGAGCATGGCTAGACATGCTGACACTGAACAGGGCAGCCGACGTAATACTCACTACTTTCAATAATTTCTTTGTCATCACGCTATACATCCTTTGAATGATCATCAATGAGCAATCATTCATTTATCATGAAGATTTGTGATTATTATGCCTGTAGATTATGAAGAAAAAATCAGGTTTTTTACTGAATGCTTGTTAATTTTTCGTATAAATCATGATGGTATTTGAGTAAGTGGCATAAATCTGAAATTCATACCACCCTATTCAATACGATTATTTTCTAGTTTCTTTTTGCTGAATTGGCGTAACTTCTGTGTCGTCTAATCCTTCTTCATCAAAGTCATCTTCATTTGGGGGATACAAAATGGCAGCCAAATTGACGTTCCCCCAAACAATCAGTTCGGCTGGACGGACTCTGGCGCGGTTTACATGAACTTTGCTCAGGGTTTCAATAATACTCGGTTTCTTTTTAAACCAGCGATTTAAATCTAAATAAAGCAATTCATCTTTGACTGAAACAACTTCAAAATGTTCTAAGATTTTTCCTAGAGGATCTTCATCACGAAATTTTTGGTAATACCAAATCGCAATATAAAATCCCCATTTTTGGAAAATATTCTTAAATGATGCTTCAATCACTTGTGTATTACTAATTTGTTCAAACACCATTAACTGTACATCTTGATTCATTTCCATCTGAATCAATTTTAAGTCGACAGATAAGGTTGTGTGTAGGCCTTTCACATCTAGAGTGGTATATAAACGTAGCCATCCATCATATAGATCGGCGTGTAGATCTTGAATAATTCCAACTTTTTCTGTGACATAACGCTCCATTGTCGCATTGACGAATACTTGCGATAACGAAAACTCTCTTTCTTCTTCAATAAATTCTTCTGCTTTTTGGTAAACTTTAAGTAGACGTTTAGTAACGGATGAAATGAGCGTTTGCATAAAAGTTGTTCCAGAAAGTGAATTGTTTTTAATGCAATGCCACCATCTTTATCATAACTAAAAAAATAAAAATAAATTTCTAACTTGCAGTGTAGCAAAATTAATTGCTACATTTTCATAAAATGATGGTATGGAAACACTGTGGCTATAAGTGGATCACATTTTTTTTAAATTTTGAATATCAGTTTGGTTTTTATACGGTAACTACCGTTGGGGATGAGACATTTTTGTCGCTTGAAACGCATGTTGAAGAAATTAAATTTTCAAACCAGCTCGCTATTGCACTGGTGGAAAGACCCTGTATTTTTGGGGGCAATTGTTTTTGCAGCATGTTTGCATGGAGTAACCCTGTCCATAAAATTTGCAATGCCATCACCGACCGATACCTCAACCAAAGAAATTGCAGTTACGGTTCGTACAAGTCAAGAAAAAGTCAAAGATGCCGACTTTTTGGCGCAAGCTGACCAAAAGGGTTCTGGTGAGTTCCGTCAGCAACACCTTATGTCGAGTGACATGCCCTCACCGATGGAAGCAGATGCGACAACAGGAGAGTCTGAGCTCGAAAGTTTAGAGAAAGTCCAGCAAAAACGAGAATTAAAATTTGAAGAAAAAGTGCTCATGACGGTTTTAAGCTGGCAGAAGCAAGTAGAGCAAACTGAACGTAAAAAAACCTTAGATGAGTTACAGAGTCAATTTCAAGCCAAAGCCGCGATGGTTGCGAGTTTGGAAGCACAATATTTACAACGTCAGCAAAATTTTAGTCGTAAACAACGTATTAAAACAGTAGATGGGATTCAGGCAAAACAAGATGCGTCAGCAGCTTATCTTGATAAATTTCGTCAGAAAGTTGAACTATACGGTAATCGTTATTATCCAGATGAAGCGAAACAACAACATTTATCGGGTGAAGTACGTTTAATGGTGATCCTGAATGCCGAAGGTGGAATTCGTGCAATTCGTCTTATAGAAAGTTCTGGACATCCCATTTTAGATGAAGCTGCAAAAGCTTCGGTGCGCCGTGGAGCACCTTTTGGACCCTTTGATAATAATATGAAAAAGGACATTTCTGAATTACGAATTATTCGAACATGGCGCTTTGATCCTGTCGATGCGGAATTTGAAGTACATTAAAAAGGTGTACTATTACTCAAGGTGCACCACGTAACGCAACATTAACCTTGCGTTATCAATTTTAAAAATAAGAATTAAAAAAAACGGCTGAATTCAGCCGTTTTTTATTGAAGATGTGGATAAGTTTACATCTATTCACAAGCCATTTTGATTTGAATAAGCCCGTTCAACTGTACAGATTTCCACACTAAAATCCTGATACCATTTTTCTTTACCCAAACGCTGAGCAACTAAATGTTCTGCATCGCGTTGCCACTGCTTGATATCTTCAAGGCCATGCCAGTAAGACAACGCAATTTCAAAACCATTTTCACTACACGCTTCAAATTTAACACAGTTAAATTGACTCAAGGCTTTATTTCTCAGCTTTTGTGCCATTTCAGAGTAAGTTACATCAAGTTGTTTGATCGTGGCTTTAAAAATAACGATATACATAGGATCTTGGATTAGCTTTCATCGGCTTGATAAGGGTTGGCGATCCCTAGTTTTTTTAGAATCTCAATTTCTAAAGCTTCCATTTCTTCGGCTTCAGCTTCACTGGTTTCGTGATCGTAGCCAAGTAAATGTAAAACGCCATGAACCAGTAAATGGGTGAAATGATCAATAGGTGTTTTTTGCTGTTCAGAGGCTTCTTGTAAAACCACAGGGATACAAATCACCAAGTCACCTAAAGGTTCAGCATCCAGTAAGTTGAGCATTTCTTCAGGAATATCGCTTGGAAAAGACAATACATTGGTCGGTTTGTCTTTTTCACGATATTGCAGATTCAGCTCATGGCTTTCTGCGAGGTCGACGCAGGCAATTCCGATTTCGCAGTCTACGTCGAGACCGACATGACGGAGTGTGGTTTCAATCTGCTTTTTAATTTGACCACGTTTTAGTGGTAATTCATTCGCTTGAAAGTCTTGTTGAAGACTTAAATTGATTTTCAAAATAGATCCTTAAAATCGTCCCCCTGATATGCGATTAAAGTATTGCAATAAAAGGGGGAGTGAGGGGGATTTTTAAATGTGTTGCGCATCTGCCGCAGAATCATTTTCTGCAATCAATGCTTCTTGTTTGGCTTTGCGTTCAGCACGAGCTTCAGCAGACAGGCGTTGCTGTTCACTGTCCCAACCTTCGTAGGCCTCAACAATTTTTTGTACCAATTGATGTCGCACCACATCACGGGAATGGAAACGCGTGATATGAATTTCATGTACATTTTCCAGTACACGTAATGCTTGTGCTAAGCCCGATTGTTGCCCACGCGGTAAGTCAACCTGTGTCACGTCACCTGTAATCACAGCACGCGAACCAAACCCTAAACGGGTAAGGAACATTTTCATCTGTTCTGGTGTGGTGTTTTGTGCTTCATCTAAAATCACGAATGAATGGTTCAGCGTGCGTCCACGCATGTAGGCAAGCGGAGCAACCTCAATCACTTGCCGTTCAATCAGTTTGGCCACTTTTTCAAAGCCCAGCATTTCATAGAGAGCATCGTAAAGTGGGCGTAAGTAGGGATCGATCTTTTGTGTCAAATCACCCGGTAGAAAACCGAGTTTCTCGCCAGCTTCAACCGCAGGACGAACCAGTAAGATTCGTTGGATTTCATTACGCTCTAACATATCCACTGCAGCAGCAACTGCTAGATAAGTTTTACCAGTCCCTGCAGGGCCAATCCCGAAGGAAATATCGCTTTGTAAAATACGTTGTACATAACGCTTTTGATTGGCACCACGAGGATTGATTCGCCCTTTGCGGGTCTGTAACCAAACGCTATCTAAGCCTGTATGTTCTTGTTCGGAATCATCCATGAAATCACGATCTGTCTGTGAACCTTGGATCATCAAATGTAAAACATCGGCACTGATTTGTGAGGAAATTTCTGATTCTTGATAGAGCCGTTGCAACAGTGCCTCGGCCCTTTCGACTGTTTCTATATCACCGTCTAGATAAAAGGCATCGCCTCGGTGAGTAATTTTGACATCTAAACGTTGTTCGATTTGCTTTAAATGCCCGTTGTATGCACCGAGCATTCGTTTTAAATGTTCCATGGAAATTTCAGGGAACGTTACAGTACGTTTAATCGCTGAAGTCAAGAGAAACCCTTTTAGCTCACGTGTAGGAATACCCTTACATTACGCCACGTCAGGTTCAAGATTCAAGAGTTCACCATAAACTAAATTTAAAGTTTTAATTTCAGTGATCTCAATCTCTGCGAAACGTCCAACCCATGTCGCATCACCGATAAATGTAACCAAACGAGTATTGTCTGCTGTGCCAACCAATACATTTGGATCTTTATCCGATACTTTTTCAATCAAGACACGTTCAATTTTACCCAGCATAGCATCAGTTTTATCAATACTTGATTGTTTGATCACTTGCTGAACTTGAGCCAAACGGTCTTTTTTCACCTGTTCTGGGGTATCATCTGGCAGGTCAGATGCAGGCGTACCAGGGCGTTTTGAATAGACAAAACTATATGAATGATCAAAATCTAAATCTTTAATAAACTGTAATGTTTCCGCAAAGTGTTCATCTGTTTCACCCGGGAAACCAATAATGAAGTCGCTAGATAAATGCATATCTGGGCGAACTTTACGTAATTTGGCAATTTTATCAATGTAGACATCAATGGTGTGGTTACGTTTCATGGCTTGCAACACATCGTTGGAACCACTTTGTACTGGCAGATGTAAATGTGAAACCATTTGTGGTAAATCACGATAGCATTGAATTAAATCATCAGAAAACTCAAGCGGATGAGAAGTCGTATAGCGTAAACGTCCAATACCTGGAATTTCTGCAACTAAACGCAGCAGTTCAGGGAAAGTGCAAATTTCACCTTCAAAGGTTTCACCACGATAGCCATTCACGTTTTGACCAAGCAAGCTGATCTCACGCACGCCTTTTTCAGCTAAGCCCGCGATTTCAGCCAATACATCATCCAGTGGACGAGAAACCTCTTCACCACGAGTATAAGGTACTACACAGAATGAACAGTATTTAGAACAACCTTCCATGATTGAAACGAATGCTTTAAAGCCTTCCACACGTGGCTCAGGCAAAAAGTCGAACTTTTCAATATCTGGGAAAGAAATATCAACCAACTTGATTTTTTCTTTCTTTGGCTTTTCAACTTGAGCTTGATGTTGATCCAACATTTGTGGCAAACGATGCAAGGTTTGTGGACCAAATACCATATCGACGTATGGTGCACGTTTTTGAATGTTGTCACCTTCCTGAGAGGCAACACAGCCACCGACACCAATCACCAGATCAGGATTCTGTTCTTTGAGTTTACGCCAACGACCTAAGCCACTGAACACTTTTTCTTGTGCTTTTTCGCGAATTGAGCAGGTGTTCATGAGCAGAATGTCTGCATCATTTGGATTGTCAGTGAGCACATAACCATGTGAATCACCCAATAAGTCTGCCATACGATGACTGTCATACTCATTCATCTGACACCCTTGCGTTTCAATATATAATTTTTTAATTGAAACATCAGTGGTGTGCGTTGGCTGGGTAACAGTGTTTTCTGAAGCAGCTTTTACAGCACTTGGAATGAATGTTTGAACCGTCATGCAGGCTCCTAAACAAGGTGGATTTAAACAAACTGCGGATTATAGCAGTATTTTTGCAAGAACGCAGAGAATAAAAAACTGACAAAAATGGACAGTTTATGAATAAAATTGGATGAATTTTAATGAATATGAATCAGCAAGTTACATAACACAACAATTGTATGAAGCCAGACTTATTACACTATGAGGGCAGGGAAAATTGGGCAAATGTATTGATGAAGATGAATAAGCAACATGATTTTACAACAATCATGATCAATAAACTGAATAACAAGAAAAGCTTCCGTCGACTTGTTGCGATGGGCGGCGTGGTGATCTGCTCATCTGTATATGCTCTAGACGAACAATTTACTGATGCTCTACGTGCTGCGAGTTCTGGGAATGTTGCATTGCTCGATCAATATCAATATGAAATGCAAAATGATGTATTAGGTTATTACCCTGAGTATTGGAAATTGAATACCAACCTAGGGCTACAACCTGCTTCTTCAATTATCGCTTTTGCGCAACGTTATCCTCAATCAGCGATGGCTGAAAAATTAGCAGCAGATTATGTCGAAGAAAAAGTAAAACAAGCCAGTTTTAATGAAGCAAAACCTGTACTCAGCTATGTCACTAATCCTGACCAAGAAGAGAGTTGTGCGGTTGCACAAGTCCGTGCCAAAACGGGTGATAGTCTAGTTTTTGCTGAATATAAAGATATTTGGTTAACGACAAGTACACAGCCTGAATCGTGTAATGGTTTAGGGCGACTGATGTTATCTAGTCCCTTGATGACTGCTCAAGATCGTCAACAACGACTTTGGGGACAACTGCGAGCAGGTCAATCTGGTTTAGCGATTGCGACCGCCCAAACTATAGGTCTGGATTTGTCCTTGGCTCAGTTGAATCAGATCCAAGCCAATCCATTGGCATATTTATGGAATGCGCCTAAAGCCAGCGATGCTGATTATGCATATTTAATTTTTGCATTGGGACGTGTCGCAGATAGTGATTTCACCAATGCTTTAGGAAATATTCAGCGTATTGCACAAGATACTCCTCAACCTGTACAAAAATATTTATATCGTACGGTAGGTTATGTGGGTGGAACGACGGTAATGAAGAATGGCTTTAACCGAGAAGTCCTCAATGCCTATGATCAAAGTTATGGTTATCCGTTTAGTCCAGAAGAAGCCGAAATTTATGCACGTCAAGCGATTCGTTTTGGTGCTTGGGAAAGTTTAATTCGTGCAATTGATGCCATGTCAATCACGCAGAAACAAGAAGATCGTTGGCAGTACTGGCTTGCTCGTGCTTCTGAACAGCGCTCAGATGCTGCTTCAAAGCAAGCTGCTCAACAGATTTATCGTAAGCTGGCACAAGCTGGGGATGACTACCATAATTTGCTAGCCAAAGATCGTTTAGGCGAACGTTATAATCATCAGCCTTATAACGAGCAACCAAGTTCACAAGATATTCAACGGTTAAACCAAAATATCCACTTTAAACGTGCATTTGCGTTAAAAAATATTGATGCACCAGCAAATTACATTAATCGCGAATGGAATTGGGCAGTCCGCCAAGCGTATTTGCAGCATGATGATGGTTTACTTTTAGCTGCCGCTAAGCAAGCGCATGATATTGGTTGGTATGACCGAGCAATCTATGCCGCAGACCGTACAACCTCACGCCATAATGATACTTATCGCTATACAACACCACACCGTAGTAATGTCACGAGTCACAGTTACAATGCTGGTATTGATCCAGCTTGGGCATATGGTTTAATGCGCCAAGAAAGTCGGTTTGTTACATCCGCACGTTCACATGTGGGTGCAGGTGGTTTAATGCAAATTATGCCGAATACTGCAAAGTTAGTTGCCCGCCAAATGGGTGAAACTTATAACCCAGCGGCTCTAAATGAAATGAATATCAATATTCGTTATGGGACATACTATCTGTCAATGATTCAAAGCCAACTGAGTGGCAATGCTGTATTAGCAACAGCAGGTTACAATGCTGGCCCAAATCGTGCAAAACGATGGCAGCCAGATTTTCAAACCATGGCGGCTGATCAATACACAGAAACGATTCCATTGTTGGAAACACGTGATTACGTCAAACATGTGATGACCAATGCGACGCATTATGGTGTTGTGTTAGGGCTAGGCGCGCAATCCTTAGAAAAAAGGATGGGGACAATACCTGTGCGCAATGAACCTTAAAGAAACAAAGACATTTAATTTGAAACAATGAAGTTTTTATATTTGATGAAATTTATGAATTTATTCAAGGGACGGTTAGTTCGATCATTGCAGATCTTGATCTGTTACTTGGTCATGTCACTTGCTGCGCCGTTACATGCAGCAGAGAACCCTGATATTTCGGGTTATGTGATGCATGTTCAAATGACTCCTGCAGCTTGTTCCTTTGATTCATCAAGACAAAAACAGCGTAAATGTTTAGAAGGTTATTCTCTTACTATCGCAAGCTTATTGCCAGAAGTTCCTCTAAATCGGGATTGTTCCACTAAAACTTCTGCGAAATTATCTCCCTTACAAGCTAAAGTTGTGGCGCGTGTAATGCCCGATGAAAATGCACGTGTGCAACTCTGGCAAAATGTTGGAGGGTGTACATCGATGAATGCCAGTCAATATTTTAGAACGATTATTAATTTTGCTGAGCGCTTAAAAGTACCTGCTGATTTAACGAGTCCGAATACCATTGAAGTGCAAAAAGAAAACCTTCGACAACAATTTATGAAATTAAACCCATCATTACCTCCTACAGGAATTCGCTTTACCTGTCAGTCTTCAAAATTTGATTCCATTTTGACTGAGATTCGGGTGTGTTATCAAAAAAATGGGCAATATAAACAATGTGCAAGTCATATTGTGACGGGATGTCCAAATGAATTTACAATTAAAGGCAGTTATTAAGCTTTTTCTTCATTTAATTTGTATTTTCTATCAGACTTTTGTTGAAATCCATTCCCTTTTACATGCATCTGTGTTTGCTTTAGAGTACAATATTTGCCGTTTATGATAATTCGATTGAACCACTTTAGCGTTCAATTGTGCAAACGCATCTCATTGGAGAATATCACATGAAGCAACCCGTTCGTGTTGCCGTTACAGGCGCTGCAGGTCAAATTGGTTATAGCTTATTATTCCGTATCGCAAGCGGTGAAATGTTAGGTAAAGATCAACCTGTAATTTTACAATTGCTTGAAGTTCCTTTTGAGAAAGCTCAACAAGCGCTTAAAGGCGTAATGATGGAACTTGATGACTGTGCTTTCCCTTTATTGGCAGGCATGATCGGGACTGATGATCCTAAAGTTGCATTTAAAGATGCTGACTATGCTTTATTAGTTGGTTCACGTCCACGTGGTCCAGGTATGGAACGTGCTGACTTATTAAAAGTAAATGGCGAAATCTTTATTGGTCAAGGTCAAGCACTTAACGAAGTTGCTAGCCGTGACGTTAAAGTATTGGTTGTAGGTAACCCTGCAAATACCAATGCATACATCGCAATGAAATCTGCTCCAGATCTTCCAGCGAAAAACTTTACAGCAATGTTACGTCTTGACCACAACCGTGCGTTAACTCAACTTGCTCAAAAAGCGGGTGTTGCAGTTTCTGACATCGAAAATATGACAGTTTGGGGTAACCACTCTCCAACAATGTATGCTGACTACCGTTTTGCTAAAGCAAATGGCGAAAGCTTAAAAGACAAAATCAACGATGCGGCTTGGAACAAAGATGTATTCCTTCCTACAGTTGGTAAACGTGGTGCTGCGATTATCGAAGCGCGTGGTTTGTCTTCAGCTGCTTCAGCTGCGAATGCTGCAATCGATCATATGCGTGATTGGGCATTAGGTACAAATGGTCAATGGGTAACTATGGGTATTCCTTCTGACGGTTCTTATGGTATTCCAGAAGGCGTTATGTTTGGTTTCCCTGTAACAACTGAAAACGGTGAATACAAAATCGTTCAAGGTTTAGAAATCGACGAGTTCAGCCGTGAGCGTATCAACTTCACGTTAAATGAACTTGAAGAAGAACGTGCTGCAATTGCAGACATGTTGAACTAATTTATCAGTTTGATAGATTGAAAAAGCACCTTTCATAAGGTGCTTTTTTCATGCTAAGTACACACAAAAAACAACAAGAAAATATAGGCATCTTTCTGTATGTTAGTAGTATTACTGTTAAATTATTTCTATGAAGTAACTTGTTTGGGAGAATAACAATGTTTGAACAACAACCAACACTTGAGCTTTTATTTGAGCAGCTTGGACTGGAGGCAGATGATGCCTCAATTGAAAGTTTTGTAAAAACCCATCAGCTCAGTGCTGACCAGAAATTACATGAAGCTGAGTTTTGGAGCGTAGGTCAGCGAGATTTTCTAAAAAGTCATTGGCACAAAGATGATGAATGGGCCATTGTGATTGATGAACTGAATCAACAGTTGCATGTAGACAGTACCAAATAATGATTCAGTAAAAATAAAGCTCACATCAGTGAGCTTTATTGCGTAATAGGGTGCTAAACCATTCTTCTTTGCGGACTTCACCAAAAGCAGGATGAAGCTGCAATAACTCTAAATCATGTTCTAAGCAAGATACGTATTTCGTTAGCCAATGCCGTGTTAATGCTGGTTCTTGCTTCGCAGCTGAAGCGTAAGCCAAGAAGAAATAAATCTCTAAGTGTTCTGTATATGCCAAAGGTTTAAGAATTTGCTGTGTAATTAAAGCAAAACGCTGCTCTTTGGTTATCTCAAAGTAAATCATATACGCTTTGGCTAAACATAAAGACAAATTCAAATACAAACTTAATGGCATTTCATCATATTCAATACGTGCTTGTTCAAGTAGTATGATTGCTTCCTGTAAGAAGTGTAATTGTTCCTGACGTACATGGCTGAGTACGACTAGCTGTAAACGCAGATCAGCACGCTCTAAAGCAAGTTCAGGACTATTGTTCTCTAAAAAGAGCTGGTCAGTTTCACCAATTCGTGCAATGACTTGTTTCGTCTCATTCGACATGTATTGATCCATAATCATCAGTTATGCTTAGCTATATAAGGCTGTTTTCATGAATTTAAAGGGCTTAGCCCTGATTCCAGATTGAGCCTCCACTGCGTAACCATGCAGTAATGGATAAACGTTGTTGTTTCGATAATAGAACTTCGTGTAATAAATCACTCTGGAAAATTGCAAGACGATTGGGTAGGGGCTGGATGATATGCCATTGACCATTTTTATCCTGCAAACGTAATTGACCGCCCCAATCTTCCTGCCAATCTTTATGTAGATAAAAAACGGTTGAAATCATGCGGTCATTTTTCTGTTGAGGATTATCACGATGTAAAGCATAAAATTCACCTGCGTTATAGCAGGCAAAATGTGCTTCTACTTCTTTAATCCCAAGATAAAACGCCTGATTTAACGCTTGTGAGAACTCTTCTAAAGCTTGGATATGCTGTTGGGCAATCGGTAACTGACCATCAATCCATAGAATATGGTCACTACGGATATGACTGACAACGCCGTTTTGTACTCCTGCTGCTCTGAATTCAGCAAGATGGGTGCTGCATTCTTGTACTAGTGATTCCACATATTCAGCCGAGTAGACATCATCAATTAGAGCAAAACCAAATTCATTTAAATCATCTAAAATTTGATTTAAGTTCCATGAACTTGTGAAAGAGGTTTGTTGCATAGAACTCCAGTTCATTAGTAAGTTGATTACAGTGCAATTTTAGATGATCACATCAACGCTAAAGAATACTTTTTTCTTTCATGTTAAACTATCCTTTGAATTGAGGAATAATTGTCAACATGAATTACCGTCACCATTTCCATGCGGGTAACTTTGCCGATGTTATGAAGCATGTACTTTTGCTTCAACTGCTCGCTCGTTTAAATGCTAAAGATAAACCTTATCGATATATCGATAACCATGGTGGTGCAGGTAAATATGATTTATCTACGTCTGAAGCACAAAAATCAGGTGAGTTTTTAACGGGTATCCATCGATTGGTCAAGCTTGATGATTCGATTAAACGTAATGCACCTGAAGGCATAAAACAATATCTTAAAATTGTTGAAGATATGCGTGCATGTTCAGGTAAAGGCGCTTATCCAGGTTCACCTTGGTTTGCGCTTGAGGGCATGCGTGATATTGATAAAGCAACTATATTTGAAATGCAGCGTGATGTGTTTCAACAATTGTATTTTAATATTCGTGATAAACGTGCGGGCTTGCATGAGCGTGATTTTTATGAAGGTCTGATGGGTGTCATTCCACCTAAAGAAAAACGCGGATTGGTCATGATTGACCCACCTTACGAAATTGAGCGTAAAGACTTCCCACAATTGGTTGAAATTCTCCAAGCCGCACATAAAAAATGGCCAACAGGTGTGTTTGCAGTTTGGTATCCAATCAAAGATCGCGCCATGATTGAACGTTTTGAAAAGAAAATGTTCAAAACAGGAATTCGTCGCCAATTAATTTGTGAAATTTGTGTTTGGCCTGATGACACGCCAGTTGGCTTGAATGGATGTGGTTTACTCGTGATTAACCCCCCTTGGAAATTCTCTGAAGATGCAGACCAAGCCTTACAATGGCTATTCCCGCATTTACGTATGAGTGAAAATGGTGGTCATGCCGCTGTGCGTTGGTTGGTGGGTGAATAACCCATCTCGCCACTAAAGAAGTCAAAATATTCTCGAGGAATTGAAAATAATGACAAATTCTCTTAAACCTGATGCTGATTTAAATGAAGAAGACCATTCTTTTGATGGCATCACCTTTGAAGTAGAAGAAGAAGAACAAACGCATGAAGGGCAAAAAGTAAAACGCCGTGGTATTTATTTATGGCCTAATCTTATTACTACGGCAGCGTTGCTTTCTGGTTTTTACTCCATTATTGCGAGTATGAATGGCAACTTTAATCAGGCGATTTACGCAATCTTTTTAGCTGCATTGCTTGATGGATTAGATGGTCGAGTTGCACGCGCAATCGGTGCGCAAAGTGCATTTGGTGAGCAGTATGATTCACTTTCTGACTTATTAGCTTTTGGTGTTGCACCAGCGATTCTGATGTATAGCTGGAGTTTACATGATCTTGGACGTATCGGTTTAGCTTGTTGTTTTATTTATACCGCGTGTGCTGCATTTCGTTTAGCACGTTTTAATGTGCAAATTGGTGTGGTGGATAAGCGTTACTTTATTGGAATTGCGAGCCCATTAGCTGCTGTTACTGTGATTTCAGTGGTGTGGGTCGGTCGTGATTTCCCATTTGTTTTTGATTTAAAAGATATTGTGATTCAAGTAATCAACTCTGTTGTGATGGTTGGTGTTGGTTTACTTATGATTTCAAATATCAAATACTATTCATTTAAACAAATGGATCGTAAACGTGTACCTTTTGTTGTGATGTTGCCTGTGGTCTTGATTTTTGCGGCAATCACGTACAACATTCCAGTAGGAATCCTGATTGTATCTATTCTCTATATCCTTTCAGGTTTCATCACGACATTACTAGCCAAAAAGAATGATTCAAAAATAACACCCTAAAAAAATGGAGGTTCAGTATGCCAATATTGATGAATAACAATCAATTAAAGCGGCTGAACCTCAATAAGTCAGAAGCTTTAACATTCTATCCGCCAAAAGGCTTATTTAAAATTGTTTATCAAGCTTTAATTCTGCCGAATTTACCTGAGCCCTTTTATTACTTAAATTTTATTAGTCTAATCGGTCAACCTCGTATTCCCATTTGTTATAATCCAAGTGCAATTTCCACAACTGCGATCGATACAGCTACAGTTTTGGTAAGCAGTAGCTTATCAACAGTTGGACATCTAAAAAGTTATAGTGCAAAAGAACAGTGTCAATTGGAGCAAGACCGTTATCAGTTTTTAGATGTAGATCAAATCCAAGTTGATTTCCCAAATTATTATTTTAAGCGTGATGATGATGAGCTCGGTTGTCAACTCCAAGTGAATATTGACTCTGAAATAGAAAATCATTCAGCTTTACAATGGGGAGTTGGCGATTATTGGTATGTGCGTTGCCAATGTGAAGGGGAAATCACCTATAAAAAACAAAAGTATCAAATTGAAGCACAGGGTATTTTAAAACATGCTAGAGCCATGTATTTGCCTTTTATAGCCTTTCATTTTTTTACTTATCAAATCATTCAGATTAATCCAGATTTGCAAATTATTTTGTCCGAACTCAGAAACCAGTGGAATAGTATTATTTTTTCTCGGATTGAAATTCAGTCGAATGAACAGCAATCTCGACTTTATGATGATCAAATCATTTTTGATGTCACGCGTGTTTATCCAAAAGTTCAGACACCCAATGGTCGTGATATGTATTTGCCTCGAGAATTTATTTGGCAATATTCGGAAAAGGATGTTGTTGTCTTTCAACTAACAGCACAAAGTCGAGGTGATTATAAATTTGGTTTGGCAGCAGGTTATGTGGGCAGCTTTCACTATCAACTCTTATGGGACAATGAGAGTTATGAGGGCACGGGATACTGTGAATATATCGATTGCAGACCTTTACACTGGCAAGAAAAAAATAAAACTGAGCAAATAATCGACCAAATCACACATTTTCAGCCTTATTTGTGTAAAAAATAATCGGTTGGTGCAATAAGTGAAATAAATTTGAATAAATCCCTTGCACCTGATGTGAAATGGTGTAGAATGCACATCCATCGGCGGTGATGCAGATAAAAACTTGTTGAGAAACAAGGATTTGGCTAAAGTAGTTAGGTTCTTGGGTTGATTAGTGAGTTTTAAAAATATCGAAATTACCTGTTGACTTTAATTTAGATTAGAGTAACATAGCCGACCTAGCTTGGTGATGACGAATCATCGAGAAGATCATTAAGAGAATAGAAGAACAACTTGTGTGGATTTTTACTGGTTGATCGATCGAAAATATTTCATTGATTGAATGGTAGAAATTTCTCGAAGTTTATTTGAGCGAATTTTTAGTCAGAAAATTGATGAGCCAGATTTAGTACTTTTAGTAAAGTACAAATGATTTTAAACTGAAGAGTTTGATCATGGCTCAGATTGAACGCTGGCGGCAGGCTTAACACATGCAAGTCGAGCGGGGTGATGTGCTTCGGTACTGATCCTAGCGGCGGACGGGTGAGTAATGCTTAGGAATCTGCCATTTAGTGGGGGACAACATTCCGAAAGGAATGCTAATACCGCATACGTCCTACGGGAGAAAGCAGGGGATCTTCGGACCTTGCGCTAAATGATGAGCCTAAGTCGGATTAGCTAGTTGGTGGGGTAAAGGCCTACCAAGGCGACGATCTGTAGCGGGTCTGAGAGGATGATCCGCCACACTGGGACTGAGACACGGCCCAGACTCCTACGGGAGGCAGCAGTGGGGAATATTGGACAATGGGCGGAAGCCTGATCCAGCCATGCCGCGTGTGTGAAGAAGGCCTTTTGGTTGTAAAGCACTTTAAGCGAGGAGGAGGCTACCTGGATTAATACTCTGGGATAGTGGACGTTACTCGCAGAATAAGCACCGGCTAACTCTGTGCCAGCAGCCGCGGTAATACAGAGGGTGCGAGCGTTAATCGGATTTACTGGGCGTAAAGCGTGCGTAGGCGGCTGATTAAGTCGGATGTGAAATCCCTGAGCTTAACTTAGGAATTGCATTCGATACTGGTCAGCTAGAGTATGGGAGAGGATGGTAGAATTCCAGGTGTAGCGGTGAAATGCGTAGAGATCTGGAGGAATACCGATGGCGAAGGCAGCCATCTGGCCTAATACTGACGCTGAGGTACGAAAGCATGGGGAGCAAACAGGATTAGATACCCTGGTAGTCCATGCCGTAAACGATGTCTACTAGCCGTTGGGGCCTTTGAGGCTTTAGTGGCGCAGCTAACGCGATAAGTAGACCGCCTGGGGAGTACGGTCGCAAGACTAAAACTCAAATGAATTGACGGGGGCCCGCACAAGCGGTGGAGCATGTGGTTTAATTCGATGCAACGCGAAGAACCTTACCTGGCCTTGACATACTAGAAACTTTCCAGAGATGGATTGGTGCCTTCGGGAATCTAGATACAGGTGCTGCATGGCTGTCGTCAGCTCGTGTCGTGAGATGTTGGGTTAAGTCCCGCAACGAGCGCAACCCTTTTCCTTACTTGCCAGCATTTCGGATGGGAACTTTAAGGATACTGCCAGTGACAAACTGGAGGAAGGCGGGGACGACGTCAAGTCATCATGGCCCTTACGGCCAGGGCTACACACGTGCTACAATGGTCGGTACAAAGGGTTGCTACCTAGCGATAGGATGCTAATCTCAAAAAGCCGATCGTAGTCCGGATTGGAGTCTGCAACTCGACTCCATGAAGTCGGAATCGCTAGTAATCGCGGATCAGAATGCCGCGGTGAATACGTTCCCGGGCCTTGTACACACCGCCCGTCACACCATGGGAGTTTGTTGCACCAGAAGTAGGTAGTCTAACCGCAAGGAGGACGCTTACCACGGTGTGGCCGATGACTGGGGTGAAGTCGTAACAAGGTAGCCGTAGGGGAACCTGCGGCTGGATCACCTCCTTAACGAAAGATTGACGATCGGTAAGAATCCACAACAAGTTGTTCTTCGAAGATGTATCTGAGGGTCTGTAGCTCAGTTGGTTAGAGCACACGCTTGATAAGCGTGGGGTCACAAGTTCAAGTCTTGTCAGACCCACCACTACTGACGAAGTGATGAATAATCACAAGCTGCTAGATAAAAAGATATGTCGTTCATTATGATTAAAGCTGGGGACTTAGCTTAGTTGGTAGAGCGCCTGCTTTGCACGCAGGAGGTCAGGAGTTCGACTCTCCTAGTCTCCACCATGAATTAAATGAAATGTTTAATTCTGAGCTAAATAGATTATAGAGTTTAATGAATAAAAAGATTAAGTAATTGATCTTGGTTTATTAATCTCTGTGATTTATCACAGTTTACTACGCACCGACGAGGTGGTAGTTAATCATTAACAGATTAGAAAATTGAGTCTGAAATAAATTGTTCACTCAAGAATTTAAGTTGATCGAAGTAATTTGATTGATTTAAACATATTGAGAACTAGCAAAAACACTGAATCAAGCGTTTTGGTATATGAATTTAGATTGAAGCTGTATGGTGATTAAATTCACAGACAACAAACCAGTAGCAATTAAGTTTGCAACGCTAACACTCACTTGTATGTGTTAACGACTGTTTGGGGTTGTATAGTCAAGTAATTAAGTGCATGTGGTGGATGCCTTGGCAGTCAGAGGCGAAGAAAGACGTGATAGCCTGCGAAAAGCTCCGGGGAGGCGGCAAATATCCTTTGATCCGGAGATTTCTGAATGGGGGAACCCACCCGCTATAAGGCGGGTATCATAAGCTGAATACATAGGCTTATGAAGCGAACGAGGGGAAGTGAAACATCTCAGTACCCTTAGGAAAAGAAATCAATTGAGATTCCCTTAGTAGCGGCGAGCGAACGGGGATCAGCCCATTAAGTTGTGTGTGTTCTAGTGGAACGCTCTGGGAAGTGCGAACGTAGAGGGTGATATTCCCGTACACGAAAGGGCACACACAATGATGACGAGTAGGGCGAGGCACGTGAAACCTTGTCTGAATATGGGGGGACCATCCTCCAAGGCTAAATACTCCTGACTGACCGATAGTGAACCAGTACCGTGAGGGAAAGGCGAAAAGAACCCCTGTGAGGGGAGTGAAATAGATCCTGAAACCGCATGCATACAAGCAGTGGGAGCCGACTTGTTCGGTGACTGCGTACCTTTTGTATAATGGGTCAGCGACTTACATTCAGTAGCAAGGTTAACCGTATAGGGGAGCCGTAGAGAAATCGAGTCTTAATAGGGCGTTTAGTTGCTGGGTGTAGACCCGAAACCAGGCGATCTATCCATGAGCAGGTTGAAGGTTGGGTAACACTAACTGGAGGACCGAACCCACTGTCGTTGAAAAGCCAGGGGATGACTTGTGGATAGGGGTGAAAGGCTAATCAAGCCTGGTGATAGCTGGTTCTCCCCGAAAGCTATTTAGGTAGCGCCTCGGACGAATACCATTGGGGGTAGAGCACTGTTTCGGCTAGGGGGTCATCCCGACTTACCAAACCGATGCAAACTCCGAATACCAATGAGTACTATCCGGGAGACAGACTGCGGGTGCTAACGTCCGTAGTCAAGAGGAAAACAATCCAGACCGCCAGCTAAGGCCCCAAAATCATAGTTAAGTGGGAAACGATGTGGGAAGGCATAGACAGCTAGGAGGTTGGCTTAGAAGCAGCCACCCTTTAAAGAAAGCGTAATAGCTCACTAGTCGAGTCGGCCTGCGCGGAAGATGTAACGGGGCTAAAACTATGTGCCGAAGCTGCGGATTTGACATTAGTCAAGTGGTAGGGGAGCGTTCTGTAAGCCGATGAAGGTGTATTGAGAAGTATGCTGGAGGTATCAGAAGTGCGAATGCTGACGTGAGTAACGACAAAACGGGTGAAAAACCCGTTCGCTGAAAGACCAAGGGTTCCAGTCCAACGTTAATCGGGGCTGGGTGAGTCGACCCCTAAGGCGAGGCCGAAAGGCGTAGTCGATGGGAAATTGGTTAATATTCCAATACTTCTGTGTAATGCGATGAGAGGACGGAGAAGGTTAAGTCAGCCTGGCGTTGGTTGTCCAGGTGGAAGGTTGTAGGCATGTATCTTAGGCAAATCCGGGGTACTCTATGCTGAGAACTGATAGCAAGCTGTACTTGTACAGTGAAGTGGCTGATACCATGCTTCCAGGAAAAGTCTCTAAGCTTCAGTTACACAGGAATCGTACCCGAAACCGACACAGGTGGTCAGGTCGAGTAGACCAAAGCGCTTGAGAGAACTCTGCTGAAGGAACTAGGCAAAATGGTACCGTAACTTCGGGAGAAGGTACGCTGCTGACGGTGATGGGACTTGCTCCCTGAGCTATTGGCAGCCACAGAAACCAGGCCGCTGCAACTGTTTATTAAAAACATAGCACTCTGCAAACACGAAAGTGGACGTATAGGGTGTGATGCCTGCCCGGTGCTGGAAGGTTAATTGATGGGGTTAGCGTAAGCGAAGCTCTTGATCGAAGCCCCAGTAAACGGCGGCCGTAACTATAACGGTCCTAAGGTAGCGAAATTCCTTGTCGGGTAAGTTCCGACCTGCACGAATGGCATAATGATGGCGGCGCTGTCTCCAGCAGAGGCTCAGTGAAATCGAAATCGCTGTGAAGATGCAGTGTACCCGCGGCTAGACGGAAAGACCCCGTGAACCTTTACTGCAGCTTGACATTGAACTTTGACCTTACTTGTGTAGGATAGGTGGGAGGCTTTGAAGTTGGAACGCTAGTTCCAATGGAGCCGTCCTTGAAATACCACCCTGGTAATGTTGAGGTTCTAACTCTGCCCCGTAATCCGGGGCGAGGACCATGTCTGGTGGGTAGTTTGACTGGGGCGGTCTCCTCCTAAAGAGTAACGGAGGAGTACGAAGGTGCGCTCAGCGTGGTCGGAAATCACGCGTAGAGTATAAAGGCAAAAGCGCGCTTAACTGCGAGACCCACAAGTCGAGCAGGTACGAAAGTAGGTCTTAGTGATCCGGTGGTTCTGTATGGAAAGGCCATCGCTCAACGGATAAAAGGTACTCTGGGGATAACAGGCTGATACCGCCCAAGAGTTCATATCGACGGCGGTGTTTGGCACCTCGATGTCGGCTCATCTCATCCTGGGGCTGAAGCAGGTCCCAAGGGTATGGCTGTTCGCCATTTAAAGAGGTACGCGAGCTGGGTTTAGAACGTCGTGAGACAGTTCGGTCCCTATCTACCGTGGGCGCTGGAAATTTGAGAGGATCTGCTCCTAGTACGAGAGGACCAGAGTGGACGAACCTCTGGTGTACCGGTTGTGACGCCAGTCGCATCGCCGGGTAGCTATGTTCGGAAGGGATAACCGCTGAAAGCATCTAAGCGGGAAGCCTACCTCAAGATAAGATTTCCCTAGGAATTTATTCCTCTAAAGAGCCGTTCGAGACTAGGACGTTGATAGGTTGGGTGTGGAAGCACGGTGACGTGTGAAGCTGACCAATACTAATTGCTCGTGAGGCTTGACTATACAACACCCAAACAGTTGTTGTATTCAAGATAAATTCAATACACAACTTGATTTAGTGTATAAACTAGTTACAATACGACTCAATTAACTAATCCGTTAATAACTCTTTGGATCGTAAGTAAGGCAAACATTATTAATTAATGTGAATAAGACCCGAAAACACCACAACAGTTTGCTGGCGACAATAGCAAGAGTGAACCACCTGATCCCTTCCCGAACTCAGAAGTGAAACCTCTTAGCGCTGATGGTAGTGTGGCATTTGCCATGTGAGAGTAAGTCATCGCCAGCTTTTAAATACTAACACCCCCTCCGCTAGCGCAGAGGGGGTGTTTTTTATTGAAATAAGAAAATGAAAATAGCGTTTATGCTAATATCCTTATAAAGGTTTAGATTATTTATAACGATGATTCAAAAAAATATTTTATGGGTAGATTGTTGTGCCGCTGTTTCAGCAGGTTTAATAGTTTTGCTTGTAGCACAATGGTTAAGTCAAATGTATCATTTACCAAAAAGCATCATCATTTTTATTAGTTGTACTAATTTATTGTATGCATGTTATTCATTTATATTAGCAAATTATAGAAGGCGATCAGCTACTCTCATCAATATTCTTGTGATAGCAAATGGATTTTGGTGCATTATTTGTTTGATTATAATATGGTGGTTTTGGCATGAAATGACGATATTGGCAATTATGCATATTGGTGGAGAAGCAATTTTTGTCGCTACTTTGGCAAAATTCGAGTATCTCTGGAGAAATAGGCTAGTAGTTAGTAACTTTATTTCGTAGTTAATATTAAATCTAAGAACTATAAAATAATTAAGCTTAAATAAATCAAATATATATCTAAAAAATCTGAACTCAAATTTCTATAATAGCTAAAAAGTCAGGTGTATTTTTTGTTCTATTTTTAATTTAAATATTTATAAAATGGATCATTTAAGTGAAAATTTGATTAAGTGGTTATTCTAGTTTTCATCATTTACATAGATATAAATAATAGATTATTGAAAAAGTGGGGTGTAAATATAATGGAAAAAAAATTGGTTGAGAGCGAGAAGAAGTTATTGTTGGAAAAATTAAAAATTCGCTTTGAAAACAACATGGATCGACATTTAAACTTAAGTTGGTATCAGCTTGAGGAAAGATTAAAACAAGTTCCAGATAAATTATGGTCATTGCATCAAATGGAAGAAACAGGTGGAGAACCTGACATAGTATCAATATATTCAGACTCATCTGAGATCATATTTTATGATTGTTCATTAGAATGACCCAAAGGTCGCAGAAGTCTTTGCTACGATCGAGAGGCACTAAATTCACGGAAAGAACATAAACCAATTAGCAATGCTGTTGATGAAGCAGAAGTGATGGGAGTTGAATTGCTGACAGAAGAGCAATATAAGCAATTACAGTCTATTGAGCATTTTGATTTAAAGACGTCGAGTTGGGTGAAAACGCCAGATGATATTCGGGTGAAAGGAGGAGCTATTTTTGTGATTGTCGTTATGGACGAGTTTTCACTTATCACAATGGTGCTCAATCTTATTATTCAACTCGAGGATTTCGTAGTTTGTTAAAAATCTAAGTTCCATTGGGATGAATGATTCCTTGTAGGAAGTTAAAGTAATCGAACCAATTGAATATTTTTTTAATTTTAAATTTTGCCAAGCGCTTGCTTGGTTTTGGCGGTTTTGATACCTTAATGTTCACTAAATACTCGAAAACAATGATCAATAATTATTAGGAAGCAAGCATGCTACTCAACCCTTTATATTACACCGAGCAACATTTAGCCTTTGCTGAGAGTGTTAGGCGCTTTACTGAAAAGGAAATTAGTCCTTTTATCACTGAATGGGATGAAGCGGAAACTTTTCCGCGTGAGCTGTATAAAAAGGCCGCTGATATAGGCTTGCTGGGTGTTGGCTTTGATGAAAATTATGGTGGTATTGCGGGAACGGATGCATTTTATACGTTGCTGGCTTCGGTTGAATTAGCCAAGTCTGCATCAGGTGGTTTAGCGGCTTCTTTGCTTTCACATACGATTGGAACACCACCCATTCAGCATTTTGCTCAAGAAGAGGTCAAGGCTGAAGTTTTACCACAAATTTTGTCAGGAGAAAAAATCTCTGCATTGGCAATTACTGAACCTAGTGGTGGTTCGGATGTTGCGGCTTTGAAAACCAAAGCGGTTCGAGATGGTGACGATTATATTGTCAGTGGTGAAAAGACCTTTATTACATCGGGTATTCGTGCGGATTATTATTCTGTTGCGGTGAGAACTGATCCTAATGCTAAGGGAGCTAATGGTATTTCAATGCTGTTGATAGATGCACATAGTGAGGGCATTAGCAAATCCAAGTTGGATAAGATGGGCTGGTGGGCATCGGATACAGCGCATTTGCACTTTGATAGTGTGCGAGTACCAGCCAAAAACTTACTTGGTGCCGAAAATATGGGCTTCTTTGTCATTATGAACAACTTTAACATGGAGCGATTTTTTCTTGCAGCCAGTAGCTATGGTTATGGGTTGGTTTGCTATGAAGAAGCTTTGGATTGGGCGAAGCAGCGACAAACTTTTGGTAAACGCTTAATTGATCATCAAGTTGTTCGTCATAAGCTAGTAGATATGGCGACACGTTTAACTTCAACTCGTGCGTTATTGGAAGATACAGCCTATCGTTTAGGAAAACCAGAATTGCAGGGTAATGAACTGATTGCACAAATTTGCATGCTTAAAAATGTAGCAACACAAACCATGCAATTTTGTGCTGATGCTGCCGTTCAGACTTTAGGAGGGATGGGTTTTATGCGTGGCACAAAATCTGAACGTATCTATCGTGAAGTGAAAGTGAACATGATTGGTGGTGGTGCAGAGGAAATTATGAAAGACCTTGCCAGCCGCCAACTTGGTTATTAAGCGAAATTTTAAGGCTTTAAACCATGATGAGATTGGTCTAAAGCCGTATTTATAAAAGAACAACTCGTTAAATAATAATTTAGGAAAAAGACATGGATGGTTTATCACTTAACCCGATTTATTACACATCTGAACATCGGGCCTTTGCAGACAGTGTCAAACGGTTTGTAGAGAAAGAAATTTCACCTTATGTGAATGAATGGGATGAGGCAGGAATATTTCCACGAGAACTTTATCAAAAGGCTGCAAGTGTCGGTTTAATGGGTCTCGGCTATGATGCTGAACATGGTGGCATTCCCGATGCAGATGCCTTCTACGTGATGTTGGCAGCAATTGAGATGGCAAAAGCTGGATCTGGTGGTGTGCATATTTCGCTTATGATTCATAGCATTGGAACACCACCCATTCATCATTTTGCTCGACCTGAGATTCGTAATGAAGTTATGCCACAGATTATTGCAGGTGAAAAAATATCAGCCTTGGCAATTACAGAGCCTAGTGGCGGTTCTGATGTCGCTGCAATTAAAACCAAAGCAGTTCGAGAAGGAGATCATTTTATTTTGAATGGTGAAAAGACCTTTATCACATCAGGGATGCGAGCAGATTATTATACAGTTGCGGTCAAAACTGATCCAAATGCTCAAGGCGCAAAAGGGATTTCCATGTTATTGGTCGATGCGCATAGTGAGGGAATAACCAAATCACCATTAAAGAAAATGGGTTGGTGGGCATCTGACACTGCACATTTGCATTTTGACAATGTCCAAGTCCCAGTTAGTCATTTGTTAGGCGAGGAAAATGCAGGTTTTAAAGTCATTATGAATAACTTTAATATGGAGCGTTTTTGGCTAGCTGCGATGGCATATGGTTATGCCTTGGTCTGTTATGAGGAAGCCTTAGATTGGGCAAAACAGCGTCAAACTTTTGGAAAGCGCTTGGTGGATCATCAGGTGGTTCGCCACAAACTCGTAGATATGGCAACTCAATTGACTACAACACGAGCATTATTAGAAGATACAGCTTATCGAATGGGACAAAAACAGTTACAAGGGGCAGACCTCATTGCACAAATTTCGATGTCAAAAAATGTAGCGACTCGTACGATGCAATTTTGTGCGGATGCGGCTGTGCAAACTTTGGGTGGAATGGGTTTTATGCGTGGAACGAAATCCGAACGAATTTATCGTGAAGTCAAAGTGAATATGATCGGTGGTGGTGCTGAAGAAATCATGAAGAATTTGATTAGTAAGCAGCTAGGCTATTAGTACCTTCATGGCGAATAAAAAGCGCGGTTAATTTCCGCACTTTTTATTTTCAAATTTATTCTAGCTCAGCTAATTCTTCTAAAGAGATTTGGCGGATTTCAAATATAGGTTGTTTTAGAAATGAATTTAGTGCTTTGATATCAATAAATTTTATGTTGTCGAGTGCAATACCTTCGATACTGTCTTTTTCAGCATCGTAACGAATATCTGGAGTTTGTTCGATAAATTGTTTGAATAACAGCGGACTATCGCTTAATTCTGCAAGAGGTTTGTCCATTATAGCTTCAAACGCATAGTCCATCGCATAAATATTGGCTTCCCACGACACATCACTAAAATTTTCATCTTGGCTAGAAATAATGCTGCCAGTTTCATAGCCACTAAAATAGTCTTCTTCAGAGTTGATCCAAAGCACATAGCAGGGTTGCGTTGCATCGACTTCCAGTAGCTGATACCAGACAATACCTGAGATTTTAGCGAACTCAAATGCATCATCTTCATTCAGTTGAGGGATTTCTCCATCATCAATATCAAAGGTTTTGCCTGTTTTTTCCAAGATAAAAGCTTCAAGTTTTTCATAGGTTTCATCATCTGCCTCACCATTGCCGATGTCATAGTTGCATAGTTCATCATAGTATAAGCCTTCGACGACTAGTGATTTGTATGCCTTTTCAGCTTCAGCTTTATCTGTATAAATCTGCTTGATCGCCCCAGTTGAAACACAATTGGTCAGATGCCATTCATCATTATAGGCAAAGTCATTTTGACGGATGACGTATTGGATGTTGCTCATTTTTACTTTATTCCTTTTAAGTAAGTTTGATTGAGTGATTTTTCAAGTTGATAAATTTCTTCTATTGTCAGATAACGCATCTCAATTGGATTTTTGAGTAAAGGATTGATACTGGTAAGAGCACTAGGTTTAATCACTAGACAAGAGTGATTGTATTCAATATTAGGATGATCTTGAATGAGTCTTTCCAATAGTAAAGGGGAATCACTAAAATCAGCTAGGCTACCAACCAATTCAATATCACTATAAATAGCACGTGAGGTAGAGGGGGAAATATCTGTTAGTAGAGGGTCATTTTCTATAAAATTGGCTTGCAGAAACTGATTCTCCTGAATGTCATATTCAGTTGTTTCATAGCACATTTTGTATTCATTTTTTTGAATATCAAAAAAGACTTGTTGTTTGAGTTGCTTTGGATATTCAAATACAGCATAAACACAACTATCACATTGATTCAGTATGCTAAATAATTCATCTACTGACATTTGAGCTAAAATTTTTTCCTTACCATAAAAGTCATGTTGTTGACCGCATTCAATAATATTCTGAAAGTTGACTTTATGGCTAAAGTCATATTCGAGTTGTTTCCATTTTTGAATCGCATCTTCTTTATTTTCAAATAAAGCTGTCATATGTCCTTGATGCCGTCTATCATGGATATAAGATGAGAAATATTCATCATTATATGAATATGATAAGTGACGAATCACATAGATTTTTTTTCGCTCCATGTTAAGCTTCCTTGGTATTATTTTGGTTTAATGATTTTTCGATCTCATAAATTTCTTCAATGTTTAAACATTGGATTGGGTCTTTTAATAGAGCATTTAAACTATTAAGAGTAGATGAGTCTAATTGTTTTATTCTTAAGAGTTTCCTATCTTCATCATAGTTAAGATTTTCTTCTTGTTGAATCAGTTGTGATAATAGAATTGGTGTATCACTAAGGTCTGATAAGCTGCCATATAGAATAAAAATAAAACTATCAACAGATGGAGAAACGTGACTAAGTAAAGGATCATCCTTGATAAAAGTTGCATCTATAAAATAATTTTTTCTAAAATCATATTCTGTACAGGCATCAGAAAAATGATAGTTATTTTCTGAATTATCCCAAGCTACACCTTGTTTTATTTGTTTTGGATATTCATATAAGTAGTAGGCATGAATATCATTGTGATGAAGAACAGTAAATAACTCTTCTATATCAAGATTTTTCAAATCATTCCATGTGCGATGAGGAAGAATTTCTTCAATGTTAAAAGAAATATCTTCTCTCATAAAATTGTTAAAATTGATTTTATGAGTAAACTCATATTCTAAGCGTTTCCATTCTTGTATGGCTTGCTCTTTATCTTCAAAAATGGCTGTAATATGTCCGATATGGTCATTACTATTCATTAAATTAAAGAAGAACTCATCATCATACCAAAATGAAGAATTGCGTAAGGCATAGATTTTTTCTTCCATGATTAAATTCCTTTTAAGCAATTTTAATTTTTAATTCTTGTAATTTAAGTGCACTTGGTGGTACGGCCATACCATTATCCATCCAAAGCTCAAAACGCATTGGATTGAAAAAGAAGTCTGGACTAATATCAAAATCAATAAACTTTGCTTCACCTTTACCCATCATCGGTAGAATGGTATTGATAAACCAACTGTTATGCGTGATCAGCAAGGACTTTAATTGTCCTGTGACTGATAAAGGTGAGAGTAAGGTCGCAGAGATTTTGGGATCCTCAATCACATCGGAATGGAATTTTTCCAGACGTTTCGCCAGCCCATCAGTGGGAATATCCTGCATGGCTGCAACAAAATCGCCAATAGTTGGAATAAAGCGGTGGTGGAAATCCACCAGTAAATGATCTTTTTCGCACAGGTCTTTGACCTCGATACTTTTACCCGCACTATTTTCGAAGTGATGTCCAAAGATTGGAATAATCACTTCCTGAACCCCCCAAAAGGTATGCAGGATACGATGGCGGTTATCGGTACAAAGCATTTTGGTGCTGTCAATCAAAGCATGAATATCAATATAATCTTCAAGCTCGCCCCCACGACGTTTCACCGAAATATTGGCATGTTGAACTGGATTCATGGCATTATTATTCTGCTGTTATATTGCTTGCAGATTAACAAAGAATTTTTACAATAGAAATACCATGATTGGGTAGAACGTTAAGTTATGTCGTCTCATATCTTACTTATTTTAAAGCCATTTCCCAAATCATTTCAGTCAGCTCATCCACTTTGACTTTACCTTCAGGTCTGTACCAAGTCACCGACCAAGAAATAGAACCACCCACCAATCGACGCCAAATAAATGCATCATGTTTAACTTTGCCTTGATCACGTAATTTTTCAATCACATTGAGCCAAACTTGCTCATATTCATTACGCATCTTTAAAAGATAGTCTTGTTTCTCTTTGGAGAGGGCAAACCATTCATGAACGAGTACGGCCATTGCTGCACCTGTATCCCCAGTAATCGAAATCAGTTCAGCTTTGATTAAATCACGTAATTGTTGTTCTGGCTCATTTGAACGTTCAGCCGCTTCTTTAAGCCGTGCAAAGTTATAAATAATGGTTTGTTCCATGACAGTCGCTAAAATTTCATCTTTACTTTTGAAATGATGGAAAAGACTACCTGACTGGATACCAATAAATTCACCCAATTGGCGAACCGTGGTTTTGTCATAACCTTGTTTATAAAATAGATAAGCAGCGCCAAGCAATAAACGCCCACGTGGGCTATCGTCAAAACATACAATTTTAGGTATTTGCTCAATTGAAGTTGCGATCATGCCAGTCCGTCTATCCTATTAAATCTAGTGAGCATTGTAACAAAATTCATTTCATGAATTGTCTTATCTTTTTATAACAAGCATTTGCTTGGATTTGTCTATTTTTGCCAATACAGCATATCATTATGTACTTTACAAACCAAGCACTTGCTTGGTAATGTTATGCCAATTTAGAAATAACAATGAGAAAGCGCATGACAAGCATCAAGCAGGATGATCAGAAGGTAATCAAAATTGGGTGTGCATCAGGCTTTTGGGGGGATACCAACACAGCCGCTTTTCAGTTGGTACATTTAAGTGATATTGATTATTTAGTGTTTGATTATTTGTCAGAAATTACCATGTCGATCATGGCAAAGGCAATGATGACTGATCCAAATCATGGTTATGCATTGGATTTTGTTAGCCGAGTGATGGCACCACTGATTAATAAAATTGCTGAGAAAAAAATCAAAGTCATTAGTAATGCTGGCGGTGTTAATCCTTTAGCGTGTCGTGATGCCTTACAAAAAATAATTGATGAAAAGGGACTAGATTTAAAAGTTGCAGTGGTACTTGGTGATGATGTACTGCCTAAACATGCTGAATTACTCAAACAAAATGTTCATGAAATGTTTAATGGCGAGGCTTTGCCTGCGCATGTTGCCAGTAGCAATGCCTATCTAGGAGCCGTTGCGATTCGTGATGCCTTGGACTTGGGCGCAGATATTGTGATTACGGGGCGGGTGGTCGATTCGGCGGTTGTGCTTGCACCCCTACTGCATGAATACAAATGGTCACTGGATGATTATGATAAGTTGGCACAGGGTTCATTGGCAGGGCATGTGATTGAATGTGGTGCTCAATGTACAGGTGGTAATTTTACTGATTGGCGCTTGGTGCAAGTCTTTGACAATATGGGCTTTCCAATTGTAGTAGTCAGTGCCGATGCTTCCTTTATTGTGACTAAACCACAAGGCACAGGTGGCTTGGTTTCAACAGCAACAGTCGCAGAACAAATTGTTTATGAGATTGGTAATCCTCAAGCTTATTTACTTCCTGATGTGACGGCTGATTTTAGCCAAGTTCATTTAGAGCAAATCGGTGAGGATCGAGTAAAAGTTACAGGTGCAACTGGTCGTGCACCAACGCAGCAATATAAAGTCAGTGCTACCTATGCGGATGGTTATCGTGTTTTAGTGAGCTTCTTAATTGCAGGTCGTGAAGCTCCTGAAAAAGCGCAAACCATTGCTGATGCGATTCTAAATAAATGCGAACGTGTATTAGCTTTACGTTCAGTTCCGCCATTTAGTGAAAAATCGGTGGAGATTCTTGGGATTGAAAGTACCTATGGTTCACATTCAAGAATCAAGGACAGCCGTGAAGTGGTGGTCAAGATTGCTGTGAAACACATGTTTAAAGAAGCCTGTATGTTCTTTGCTTCGGAAATTGCACAGGCATCTACAGGTATGGCACCAGCTTTGGCAGGCATTGTCGGTGGTCGTCCTAAAGCTTCGGCAGTGGTGAAGCTTTTCTCTTTCTTAATTGATAAAGATCAAATCAAGGTTGAGGTAGATTTTGCAGGGCAACGTCATCCAGTTCAGATTCCAACAGGCTTAGCTCCACAAGATATTAACCTGCATTCAGTGGGTGAAGTGGCGAGCTATCAAGGCGATGAAATTGAAGTGCCGTTAATTGAAGTGGCACATGCGCGCAGTGGTGACAAAGGCAATCATAGTAATATCGGGGTGATTGCACGTAAGACAGAGTATTTACCTTGGATTCGGGCAGCACTAACAGAAGCCAATGTTGCAGACTATATGCAGCATGTACTTGATCCTGAAAAATCAAAAGTGATTCGTTATGAATTGCCAGCCATGAATGCACTGAATTTTATGTTGGAAAATGCATTGGGTGGTGGTGGGATTGCCAGTCTGCGTATTGATCCGCAAGGTAAGGCATTTGCACAGCAATTGTTAGATATGCCAGTCAAAGTACCAGCACAACTATTAGAAAAATAAGTAAGGATGTAAATCAAATGAGTTATCAATCAATTTTCAGGGCAGATGCATTTGCTGACAAAGTGATTGTCGTGACAGGCGGAGGTTCTGGTATTGGTCGTTGTACCGCACACGAATTGGCTTCTTTAGGCGCTCAGGTGGTGATCACAGGGCGCAAAATTGAAAAGTTAGAAAAAGTCAGCCAAGAAATTTTAGAGGATGGCGGCAAAGTCCATTTCATCGTGTGTGATAACCGTGATGAAGAACAAGTCAAAAACATGATTGCGGAAGTCATTGAAAAATTTGGCAAGCTAGATGGTTTGGCCAATAACGCAGGTGGGCAATTTCCATCTGCACTTGAAAGTATTTCTGCCAATGGCTTTGATGCGGTAGTGCGTAATAACTTGCATTCAACTTTTTACCTGATGCGTGAAGCTTATAACCAATGGATGGCAAAACACGGCGGTAGCATTGTTAATATGGCTGCCGATATGTGGGGCGGCATGCCAGGTATGGGACATTCTGGTGCAGCACGTTCAGGTGTGGATAACCTAACCAAAACCGCTTCAGTCGAGTGGGGACGTTCAGGCGTTCGGGTTAATTGTGTCGCGCCGGGTTGGATTATTTCTTCTGGTATGGATAACTACAGTGGTGACTTTGCCAAATTTATTATTCCAAGTTTGGCAGGTAATGTGCCCTTAAAACGAATGGGTACTGAGTCGGAAATTTCTTCAGCGATTTGTTATTTACTCTCTGATGCTGCTGCATTTGTTTCAGGTGTGACCTTAAGAGTTGATGGCGCTGCTTCACAAGGAACACGGATGTATCCGTTAGCAGATGCAACCAATAGCCAGTCTTTTAATGGCTTCCATCGTGCATTTATTCCTGATGTACTCAAAGATCAGATTGAAAAAGCAGAACAACAATCTGCCCAAGCGCAAGATGCAAACAAGGATTAAACCATGACGATTCTTCAATCTGAAATTGCAGTTGGTAGTGAACAATACCAACAAAACAGAGACGCTCTATTAAACCAAATTGCAGAAGTGCGTGCCGTACAGCAAAAAGGTATTGATAAGTCTTATGCAGCAAAACCGAAGTTTGATAAGAAGGGCAAAATTCTTCCACACGAACGTGTACGTTTACTTCTCGATGCTGATTCACCTTTTGTCGAGCTATGCGGTCTCGTTGGCTACAACATGCATGATGATAAAGATGGCTCTGAAGCGGGTGGGGGTATTATTGCAGGAATTGGTTTTGTCAGTGGCGTTCGTGCGTTAGTTACTGCCAGTAATAGCGCAATCAAAGGCGGCACCATGTCGCCGATGGGTGTACAAAAAACCTTACGTTTGCAAAAGATTGCGCTTGAACAAAAATTACCGATTGTGACATTGACCGAAAGTGGCGGCGCAAATTTAAATTATGCAGCCGAAGTATTTACTTATGGCGGTATGACTTTTGCCAATCAGGCACGAATGTCTGCGGCAGGGATTCCGCAGATATCGGTGGTACATGGTAATGCCACCGCAGGTGGTGCGTATCAACCAGGTCTATCTGACTATGTGATTGCCGTGCGTAAGCAAACGGAAATGTTATTGGCTGGTCCCCCATTATTGTTAGCAGCAACAGGTGAAGTGGCAACGGCTGAGGAACTCGGTGGTGCTGAAATGCATACCCAGGTTTCAGGTGTAGCAGAATATTTGGCGGAAAATGATGCAGATGGGATTCGACTTGCTCGTGAGATTTTAGAGCATTTGAATTGGAAGGAACAAACCACTAGTCTAAATCAACACTACAAAGAACCGCGTTTCGCACCTGAAGAATTACTTGGCATCATTCCCAAAGATCCAAAGCAACCTTTTGATATGAAAGAGGTGGTGGCACGGATTATTGATGATTCTGATTTCCTGGAATTTAAGCAGGAATACGATGCTCTAACCGTTTGCGGTTGGGCAAAAATGGGTGGGGTACATATTGGCATCATTACCAATAATGGTCCGATCACCCCACAAGGGGCAGTCAAGGCTGCGCAGTTTATCCATCTTTGTGAACAAACCCAGCGCCCACTTTTATTTTTGCATAACACTACAGGCTTTATGGTCGGAACCGATGCTGAACAGAATGGCATTATCAAGCATGGTTCCAAGCTGATTCAGGCGGTTGCCAATGCAACTGTACCGAAAATCTCGATTGTAGTGGCGGGTTCCTATGGCGCAGGGAACTATGCCATGTGTGGACGTAGTTTATCGCCAAACTTTATTTTTGCTTGGCCAAATTCACATGTGGCGGTGATGGGTTCAGCTCAAGCTGGAAAAGTGTTGCGTATCGTGGCTGAAGGGAAGCAAAAAGCTTCAGGTATGGAACCGAATCCACAAATGTTGGATTTTCTAGAACAAAGTACGTCGATGAAATTGGAACAGCAATCGACCGCTTTATTTAATACAGCGATGTTACATGATGACGGCATTATCGATCCTAGAGATACACGTAAAGTATTGATCTTCTTGCTACAGACCATTTATGAAGCACAGCAACGCGAGTTAAATCCAACGCGTTTTGGTGTGTCTAGATTTTAATTTTTAATACCCGCATCCTAGCCTTCTCCCTGAGGGAGAGGGGAAAAACAATTTTTAAGGAAAAAAATAATGAAATTTACCGCAGAGCATGAAGCATTACGCCGTACCGCACGTCAGTTTGTAGAAAACGAACTTAATCCGTTTATTCCCGAATGGGAAGCAGCGGGACGTTTTCCGATCCATGACGTCTTTAAGAAAATGGCAGATTTAGGCTTGCTAGGTATTTGTAAGCCCGAAGAAAACGGCGGCTTGGGTTTAGATTATTCGTATAACCTTGTGGTGGCAGAAGAATTAGGACGTGCAGCATGTGGTGGTGTGCCTTTGGCGATTGGTGTGCAAACCGATATGGCAACACCTGCACTTGCTCGTTTTGGTAGTAAAGAACTGAGAGAAGAGTTTCTGAATCCTGCGATTCGTGGTGAATATGTGGCATCAATTGCAGTTTCAGAAGTGCATGCAGGTTCAGATGTTGCAGCGGTTAAAACCACCGCAAAAAAAGATGGTGATGATTATGTGATTAATGGCAGCAAAATGTGGATTACTAATTCACTGCAAGCAGACTTCTTCTGCTTACTTGCCAATACCTCTGACGACAAACCACATGTCAATAAATCAATGATTATTGTTCCTGCGAAGACTGCAGGCATTAGTTTCTCAGAACCACTGAATAAGCTAGGAATGCGCTCCACCACAACGGCTCAAGTTTATTTCGATAACGTTCGTGTACCACAGCGCAATCTGGTGGGTGCTGAGGGTATGGGCTTCATGATGCAGATGATGCAGTTTCAGGAAGAACGTATGTGGGCATGTGCAAATGCTGTGGGTGGTTTGGAAAATGTGATTCAACAAACCATTGATTATACGAAAGAACGGACGACATTTGGTCAGCCACTCATCAATAATCAATATGTGCATTTCCGTTTTGCTGAATTGATGACTGAAGTTGAAGCGCTAAAAGCACTTACTTATCAAGCTTGTGAACAACACATTGCTGGTGAAAATGTCACCATGATGGCTTCGATGGCAAAGCTCAAAGCAGGGCGCTTAACTCGAGAAGTGGCGGATAGCTGCCTACAATATTGGGGTGGAAATGGCTTTATGTGGGAGAACCCTGCTTCGCAACTGTACCGTGATGGACGTTTAGGTTCCATTGGTGGTGGTGCAGATGAAATCATGCTCGGAATTATCTGTAAATTGATGGATATCTTGCCGAAGAAGCAGAAAGGGTGATCTAAAGTTAATTTATATTTTAGCTATGTCTAAATCCTCCCTGAGATGCGGCTTAAGCATCGTGGTAGGGAGGATTTAGAAAGGTAAAATTAAAAATACTGAAAGATTGTTATACATCAAGTAGCTAAAGTGTGGCTTTGCATTATCCCGATAATAAAACGAAATATTTTACCTATAACAATAGTTGTGAAATCTTTATAAAAACATCAATATTTATTTGATATCAATTATTTAATTTTTTCAATTCATCGCAATTTTTTCCCTCTAGATTGTCATGTTCAGGGTATTCACTTATGATGTTTGTGATGACCTACTAAAATAGAATGTTATACAAATACCCAGAATATTTAAAAAAATATTGGCCTTTTGTCGTGTGCAACATACAACACATGGAACAAAGATATGCAAAGCATAATGCAGCGGCTCCAACATAAATGGCGTATTCGCATGGTGATGACCATGATGATGATCATTGCCATCACATTGACATCCGTCACTTTTACAACAGTTAACTGGTTTGAGGCAAAGACTTTGCTTCTGGATGCCGCAACTAGCAAGGCGGAAATGACCAGTCAAATCACGGAACAAAAAGTACAACAAATTATTGATCCTGCTGAAGCATTGCTGCGCGTTCTGGCCTTTGATCCTGTGGTTGAAGCCAGCACATTGCCCCAGCGGTTGCAACGCCTAGAGGCCTTTACTACCAATTTGTATGCCAATCCATTATTAACGGCTGTGTATATTGGGTATGATAATGGTGATTATTTTCTGGTGAGTCCATTAACCAAGGCGACATTACGTCAGAGCTATCGCGCACCAGAACACGCAAAATACGTGGTTCGCACATTGTTGGGACAGGTAGGAGAAAAGCGTACACACCAACTTTTATTCTATGATCAGCAGCTCAACCTGATTGAGCAACGTATAGATCCCGACTATGTGTATGATCCTCGGCAACGTCCCTGGTATAACAATGCGCTTGCCACCACAGATGTTGCCATTTCAAAACCCTATATTTATGCAGATACACCTTTGATGGGTATAACACTTTCCATGCGCAGCAGTAATTCCCATGCGATTGTTGCGATGGATTTACCCTTAAATGGAATTAAGGATGCACTGCAACAATTGAGTATTACCCCCCATAGTCAAATTGCATTGGTGGATAGTCAGGGCGAAGTGATTGGGGTCAATATGGGTTCAGCTATTGATCAAGCCACATCCAACACACAAGCCCCTGCACTGCAACATCTGGAAAACACAGCCTTATTACAGTTGTGGCAGTTACCATCACAAACTCAGGTAATGACCTATCAGGCTGATGATCAACAATGGTTGGGACGGAAGATTGAACTTGCCCAATATCGTGAACTGGGGCTACAGCTATTGGTTGCCATTCCAAGTCAAGAGTTACTCAAGGATTTGCCTGTTTATCGTCGCCAGATGATTGGGATTGCGATTGTTTTGGGGATGTTGCTTCTTGCTTTGGGAGCATGGCTTGGACATCGTATTGGCCAGATTATTGAACAGCATATTCGTCGTGTTCGGCAGATGTCACATTTTGATTTTAGTCGTCCTAGCCCTGAGTTTAGTTTGTTGTATGAAGCCTATCAACTGACGGATGTTACGGATGATGTGAGCCGTACCATGGAAGCATTGTTAAAAATCAGTCAGGTACTGCAAGCTGAACCGCAGATTGATACCATGCTGAATAAAGTACTTCGGTTGTTTGTAGAGGCCGTTCGTTGTGATAGTGGCGCAGTGTATCTTTACCAGTCAAAAGATAACAGTTGGCAAAAAAAAGCCGCCTATGGACGACAAGATCAGGTGGATGCCGTTGCGGCACAATTGGGTAACATTGAGAATCAGCAGCCTAACCGCCATGCCCTGTGTCAGGCCTTTGCCATACGCGGGCGTGATGGACACATTCTGGGTTATGTGATTTTAGAGCATAAAGGTGATCATGAACATACGTCACAAAACTTCCTGATTTTTAGTGAACGATTAACTGGAATGTTGGCAATTCCAATTGAAACAAGGCAATTGATTGAATCACAGAAAGCGCTTCTGGAGGCTTTCATTCTGGTTCTTGCCGATGCGATTGATACTAAGAGTGCCCATACAGGAGGCCATTGTCGTCGTGTGCCCAAACTGGCAATGATGATTGTGGATCACTTGTCAGCAGAAACACAAGGGCAATATGCTGATTTCCATTGCAATGCGGATGATCGTGAGGCTTTCCGTCTGGCAGCATGGCTACATGACTGTGGTAAGATTACCACGCCTGAACATATTATTGACAAAGCCACCAAACTGGAAACCTTGTACAACCGTATCCATGAAATCCGTACCCGTTTTGAAGTGTTATATCGTGATGCCGAGATAGCGTGTCTAAAGGCTCAACTGACAGGAACAGAACAGGCATGTGCAGAAGCTCAGCGTGATGCACAGTATGCGCAACTACAGGATGATTTTGCCTTTATTGCCAAATGCAATATTGGAGGGGAATTTTTAAGTGATGAGACGATTTTACGTTTAGAACAGATCGGGCAGCGAACATGGTTACGTCATTTTGATAACCGTCTTGGGCTATCGCTACTGGAACAGTCACTTTATCATCATCCTGCGCCGCCACTCCCCGTACAGGAGCGACTATTGGCAGATAAACCTGAGCATATCGTTGCATGGGATGAAAATTATAAACCCCATGTAGAGCGGGATGATCCATTAAACATGCATGGTTTTGACATGCAACTTCCACATTACCAAAGAAATACTGGGGAAATTTATAATCTCAGTATTCGCCGAGGGACACTGACCAACGAAGATCGTTTTGCGATTAACAATCATATCGTCCAGACCCTGATTATGCTGACCAAATTACCTTGGCCCAAGCATTTGCAGCGTATTCCCGACCTTGCCACTAACCATCATGAACGTATGGATGGACAGGGTTATCCAAGACGCTTACAAGCGGCACAAATGTCTGTTGAGGAGCGTGTTCTGGCATTGGCCGATGTCTTTGAGGCGCTCACTGCCGCGGATCGTCCTTACAAATCTGCCAAAACCATTTCTGAGTCGCTGATGATCATGGCAAAAATGTGTCAGGAAAATCATCTTGACCGTACACTGTTTATCTATTTTGTCCAAAGTCGTTTATGGCTGGATTATGCCCAACAGTTTATTCCACCTCATCAAATTGATGAGGTAGATATAGACGCTGTGGTGCGTACCGCCAAAGCTAATCACGCATGATAATGCTTATTTCACAAACCAAGCACTTGCTTGGTTTGTGAAGTGGGGATATATTGTGAAGCATGGCTGGGTTGATTTGAGGGGCTGAGGTCATGGTCATCTAGGCTATAACAATGTCATATGTTGGGCAAGGATCTTTGATCCAGGTAATGCTGCCCCTGTGATCATGTGGTTGCGTATGACGTTGATCCTGTATAGCTAACCTGTGATTAAGAATGAAAAATTAGGAATAAAATGAGTAATCTGGATACTTTACAAGTGGATGACAGCATCCAGCTTGAACGACAAGGCAGTATTTTAACGCTATGGTTGAACCGACCTGAAAGCCGTAATGCCATGAGTCTCAACATGGTCAATGCCATTCAGCAGGTCTTTGCTTATATTGCCGAAGATAGCTCGATTCGTGCCGTAATCCTGCGTGGAAAAGGCGGGCATTTCTGTGCAGGTGGTGATATTAAAGATATGGCAGCTTTGCGTGTTGAAGTGGCGAATGTGGGCAGTTTACAGCCTTATGTTGATTTTAACCGCCGTTTTGGTGCCATGATTGAACAAGTTGATCAAGCTCCTCAAACGGTTGTTGCAATTTTAGAAGGGGCAGTGCTCGGCGGTGGCTTTGGTTTAGCATGTGTCTCTGATATAGCGATTAGTCGTGATAATGCTCAGTTTGGCTTACCTGAAACAGGTCTTGGGGTATTACCTGCTCAAATTGCACCATTCGTGGTGAAACGGATTGGACTGACTCAAGCCCGTCGTTTGGCACTGTTAGGTTCACGTTTTAATGGTGAGACTGCGCAGAAGTTAGGTGTGATACATGAAGTTGTGCGTGATGACGCTGAGCTTGAGCAATTACTTACTGATACCGTTCAACAGATCAAACGTGCTGCACCGATGGCATCTCGAAACACCAAGGCATTGCTACATCGGACGTTAAATGAGCCTCTAGATTCTTTACTTGACGATGCTGCACAGCAGTTTGCTCAAGCCGTTGGTGGGGTAGAGGGGCAAGAAGGCACGATGGCATTTATTCAAAAACGTTTACCAACTTGGACTGAGCAATAATGAAATTTTCAAAAGTTTTAGTTGCAAATCGTGGTGAAATCGCAGTTCGTGTGATGCAAACGGCCAAAGCAATGGGCTATCAGACCGTTGCTGTGTATTCAGATGCAGATGAAAATGCACGCCATGTTCAAGTTGCCGATGAGGCGGTTTATATCGGGCCATCTAAAGTTTCAGAATCTTATTTGTCGATCACCAATATCATTGAAGCCTGCAAAAAGACAGGCGCAGATGCGGTCCATCCTGGTTATGGTTTCTTGTCTGAAAATACCGATTTTGCCCAAGCTTGTAGCGACAACGGTATCACCTTTATTGGGCCAAACGCCGCTGCGATTCATTTAATGGGCAGTAAGCGTTTATCTAAAATTGCCATGATTGAAGCGGGTGTACCGTGTGTACCTGGTTATGAGGGTGATCAGCAAGAGATTGAATACTTGGCTGAGCAAGCGGAAAAAATTGGTTTTCCATTGATGGTCAAAGCATCTGCTGGTGGTGGTGGACGTGGCATGCGTTTGGTGCAGCAGTCTGTTGATTTGTTGGAAGCTTTAAAAACTGCACGTTCAGAGGCCGAAAATGCCTTTGGTTCAGGTGAGTTAATTATTGAAAAAGCGGTGATCGCACCTCGTCATGTAGAGATCCAAGTGTTTGGTGACACACATGGCAATTATGTTTATTTGTTTGAAAGAGATTGCTCAATTCAACGCCGTCATCAAAAAGTGGTGGAAGAAGCACCATGCCCAGTAATGACATCTGAGTTACGCCAAAAAATGGGAGAGGCTGCGGTGGCGGCAGCAAAATCCTGTGATTATATCGGCGCAGGTACGGTTGAATTTTTACTGGATCAGTCTGGCGAATTTTATTTCCTTGAAATGAATACTCGTTTACAAGTTGAGCATCCTGTGACAGAAATGATTACGGGACTAGATTTGGTCGAGTGGCAACTGCGTGTCGCCAATGGTGAAACTCTGCCGTTACAACAACATGAACTGACTCTAAATGGCCATGCGATTGAAGTACGCTTATATGCCGAAGATCCACGTCAGGACTTCTTGCCACAAACGGGAAAAGTATTACGTTGGCAGCCTGCGGCGTTGCCTAATGTCCGTATTGATCATGGCATGTTAGAGGCGGGTGAAATTAGCCCATTCTATGATCCGATGGTCGCGAAGGTGATTGCCTATGGTAAAACCCGTCAGGATGCGATTCGTCTATTAGCGCGTGCAGTAGATGATTGTGTATTGCTTGGTGTAAATAGCAATAAACAATTTTTGGTAAATTTATTGCGGCATCCGATTATTGTGGCGGGTGATACCAATACTGCATTTATCCAGCAGCATTTTCAGGATGATGTTAGCCTACATCAACAAGTTCCAACCCTCGAAAGTTTAGCGATTGCAGCAACACTATTTGCGCAACACAAGGCTTCAAAAACGGCATGGCAAACAGGTATTGCAACGCCGCTACCATTAAAGTTGAAATGTGCAGATCAACAACTGTCACTACAAGTCGAAATGGATCAACAGCAAGTTACCGTGCGATTATGTGATCAGCAAAGTACGGTGGATGTGGTTGAGATAAGTGATACTCAGATCATCTATAAGGTTGATGGCGTGCGCCGTAAATTGAGTTATGTACTTGATCAAAACCAACTCTATTTAGATACAGCAAATGGTAATTTAGTGATTGAAAATATCACCTATGCTGCACCTGAAGCTGCTGAAGTGGTAGGGGATGGTAAAATCCGTGCGCCGATGGATGGGGCGATTGTGAATCTATTGGTTAATGCTGGAGACGCGGTTGTTAAGGGACAAACCTTATTGATTCTGGAGGCTATGAAAATCCAGCAACAAATCAAGTCGGATGTTGACGGCGTGGTAGATGAGCTGATTGGTCAAATTGGACAACAAGTGAAAAAACGACAATTATTATTAAATGTCGCAATTGCATAAAATGTGTAAATTAAAAAGCTAGGTTCCACGCCTAGCTTTTTAATAGCTTTTCAACCGTGATCAGTGAGTGTGTAGAATTGCCTTTCGGATTAATCAATGAGTTAAGGATTATGTTTGATCAGCGGCTACAATCGCTGCACTAGCCTGTTTTAAGCTATAAAGTAATTGTCCTAAAAGAACGTCTTTATTACTTAATGTCACCATCACCATCGGATGGTGTGGTGCAGGAATCGAAGTTAGGATTGCTTTACCATTTTCAGCATCAAGCGTGATACTCTGACATCCAGTTAAATGAATTTCATTTAAAAATGCACTGACCATTGCTAAAATTGAACTACTTACAGCAGCTAACTTGGTGCTGTTATAAGGATTCTTTTTATAGATTGATGCCAATTCAAAGCCATCAGTAGAACAAAGCATAATGTAATCAATACCACGGATATTCGTTAAGATGTCATTCGCCTGTATTTTTGCTAATTGAATGAGTTCTTTTGGCGCAGTGCGTTGTTGGCTCGGAATACTGAACATAATTCTTCTCTTTATGAAGTGATTAATTTGTTGCTCTTAAATTGACTTCTAATGCCGCGATGAGTGATTCAATCATGAGCAGAACATGCTCCTGTTTACGCGCATCAATAAAAAACAGGGGATATTGATACTCATTCTGGATCAGCCACTCCCGATAAATGGAAGTTGGCTGACCTTTGTTCTCATCAATATGAGTAATACCAATTGATATATTTTTTGTATAGTCTTTAAATGTATCTAAATACCCCTCAAGTTCATCAAGTGGGAGTTTACTATTATGATCTATTAAAATAATAACACCAAGAGCACCTTGGCAAATCACTGGCCATATAAAATCAAAACGGGTTTGACCTGGTGTGCCATATAGTCCGATTTTGACACCATCATCTAAGGTAATTTCACCATAATCAATGCCAACCGTAGTTTGCATTTTATTATGAGCCTGGCTATCTGTATTGAATGCCTCAGTTGCGAGTACTGGAACTTCAGAAAGTGATCTTATCGCTTCAGTTTTTCCAGCACCCATACTTCCAGCAAATACAATCTTATATTGTTGTAAAATCATATAATTCCTTAAAGCCCAAATCGGCGTCTAATTTTGCCGAAAAATTTATTAAAAAAGTTGTGTTCTTCAACAGGCTGTTCGGCTGCTTCTGATTTCAAATAATGACTTTCTGTTGCTGGAATAATGTCTCCATTATTTGAAATGATGCAGGCAGCAATAAATTGTTGAACCGTTTGAATTGGGATTTTTAATTGCGTTGCCACTTGTGAAAGTTGAGCTCCTTGTATAAAACATGCTGAAAGCAAAAGTATAATTTTTCGATCCGTACTTTGACTAGGTTGAGGCCAATGTTCAATTTTAAAATATTCATTTTCATTCGGCGCAAGTCTTTGAAAATCTAAAGAATGCCAAAATAAATTCCATAACCAATCCTGTAAGTCATATTCAACTTTACGAGAAACTTTTGTGCAATCAAAAGTGGTCGCAAATTCATATTTAAAGCTATGATTGGTTTGCGTGTGTATGCGAGTTGGTTCTAACCATGCAATCTGACTACGTGTATCAATGATCGCTAAAGTCCCATGATCATCAAAAAGATGAAGACGAGCATTTTCAGGGTTTAGCATATCCTTTAAAAACTTTTCACTTACAGCATTATGATTAGATAGAAAATCATTTTTAGGTTGTTGATTAGAAATATAACTTAGCAGTCTAAGCTGTATCCAATTCTTTAAGGCATCCGTTTGTTGAAAGGGAAGGTAGAGTGTGTTGTCCTCATCGATTTGGCAAGAACCTTGCCCCTTAGAAATTTTTAAACATGGTAATTGTTTTTGTTGAATAATACGTTGGATACCTTCAGTATCAAAAAAGTTTTCATTTATTAATAATAAATCGAGATTTGGGTCTGAAATATTGATCCAGTTGATGCCAAACTCATTAGGTATTGTTTTCCTAAGTTCTATTTTTAGTTCATCTGAGACTTTTAAACTTATACCTGAAATTGCGATATTAATGCAATGTCCATTCATAGTATCACTTTAATATTTTATAAAATATTGCATTGAACGAAATTATACTTTTACTTAAGAATGATAAAAGACCTCTTACATAATTCTAATTTTTATAATTAAAATAAATATAAGAAGTCTAATTTTAAAAAAACTTAAGATTTTAATTAAGCAAAGTCTAATTCTTTTTCGAACGTTTTTAATTCGTGGCGTGCCATTGCTAAGTTTGATTTGCTACGATCTAATACAAGGTAAAGAAATAAATTTCCGTTACTCTCTAATGGTCGAATTAGGTGATATGCTTTACCAAGTGTAATTAGAATATCTTCAATATCATCATTAAGTTTGAGTGAGTTTGCAACACGACGTTTTGCGCGAACCACTTCAGTGTTACCTGCTGCTGCTAATTCTAAGTCAATTGCGCCCCCGCCTTGAGTTGCAAGCGCTAAGCCACTTTCAGTGTCTACTAATGCCGCTGCCACAAAACCATCAATATTTGTCAAGCCTTCTAGTGAAATTTTAGCCATGATATTATCTCTACTTACGCATCTTTGTTTATGAATTCATATTCCCTGCTTTTGTTTTAGATTATTTATCAAAAGCAGTTGATCTCATTATAGGAAACTCTTTTATTAAATCAATAATACTTAAACAGACTTAAAATAATACAATTGGTAATAAATGACGGTTTTGGTCAAAAAAATAAATCAAAAACGCATAAAAAACCACATTTTAAATAAAAAATGTGATTTTTGTCACAAAAAAATAGGGTGGTTTAAATTATTTTTCCATTGTAAACAAATGTAAATCTTTATAATCATATAGTTTCTGTTATTTTAGTATGATTTAAATATCTGTAAATATTTGATAAAGAAAGTAATATACTTTCTTTATCATTTTTTAATATGTTTAAATAGTCGTCAGCTGAATGTAGCTGCAATATAAAAATAATAAAATAATAAGTGCTGTTACAGGTGCAATAATAAAAGACCATGTCGGTGTAGTTGGTTCTGGAGTTGAAATTTCTTCAGTATGTTGTGCTTGATGTACCATTTGATTAAATTCCTGTATCGTTGTCTCTAGAGAAACTTCTTGCTGTATGACTGGTTTTGAACCTAAAAGTTCAGTGAGTTGGTTGGTTGACCAAACCCAATCTTCTGCTTGTCCAGATAGATGTTCTATTTGACCTAAGAGAAGCTCACTTAAACCTGTTTGACCAAAGCTACCTGTTTGGTCTAATTGATTTAATTCTGCGAATTGTAAAGTGAGTATTTCTGAAATACTTGACTCTAACTCAGAAGCGCTTAAAGCGGATTGATTATATGCAGAAGTTGTAAGATGTCTAGCTATTCCTTGGATATAAAGGGGATCAGATGTTTTTATTTCCTGATAAAGTTTTTGATTATCTTTTTTCCAAAGACTGACCAGCTGTCCAAGAGCAAGCATATTCACTTCATCAATAAAATAAAGTCTTTCTTTTGATGAGTGTTGATCAAAGAGCTGTGGTTTTTGAAGTTTAATTTGTTCAGAAAAGTATTGAACTAAGTCAAATGCCATCGTGCATTTCCTCGCTTTTAATCTAGAATCCTAAGAGAAGGTTTTTTCTTATTCGGTTCGGCTTCTTGCTTTTTATCTTCTATTGGAGTTTCGATAGTCTCTTGAATATCGCCATATTCGCTTGGATCAAAAAATAAACCTTGTCCATTTTCTCTAGCATAGAGCCCTAAAACAGCGCGAATAGGTATATAAATATCTTTTGCGACCCCACCGAAACGGGCTGAAAATGAAATGGCATCATTATCCATATGAAATTGATGGATTGCATGGGGTGCCAGATTTAAAACGATTTGTCCATCTTTTACAAATTGTTGAGGAACATCTGTGTGTTGTTGTGTTGCATCAACGAGTAAATAAGGCGTCAATTGGTTATCACAAATCCATTCATAAATGGCACGTGCAAGATAAGGGCGTGTGGGTGTAACATTTAATTGATCTGACATAATTTACAAGCTTATTTAATCATAGGAATTAAATCATTGTAGCTGTTTTTTTCTTGAGCTGTCATTGATTTAATGAAAGATGGGCGACTGAAAACACGATGACAATATAAAAAAATAGGTCGGCAATGTTGCGGTGGAAGTTCAATTCCCATACTTTTTAATCTAAGAAAAATTGGTGCGAGCATACAATCTAAGATTGAAAACGTCTCAGACATAAAAAAAGGAAAATGTTGGAATAATGGGGTGAGTGAAATAAGCGTATCTCTAAGTTCTTTCTGGGCTTTTTGTTTTTCTTGCGGGTTCAGTGTATCGGTATGTCTAAGCATTTGATCTGCAAGCTTGAACCAATCTTGTTCAAAACGCCAAATATATTGACGTTGCTCCGCTCTAGCCATTGGAGCATCCGCATAAAGCTTATTTTGACGATAGCGATCATCCAGATATTCACTAATGATATTTGGTGAAAAAAGTTTTAGATTTTGTTCAATCAACATAGGAAGTTGATTGTAGGGGTTGAGATCAGCCAAATCTTCATCTTCATGATCGGTGATAATCAGATGATATTTAATCTGCTTTTCAGCGAGTAAAAAACGAATCCAATGTGAGCGGAAATCATCTGCATGACTATAAAGCGTAATGCCCTGAACTGGGGTCGTTTCAACAGATGACATATCACAAAGCTAATCAAGTAAACGGTTTAGCATACTAAAAAAATATAAGAAAAGCATCTTAGAAATATGTAGATCTATATAAATAAAAAAACCTCGGATAAATCCGAGGTTTTTGTCCAATTCGTAAAACGATTAACGTTTAGAGAATTGAGGACGTTTACGTGCTTTACGTAAACCAAGTTTCTTACGTTCAACTTCACGAGCATCACGAGTAACGAAACCAGCTTGACGAAGAGCAGGTTTTAAAGTTTCGTCAGCAGCGATCAACGCACGGGTAATACCGTGACGGATTGCGCCAGCTTGACCACCAATACCACCACCCTTAACAGTGATGTAAAGGTCATATTTTTCAGTTGCTTCCAAAAGCTCTAAAGGCTGACGCACAACCATACGAGCAGTTTCACGACCGAAA